>DATARD010000332.1:0-13763 GCA_036264355.1 Thermoanaerobaculia bacterium
GAGCTCGTCAACTTCCTCTGGGACGAGGGTATCCTGGCGGCGCGGGACCCCGGGCGCTGGTCCCTCCCCCGCTCCCTGGGCGACCTCGACCTGCCGGAGGACCTCGACGAGCTGATCCGCCTGCGCATCCGCCGCCTCCCCAACTCGACCCGGCGCCTCGCCTCGCTGGCGGCCATCTTCGGCCAGACCTTCGACGTCCAGCTCCTGCAGGAAGCCGCCGACGAGCATGCGATGGTGGTGGAGATCGGGCTCGACGTGCTGCTCAAGCGCTGGCTGATCCGCCAGTTCGCCCACGTCTGGACCGACAGCCAGCGGGAGGACGACCTGGGGCCCTGGAAGCACGGCGGGCGAGCGGCGCGGCGGGGGAGCTTCGAGTTCGCGCACAACCGCATCCGGAGGGCGATCTACGGCGAGCTCAATCCGCTCCGCCGGCAGGCCATGCACCTCCAGGTGGCGACGGCGCTCGAAAGCCTGCAGGGCGGACACCCGTGCGAGGCCCTGGCCTTCCACTATGCGGCCGCCGGCCAGTGGGAGAAGGCGCTCCCCCACCTGGAGCGCGCGGTCGACCGGGCGCTGGCGGTGCGCGCGGGGGACGCCGCCCGGCGCTACTGCGACCAGGCGATCGAGGTGCTCAGCCGCCTCGCCGCCGGCGCCCGCAGCGAGGCGGCGGCGGAGCGCTGGCGCGAGGAGCGGGAGACGATGAGGGCCAAGGCGTCGGCGCTGTCCAGCTCGGGGGGCGGGGCCTGAGCCGGCCAGAACCGGAGCGTCCGTGGCCTTCCCGCCCGGGATTTCAATCCCGGGCGGCGAGGTCGATCCCTTTCGCCCCCAAAATCAAAAAGCCGGCCCGCTCTCGCGGACCGGCCTTCCTTCCTCTATATACAACCGGCGGCCGCCGTGGCTTGGCGGGCCGCCGGGAATCCGGCTTCTAGTACATGCCGCCGCCCATGCCGCCCATGCCGCCACCGCCGGGCATGCCGCCGCCCTTCTCGTCCTTCTCCTTGATCTCGGAGACCATGGCCTCGGTGGTGAGCATCAGGCCGGCGATCGACGACGCGTTGAGCAGCGCCGTCTTGGTGACCTTGGCCGGATCGATGACGCCGGCCGCGACCAGGTCCTCGAACTTGCCGGTCGCCGCGTTGAAGCCGCTGGTGCCGTTGTCGGCCAGGAGCTGCTTGACGACCACCGAGCCCTCCTCGCCGGCGTTGGCCGCGATCTGGCGGGCCGGCTCCTCGAGCGCCCGGCGGACGATGTTGATGCCGACCTTGACGTCGCCCTCGGCCTTCAGCGCGTCGACCGCCTTGACCGCGCGCAGCAGGGCCACGCCGCCGCCCGGGACGATGCCGCCCTCGACGGCCGCCTTGGTGGCGTGCATGGCGTCCTCGACGCGCGCCTTCTTCTCCTTCATCTCGGTCTCGGTCGCGGCGCCGACCTTGATCACCGCCACGCCGCCGACCAGCTTGGCCAGGCGCTCCTGGAGCTTCTCGCGGTCGTAGTCCGAGGTGGTCTCCTCGACCTGGTTGCGGATCTGCTTGACGCGGCCGGCGATCGCCTCGTGCCGTTTCGGATCGTCCGAATCGGTGACGATGGTGGTCTCGTCCTTGGTCAGCACGACCTTCTTGGCGTCGCCGAGGTCCTCCCAGCGGACGTTCTCCAGCTTGATCCCGAGGTCCTCGGTGATCATCCGGCCGCCGGTCAGGGTCGCGATGTCGTCCAGCATGGCCTTGCGGCGGTCGCCGAAGCCGGGCGCCTTGACGGCGGCGACGTGCAGCGTGCCGCGCAGCTTGTTGACCACCAGGGTGGCCAGCGCCTCGCCCTCGACGTCCTCGGCGATGATGAGGAGCGGACGGCCCTGCTTGGCGACCTGCTCGAGGGTCGGCAGGAGGTCCTTCATCGAGCTGATCTTCTTCTCGTGGAGGAGGATCTTGGCGTTCTCGAGCACCGTCTCCATGCGCTCGGCGTCGGTGACGAAGTACGGCGACAGATAGCCGCGGTCGAACTGCATGCCCTCGACCACCTCGAGGGTGGTCTCCAGGCCGCGCGCCTCTTCCACCGTGATGACGCCGTCCTTGCCGACCTTCTCCATCGCCTCGGAGATGATGCGGCCGATCTCCTCGTCGTTGTTGGCGGAGATGGTGCCGACGTGGGCGATGTCCTTGCCCTCGACCGGCTTGGCGAGCTTGTCGATCGCCTCGACGGCGGCCTTGACGGCCAGCTCGATGCCCCGCTTGATCTCCATCGGGTTGGCGCCGGCGGTGACGTTCTTGGAGCCTTCGCGGTAGATCGCCTGGGCGAGCACGGTGGCGGTGGTGGTGCCGTCACCGGCCACGTCGGAGGTCTTCGAAGCGACCTCGCGCACCATCTGCGCTCCCATGTTCTCCAGCGGATCGGCGAGCTCGATCTCCTTGGCGACGGTGACGCCGTCCTTGGTGATCGTGGGCGAGCCGAACTTCTTCTCGATGACGACGTTGCGGCCCTTGGGGCCGAGGGTCACCTTGACCGCGTCGGCGAGCTTGTTGACGCCCCGCAGGATCGCGGCGCGCGCGTCCCCGGAGTAAATGATCTGCTTGGCCATTGTTCTCTATGCCTCCTGGTCGATCTGAATTTGATTTGCGGGATTTGATTCCGACAAGCGCGCGACGCCGCAGTCTTACTTCTTGCCGTTGCCGATCACGGCGAGGATCTCGTCCTCGCGCAGGATCACGTAGTCGGTGTCGTCGATCTTGATCTCGCTGCCGGAGTACTTCCCCATCAGGATACGGTCGCCGGTCTGGACGTCCATCGGCGAACGCTTGCCGTCGTCGGTCAGCTTGCCCGGGCCGACGGCGATCACCTCGGCCTCCTGCGGCTTCTCCTTGGCGGTGTCCGGGATGATGATGCCTCCCCGGACCTGCTCCTGTGTTTCGCTCCGCTTGACCAGGACACGATCGTGCAGTGGACGGATATTCACGGTTGTCTACCTCCTTCTATAGGGGTTGGAAGAAACGAAAGATTCAATGGTTGCTCGGGCTCGTCACCGCCCGGCTGTTAGCACTCGCCCGCGGTGACTGCTAACAGTGTAGGCACGCGCGGGGGGGCTGTCAACCCCCTTTTTAGCGGCTCTTCAACAGGAGGTCTCAGACGTTCTGGAAGCGGGAGCGCGCGGCGGTCCACGCGGCGGCGGCCTGCTCGGCGCCGCCGGCGCCTTCGCAGAGGCGGGCGACGAGATCCAGGGCCTGCTGATAATAGTGGACGGTGGTGGCGTCGGCTTGCAGGCCGCCCGCCTTGCGCAGGGCGCGTTCGAGGTGGGAGAGGGCCTTGCTCCAGTCGCCCGCCGCCGCCCAGTGGTGGGCGAGCGACTCGCTCAGGGTGTCGCCCGCCGCCGCCGGCAGCTCTTCCAGGGCGGTGGCGACCTGGGTGTGCAGGACCTGCCGGCGCTGCTCCCCGATGGCGCCGATGAGGACGCTGCGGATCTGCCGGTGGGCGAATTCGAAACGCCCGCGGCGCATCCCCTCGGCCCACAGCGTGAGGTCACGCCGCCGCCGGCCGCTCTCCCAATGCGGCAGGCACTGGCGCACCAGCCATCGCTTGAGCATCAGCTCAAGGCCGATCTCGATCACCACCGAGTGCTCGTCCGCCGCCTTTTCGAGCAGTGAGAAATCGAAGCTCGGCCCGGCCACGGCGGCCAGGGTGGCCAGGCGGCGGGTGGAGCTGGGCAGGCGCTGAATGCGGTGGAGGATGAGGCCGGAGACGGTTCCGCCGCCGGGCAGGGCGAGCTCTCCCAGGGGAGCGGTGAGGCGCCAGCCCACGGTCTCGGCGGGGACGAGAAGGCCCTCGTCCCAGAGAAAATTGATCCGCTCGGCCACCTCCAGAGGAAGACTGCTGCCGGCGGCGAGGAAGCGGATGAGCTCCGCGGCCTGCTCTTCGGCCACCAGCGCCTCGGCGATCTCGCGCAAGGCGGCGGCCGGGAGCAGCCCGAGATGGATCTCGGAGCCCCGGGAACCGTCCGGCCCGGTGAGCAGCCCGCGGAGGCGCTCCTCGTCGCCGGACTGGCAGGCGGCGAGGAGCCATACCGGCTGGCCGGCCAGCCGGTCCATCAGGTGGCGCAGCAGAGACAGGGTGTCGGGATCGGCGCTGTGCAGGTCGTCCAGAAAGAGGATGAGCGGCTCGCTGCCGCAGAGAGCGGCCAGGAAGGCGGTCACCGCCTCGAAAAGCCGGTGCCGGCCGGCGCCGTCGGTGAGCGGCTCGGAGGACGCGATGCCGGGCCGCAGCTCGCGCAGGGCCGGGCAGAGCCGGGAGAGGTCCGCGAGCACCGCCGCCGGCACCGCCGCGAGCGCCCGCTCTCCCGGCCCCTCGTCGTCGTGAAGGATACCGTCCAGGGCCTCGGCCACCGGCCGGTAGGGGACCGGCGGATCGTCGCCGCGCCCCTTGAGGACGGTCGCCGGGCCTTGCGACGTGGCGGCGTCGAGGAAGGTCCTGATCAGGCGGGTCTTGCCGGAGCCCGGCTTGCCGGTCAACAGGGTCACCGTGCCGCAGCCCGCGCGCACCCGCTCCCAATCGGTGAGCAGGCAGGCGAGCGCCTGACCGCGGCCGGCCAGGGGGATCAGGGGGCCGACGGCCTCTTTGTCTCGCTCGACCTCGACCTCGCCCGGATTCTCGGCGAGGATCGATTCATACAGGCGGCGCGTCTCCTTGAGCGGCTCGACCCCCAGCTCGCGGCGCAGCAGGCCCTGCAGCTTCTCATACGCCTCGAGCGCGCGGCTGCGCCGGCCGGCGAGGAGGCTCAGGCGCATCAGGTCGCGGCACGCCTCTTCCGACAGCGGCTCCAGGGCCATCAGGCGGCGGGCGTAGTGAAAGCCGAAACGGTACTCGCCGCGCCGCCGGTAGGTGTCGACCAGAGTGCGCAGCACATCGATGGCCGCCTCGCGCAAGCGCTCCTGCTCGCCGACCAGCCACTCCTCGAACGTCTCGCTGTCCTTGACGAAGAAGCCGGCCAGCAGCTCGCCGCGGTAGAGCTGTGTGGCGGTGGTGAGATGGTAGGGATCGACCACGTCGCGCCCCCTGCCGTGCTGCACAGCCTGCTCGAACGCCTCGACGTCGCTCCACACCGCGGCCGCCGGATTGAGCTGCACTCCGCCCTGGCCGGAAAGGACCGGCGGCACCGCCGACGGCAGGGCCGATTTGAGGTTGTAGACCGCCTGGCGCAGGGCATGGCGGGCACCGTCCGGGTCGCGGTCCGGCCACAGCAGGCCCGCCAGGCTGTCGCGGCTGAACAGGCGGTCGCGGTGGCAGACCAGATAGGCGAAGAGAGCGCGCACCTTCTGCGATTCGAAGCCGGAGACCGGCTCGTCGCCGTGCCAGACCTCGAAACCGCCCAGCAGGCGCACGCGCACCGCTCCCACCTCCTCGGCAGGACGGGCGCGCCGCTTCTTCTGATCGATCGTGGTGCCTGCAGTCAGGGTGTCACCCCGTGAGAAGACTAGATCGTGTGACCCCATCGATTCTACCGTACGCAGGGCGCCGGCGGCGGATGAGGAAGGAACATGAACGTGCGTAACCTTCGATGAAACTGCGCGCCGCGAGGGCCAAGCTGCTCGCCTCGACCACCACGTCAGCGCGACCGCCTCGACCGCCACCGTCCTGCTGGCCCCGGGGCAGAGCTGGACGGACGTCGATTTCGGCTACCGCGGCACCCTGTGCGTTTTCCCCAGCAACGCGCAGAGCGCTCCGCTGACCGCTCGCTCGCCGGCCGCTCCGCGAAATCCAAGCTAATGGACGGACCATGCCGAGGTGTGGCCGGTCGCCCAAGTGCTCGCAGGAGGGAGGCTCTACACCAGAATTCAGGCGCTCAAGCTCCTGCGCTCCCCGAGCCAGGGCGACCGGAGCCTCGACCTGATCAAGCAGGTCATCAGCACGACTTCCTTACCGGCAGCAATCCAGCCTGTATCTACACGACCCTCGAATGGGCTGACGCCTAGCTGGCGGCTCACCCTCCGGGCAGCGACGCCACCGCTTCCGGACCGGCATGGACGGAGGCGGCAGCCTGGCCGGCGCAACTGGAGGGCTACACCCGCGGCCTCCCTTGTCCGCCGGTCCATCGGTAGCCGGACGCATCCCCGCTGCCGGGGCCGGCCGCGGGGACCTCTCCCCCTTCGACAGGCTTCGTAACATAGTTCGTAATGGTTCCTGACGGTCTCCTGACGGTCCTTCGCGAAACTTCGCTTCATCGCTGCGAAAAAGTCTCGCGGTTCAAGGCTTGTACCAGCGCATGTCTACGTGCGATCTCATGACGTTTGGGCGAAGCAAGACAGGAGGAACGATGATGACTTCGTTGGGACGATGGACAACCGGGTTGATCCTCGCCGGGCTGCTGGTGCTGCCCGCGGGACAAGCAAGATTGATGGCCCAGGCCGGGGATCCCCCCCGCCAGCAGTTGGAAGACGTCCTCTACCAGGACCTTCTCGACAACCTCGCGGCCGATGCGGCGGCACAGACGACGACCGCGGCGGAGGTCTCTGCTCCAGCAGCGAGCCCGGCGGCACCGCGTAAGGCGGCCCTGACCAAGACCAGCGCCACCATGCGGTGCCTTCCGAGCTGCAGCACGACGGATGGCCGCTTCCTGGCCATCGCGGGCAGTAACCTGGCTACCTTGAGCGGCTCGGACCTCAATCTGCAGATCTCGGTGCCCGCCGCAGCGACCTCGTTCACCGTCGGCATTTTCGACGGTGACGCCCGCGGCGTCGACTCGGCGGGAATCTCCCACTGGGACACCGGCGTCACGAATGCGGTCTATGAATACACTTTGTACGCCGACCCGGCGGCCGACGGAGCCGGCACCACGGTAGTGGAAATGGTACCGGGCAACCCGGTGCTGACCGGATCCATAATGCCGGACAATGCCTGGATCGATTTCACCATTCCGACCAACTCTGTGGCACGGACCCCGAGCGGCAATTTCTTCTATCACCTCAAAATCAGTCTGACGACGCCGACCATGACCTCGCTCAATGCTTTCAAGGTGCGTACAGATTCGGTCATCACCGGGCTGACGCTCGACCCCGTGGCTCGGCCGTTTTCCTATATCTCCAACCCGACCAACACGTCGGACCTGCGGATTCTCTATCCGAGCTTCCCGGCCGCCAGCCCGACCACCTACGACGGCACCTTCACCTTCTACTTCGACGTACCGACGTCGCAGCCTTCCCTGACGGTCTGGGACGGCGACTTCGACCGCGGCAAGTTCGACGGTACGGACCTCGACACCGACGATCCGGACACGCCGAACGCCCCCTTCCGGCCGGCCTGGGCCACCGTCGACACGGTTCCCGAAGGCGTCGCCGTGGGGCTCCCCGGAACGACCGGCAACCCGCCGGACGACCGCAACCCGGCGGGCAGCGGTATCTACTCCCTGCGCAGCCCGTCGATCCGCTACGACGTGATCTTCCCGGACGGCCAGACCTTCGCCAACGAGAACCCGTCGGGCAACCTGGAGTGGGAGCAGTTCAAGATTTCCACCGACCCCTTCGACCGCTCGCAGATGGACTACCACACGAGCGTCATCCCGCCAGGCACCTATCAGATGCGCATCCAGGGCGTCGACCTCGTGAACCTCAATGCCGTGCTGCTGCCCAGCAAGGTGGTTTGTATCGACGACCTGGGGATCCCCTGCACGCTGCTGCGGCCTTTCGCCCTGGGCGACACGGTCTTCGTCGACAGTGACGCCAATCACGTCCAGGGTCCGGGCGAGCCCGGCATCCCCGGGGTCGTCCTGGAGCTGCGGGACACCGCGGGCTTCCTGCTGCGGACGACCACGACGGACGCCGACGGCCACTACCGCTTCGAAGTCGACGCCGGCAGCTACCAGGTGGTGGTCGCCGCCTCGAACTTCGATGCCGGCGGCCCGCTCTCCGGCTACATCGCCACGATCGCCAACCAGATCACCGACACGGTCACCAACGACAACGTGCTCACCTACGATTTCGGTTTCCGCGGCACCGCTTCCGTCGGCGACCGCCTCTGGCTCGACTTGAACGCCAACGGCGCCCAGGATACCGGCGAACCCGGATTGAACGGCGTCACCGTTCAGCTCTTCGACGGCTCCGGCAACGTCCTCGCCACCACGGTCACGAGCGGCGACGGCAACTACTCCTTCGACCATCTCGCCCCGGCCACCTACAGCGTGCGCGTCGACGCCTCGACGCTGCCGGCCGGCCTGGCGCCGACGTACGACCTGGACGGCACGGCGACGGCCAACACGGCAGCCGTGACCCTCGCGGCCAGCGCCCACCGCACGGACGTGGACTTCGGCTACCGCGGCACCGGGTCCATCGGCGACCGCCTCTGGTACGACCTCAATGGCAATGGCACGCAAGATTCCGGCGAGGCCGGCCTGAACGGCGTCACCGTCCGGCTGCTCGACAGCGGCGGCAACACCGTCGCCACGGCGACCACCGGCGGCGACGGCAACTACTCCTTCAACAACCTGCCGGCGGGCACCTTCACGGTGACCGTCGACGCCACGACGCTTCCGGCCGGCACCGTTCCGACCTTCGATCTCGACGGGACCGGAACGGCCAACGCCGCCACGGTGAGCCTGGCGGCCGGCGCGGCGCGCACCGACGTGGACTTCGGCTACCGCGGCACCGCCTCGCTCGGCGACCGCGTCTGGTACGACGTCGACGGCGACGGCGTGCAGGACACCGGCGAGACCGGCTTGAACGGCGTCACCGTCCAGCTCCTCGACACCCACGGCACCGTGATCGCCACGGCCACCACGGCCGGCGACGGCAACTACACCTTCTCCAACCTGCTGGCGGGCACCTACACCGTGCGCATCGCCACCGCGACCCTGCCGGCCGGAGCCGTCGAAACGTTCGACGCGGACGGCACCGCCACCGCCGACGCGGCCACCGTGACGCTCAACGGCGGCCAGAGCCTCACCACGGTCGACTTCGGCTACCGCGGCACCGCGTCGCTCGGCGACCGCGTCTGGTACGACTTGAACGGCGACGGCGTGCAGGACCCGAACGAGACCGGCTTGAACGGCGTCACCGTCCAGCTTCTCGACGGCGCCGGCAACACCATCGCGAGCACGGTGACCTCCGGCAACGGCGGGTATACCTTCCCGGGCTTGCTGGCGGGCACCTACACGGTGCACGTCGTCGCCTCCACCCTGCCGGCCGGCCCGTCGCCGACCTTCGACGCCGACGGCACCGCCACGCCGGACACCGCCACCGTCTCCCTGACGAGCGGGCAGAACCGCACCGACGTCGACTTCGGCTACCGCGGCACGGCGGCCATCGGCGACCGCGTCTGGTATGACCTGAACGGCAACGGCACCCAAGAGCCGGAAGAGGTCGGCATCAACGGCGTCACCGTCGAGCTGCTCGACGGCGCCGGCAACTTCATGAGCTCCACCGTGACCTCCGGCAACGGCGGTTACTCCTTCGCCGGCCTCTTCGCCGGCACCTACACCGTGCGCACCGTCGCCACGACCCTCCCCGGGGGAGCGGTCGAGACCTTCGACCTCGACGGCACCGGGACGGCGAACACCGCCACGGTCACCCTCGCCGCCGGCCAGAACCTCACCACCGCCGACTTCGGCTACCGCGGCACCGCGTCGCTCGGTGACCGCGTCTGGCTCGATCTCAACAACAACGGCGCCCAGGATTCCGGCGAGGCCGGGATCAATGGCGTAGCCGTCGAGCTGCTCGACAGCGCGGGGAACGTCCTCACCAGCAGCTCCACCGCGGGAGACGGGATCTACGGCTTCGCCAATCTGCTCGCCGGCAGCTACACGGTCCGCGTCGTGACGGCCACCCTGCCGGCCGGCATGGTGGAGACCTTCGACGCCGACGGCACCGCCACGGCCAACACCGCGTCAGCGACCCTGGCGGCCGGCGCCAGCCGGACCGACGTCGACTTCGGCTACCGCGGCGTTCAGCAGTTCGGCGACCGGGTCTGGTTCGACTACGACGGCAACGGCATCCAGGACACCGGCGAGCCGGGCATCACCGGCGTCGTCATCACCCTCAAGAATTCGGCCGGCACGCCGATCGCCACCACGACGACGGGGACCAACGGCAACTACACCTTCACCAACCTGCCGGCCGGCACCTACAGTGTCGTCATCGTGCCCTCCAGCCTGCCGGGCGGCGCCGTGCCGACCTACGACCTCGACGGGACCGCGACGCCCAACGTCACGACCGTGACGCTCGCCGCGGGGCAGAGTCGCACCGACGTCGACTTCGGCTACCGCGGCAACGGCTCGCTCGGCGACCGCGTCTGGCTCGACTACAACGCCAACGGCGTCCAGGACGCCGGTGAGATCGGCATCAACGGCGTCACCGTCCAGCTCCTCGATTCCTCCTCCAACAGCCTGATCGCCACGGCGACCACGGCGGGCGACGGCAACTACACCTTCCCGAACCTGCTGCCCGGCACCTACAAGGTCAGCGTCGTCACCTCGACGCTGATGTCCGGCGCCACCCAGACCTACGACCTCGACGGCACGGCCACGGCCAACACCGCCTCGGTCAGCCTGTCCGCCGGACAGAACCGCACCGACGCCGACTTCGGCTACCGGGTGGCAGCTCCGGGGACCGGCACCATCGGCTACTGGAAGACTCATGCTTCAGCCTGGCCGGTCGCCTCGATCACCATCGGCGGCGTGGTGTACACGCGCGATCAGGCGATCACCATCCTCAACACCCCGCCCCGCGGCGACGAGAGCATCGTCCTCTTCGTCCAGCTCCTCGCGGCGAAGCTCAACCTGATCACCGGCAACAACCCGTCGTGCATCTACTCCACCGTGAATTCCTCGGATGCCTGGACGGCGGCCCACCCGCCGGGCAGCGGCGTCAGCGGCTCCAGCGCGGCCTGGACCACGGCCTCGCCGTGGCAGACCCAGCTCAACAACTACAACAACGGTCTTCTCTGCGCCCCGCACCGGAACTAAACTATCCTTGACGCAGCCGAGGACGGGCCCGATACCCGGGCCCGTCCTCGGCCGTTCCTGCAAACCTCTGATATCCTCCTGACGTTGTCTTTTCAGGATGAGGACCATGGCCATGAGCCGGGAAATCCTTGCACCTCCCACCCGAGCCTCTCAGCGGACGGCTCGCGACAACCCCTCGGGCTCGTTCCTGCTGCGCATCTGGTCGGAGCCACGGGAAACCGAGGGTGAGGCGCCACGCGTACGCGTGTTCTTGCGCAATCTGAAAACAGGTGAGGAAACGTACCTCGGCGACCTCGACCAGCTCGGCGACACGGTGTTGCGCCAGTTCCAGGTCACCGACGAGCTGCCGTAGACCGCGCGCGGTGGGAAACATCCTGACGATCTCCTGACGGCAAGGGGAGAGGATGTCTTCGTAGGCTGTTCTTCGTGTCTATTCAGATCTCCTGAAGTTTGCTCCACTTACGGGTCCACGCCTGAGCGCAGTTGCCAGTAGAACAGGAGGGGTCTGTCATGAAAGCTCCCATGCTGAAGATGGTCGGGTTGATCCTCGTCGGGCTGCTGGCACCGATCGGGGTGAACACGGCGATGGCCCAGACGGGGACACCGAAACCCGAGTTGGAGGAGATCCTTTACCAGAACCTTCTCGACAACCTCGCAGCCGAGGCGGCGCAACCGGCCGCGGCGCAGGTTTCCGCTCCGGCAACGAGCCCGGCGGCGCCTCGCAAGTCCGCCCTGACCAAGAGCAGCGCCACCATGCGGTGCCTGCCGACGTGCGATCCGACGGACGGACGCTTCCTGGCTATTGCCGGCAGCAACCTGGCGACCCTCAGCGGCTCCGACCTCAACCTGCAGATCTCGGTGCCGGCCGCCGCCACCTCGTTCACCGTCGGCATCTTCGACGGTGACGCCCGCGGTGTCGACTCTTCGGGAGTCTCCCACTGGGACACCGGCGTCACGAACGCAGTCTACGAGTACACCCTGTATACCGACCCGGCGGCGGACGGCACCGGCTCGACGGTGGTCGAGATGATGCCGGGCAATCCGGTGCTGACCGGCTCGATGATGCCGGACAACGCCTGGATCGACTTCACCATTCCGACCAGCGCCGCGGCGCGGGCCCCGAGCGGCAACTTCTTCTACCACCTCAGGATCCGGCTGACGACTCCGCTCCTCACATCGCTCAATGCGTTCAAGGTGCGCTCCGACGCGGTGATCAGCGGGCTGACCCTGGATCCCGTGGCCCGGCCCTTCTCGTACATCTCCAATCCGACCAACACATCCGATCTGCGGATTCTTTACCCCAGCTTCCCGGCCGCGACGCCGACCACCTACGACGGCACCTTCACCTTCTATTTCGACATCCCGACGTCGCAGCCGTCGGTGACGGTTTGGGACGGCGACTTCGACCACGGCAAGTTTGACGGCACCGACCTCGACACCGACGATCCGGACACGCCGAATGCTC
This sequence comes from Thermoanaerobaculia bacterium, assembly GCA_036264355.1. Classification (GTDB taxonomy): domain Bacteria; phylum Acidobacteriota; class Thermoanaerobaculia; order Multivoradales; family UBA5704; genus UBA5704. The sequence continues at coordinate 12,399 of DATARD010000332.1, forward strand.
CTTTCCGCCCTGCCTGGGCCACTGTCGACACGGTGCCTGAAGGCGTCGCCGTGGGGCTCCCCGGGACGACCGGCAACCCGCCGGATGACCGCAACCCGGCGGGCAGCGGGATCTACGCCCTGCGCAGCCCGTCGATCCGCTACGATCTGATCTTCCCTGACGGCCAGACCTTCGCCAACGACAACCCTTCGGGGAACCTGGAGTGGGAGCAGTTCAAGATCTCCACCGATCCCTTCGACCGCTCCCAGATGGACTACAACACCAGTGTCGTCCCTCCCGGCATCTACCGGTTGCGCATTCAGGGCGTCGACCTCGTGAACCTGAACGCTCTGCTGCTGCCGAACAGGCTCGTCTGCGTCGACGAGTTGGGCGCCCCGTGCACGCTGCTGCGGCCCTACGCGCTGGGAGACACGGTGTTCGTCGACAGCAACGCCGATCACACGCAGGAGCCGGGCGAGCCCGGCATTCCCGGCGTCGTCCTGGAACTGCGGGATGCCGCGGGCTTCCTGTTGGGGACCACCACCACGGACGCGAACGGGCACTACCGGTTCGAAGTCGATTCCGGGACCTACCAGGTGGTGGTCGCGAATTCGAATTTTGCCGCGGGCGGCCCTCTTTCCGGGTACATCGCCACGATCGCCAACCAGATCACCGACACGGTGCCCCACGACAACGTCTTCTCCTACGACTTCGGCTACCGCGGCACCGCCTCGATCGGCGACACCGTCTGGCTCGACTTCAATATGAACGGCATCCAGGACGGCGGAGAGATCGGTCTCGTCGGCGTTGCCGTCCAACTGCTTGACGCATCCGGCCACGTCCTCGGCTCGACGGTCACCGACAGCAACGGCCACTACTCCTTCGATCACCTCGCCCCGGGCACCTACACCGTCCGGGTCGACGCGGCGACACTGCCGGCCGGAGCCACTCCGACTTTCGACCGCGACGGCACGGCAACCCCGAACGTTGCGACGGTCCCCTTGGCGCCGGGCCAGAACCGCACCGACGTCGACTTCGGCTACAAGATCCCGGCTCCCGGGACCGGTACGCTGGGCTACTGGAAGAATCATGCGAGCGCCTGGCCGGTCTCCCAAATCACAGTCGGTGGCGTCACCTATTCGACAGCGCATGCCATCCTCTGGATGAGCACTCCGAGCAGCGGCGACAAGACCATCGACCTCTTCAAGCAGCTCGTCGCCGCCAAGCTCAACGTCCTCGCCGGGAACGCGCCGAGCTGTATCAGCGACACAATCACGGCGGCCGACAACTGGCTCGCGACCTACCCGCTCGGCAGCGATGTCTCGGGCAGCAGCGCGGCCTGGACGACGGGCGGACCGCTCCTGACGACCCTGGACAACTACAACA
>DATARD010000336.1:0-7208 GCA_036264355.1 Thermoanaerobaculia bacterium
CCCGCCGGGAGAGCGGAGACAAGAAGCCAGTTTTTGCATTTCTCCCCTCTCCCGGGGATGGGAGGGGGGAGCCGGGAGAGGGGCCGGGGGTGAGGGCCCACCGGGCCGCCGAAAACACAGGAAACGCGGTCAACAGCGACAGACCAACACACACGGCGACCGCACCGCGGCGCCGGAACGAGGACGATGGACGGCTCATGGCTCACTCCCGGGAACGCTCTCCGGGGCCTCGGCCCCGGCTTCTTGCAGGTACTGCCGGATGACGTCTTCAGGGGGTCCGGTGTCGGGCAGGACCAGCCCGGCCACCGCCGGACGGGCCTTGACCGGCGCGGCGCCGGCCGGTGAGCGCAGGGCGAGCAGGTAGTCGCCCGGCGCCAGGTCGCTCAGGCGGACCACGCCGCCCTTGGCTCCGACACCATCTCCCGAGCCCTCCGCTTCCAGGCGCCGGCCGCCGCGGTCGTAGAGCTCGATTTCCACGACGTCGGAATCGGCGTGGGCGCCCACTCCGACCGGACCCTGCCGGTCGACGTGGAAGGAGAACCAGCGGCTGCCACCGGCGGGCAGGAGCACTTCCGGCCCCAGCCCTTCGCGGATGGCGGTCACCGGCGTCAGGGTGATCTCGGCGACGCCGGAGAGTTGGGCGCCGGCGAGGGAGCGCAATCCCAGCCGCGCGTCGCCAGGCGGCAGGAAGGCGTCCAGCCGGCCGCTCTCGCGATGCACCTCGACTTCATCGGCGCTGCCGTCGGCACGATGGAGCAGGGTCGCGACCGGCTCCGCGGTGCGCAGGTGCAGCACGCGCGGACCGCTGCCGGCGATCGCGAGATCGGCGAAGCGGCCGGAGAGCGGCACGCTCGCCGGCGGCTCGACCTTCACCGGCTGCGCTCCACGGTCGGCGGCCGGCCAGAGCGCCGCGGTCTCCTCGCCCGCCGCGCCGAGCCAGGCGAGCAGCAGGCCCGGCCCGTGCTGGATGAGAAGGACACCGCCGCGCCCGACCGGCACGTCGGCGCCGCGGGCGACCGAGCCGTCGCGGCCGAGCAGGACGGCCTGCGCGCCGGCGCCGCGCACGTGGAAGGTGGTAGCCGGCGGGCTGGCACCGGACAGAGTGGGCAGGGTGATCCGCAGCGTGCCGGCGCGGTCGAGAGCGCGCTCGAACGGCGCTCCGGCCGGCAGGGCGAGGAGATCCTCTCCCTCGGCACGCGGCAACAGCTCGACGCTGAACGGATCGGCGCCGGGCCGGGTGTGCAGCAGGGTGAGGCGGTCCGCCGCGTCATCCTCCAGCCGTTCCTCGAACGGCGCGCCACCCTGCCAGAGGGTGCCGACCACGGTGTCGCCGCGGGAGAGGACCGCGACCGTGCCTTCGCCCAGGGAGACGCGCAGCTTGCGGGCGCCGGACGGCAGGGTGAGCTGCCGCGCGGTGATCCCTTCCAGCTTGCCGTCGAGGACGCCCCAGCCGGCCTTGACGACCGACGGAGCCGGGAAGCGGAGCTGCGCCAGGCGCATCTCCTCCACCGCGCCGGCTGACTCAGACGTTGAGCGGCCTGCCTGCCAGACCCGGGCGACCGCCCGTTTGGGCGCCAGGGACACGGCCATCGCCGTGCGCGGCCCGACCGCCATCTGGGTCGCTGCCGGCTCGGCGGCCGTGGCCTTTCCCTCCTCGCCGGATTCGCCCACCTTCACGCCGGGCTGGCCGGACGGCGAGGTCACCAGGGCCAGCACCGGCCCGCCGACGCCCTTGGCCCCTTCGCCGAGATCAGCCGTCACGGCATTGCCTTCGGGCACCGGGAACTGTGCGCCGGCATCGAGGCCGGAGGCGATGATGATCCGATCCGCCTTGACATTCTTGAGATCGGCGCCCTTCCCTTCGCGCACCAGCCAGAAGCGATCGCCGGGCGCGGAGAGGACGCCGCCTTCTTTGGCGCCGACCGCGACCAGCGGGCTGCCGGGCACGCCGGAGCCGCGCAAGCCGGGGGCGATGCCGGCGACATCAGCCAGGCGGAAGACCCCGGGCCGATCGAGCGTCACCACCGCGGCGCCGAGCGCCGGATCGAAACCGGCCACCGCCGGCAGACCGGCGCCGCGGCGCAGCTCGCGCTCGGAGAGGCGTGGCGCGGACAACGCCGCCGCGCTCAGCTTCACCGGAGTGCCGTGGCGGTCGAGCGACCAGAGGCGCAGCCGATAGCTGGACCTGCCATCCACCGGCACTTCCAGATGAGCGTCGCGGGCCACGGAGGTGCCCAGCGTCCGCCAGGAGCTTCCATCCTTGATCTCGATGGAAAGCCCGAGGCTGTCCTTCGAGCGCGCCGCGACGAGCAGCAGGTCGGCTTGCGCTCCCACCGCCAGCGGGCGCACCAGCACGTCGCTGCCGAGCTGCACGCTGCCGTGGGACGGCAGGTTGAGCGCCGCCTGCTCGACCTCGGCCGGCGTCCGCATGAGGACCCGCACGGCGGCCTTCTTGGCCGCCACCGGCTCGACCTCCAAGGTGTAGTAGCCGGGCGCCAGGCGTTGGAAGAGGAGGAAGTTCCAGTCGTCCGGCCGGTCGTCCCCCTCCACCACGGTGTGATGGTCCGCGTCGAGCAGACGGGCACGCACGTCGGCCGGCGAGATCGAGGTCAGCTCGACCAGACCGTCCTTGCCCACCGAAACCGGCACGCTGGCCGGCGCCTGCACCGTCCGCTCCAGGCCGGTGACCAGCTCCTGGGTATGGAGGGTCACGGTGTAGCGCACCCGGCTGTTGCGGCGCGAACATTCGGCGGCGACCTGGTAGCGGCCGGGCTCCAGCTCGCCTTTCCAGCCGCGGCCGGGCGGCACATAAGCGATCTCCGTCTTATCGCCGATCCGCGAGAGGTGCCCTTGCATCTCCTCGGTCAGCTCGACGGCGACGTGCGCCTTCGCCGGCAGCTCGAACTGCCAGACGTCCGGCGGCCGGACCGCCGCCTCGTCGGTCTCCGAGCCCTCCGGCTCCATCCAGACGTTCTCGACCGGCTTTTCGAGCGGGATCTGGTGCGGACCGTGCCCTTCGCGCTTCAGGGCCTGCGGCTTGCGTTCGACCATCACCAGGGCGCGGGCGTCCACCGGCTGCGGCAGGAGGACGAAGCGGTACGAGCCCGGATCGAGGTTCCACTCGATGTCCGCCTCGCCGTTCGGCTTCTCCAACGGCCAGCCGTCGGCGTCCTCGAAGCGGCAGCGGAACTTGAAGCCGAGGCCGAGAGCGCGCAGCGAATAGTCGCCCTTCTCGGTGATCAGCACATGGAAGACCACCGCCTGGCCCGCCGGCAGCGAAACGTGCCCCGGCACGCCGGGGATCAGGTCGCCGCCGTCCACGAGCTGCGTCGCGTCCGCGTTCAAGCCGAGATGGCCGGCCGAGCGGCCGACCGCCTGCACGCTCACCTGGTAGTCACCCTCGCGGAGGTACTGCTGCACCACGAAGTTGCGGCCGACGCCGTTCTGCTCCTCGCGGCGCAGCTCGGGCACCGTGCGGGTGCGCAGCGTGCCGGCGGTGGCGAGCAGGCCGGTCGAGCGCACCGCGTAGAGACCGGGCTTGTCGGCCCGTACCTGATAGGTGGCCTTCTGCCCGTTCTCCAGATCGAGGAAGACCGGCGCGCCGGCCTGGAGCAGAGGCAGCTTCGGCAAGCTGGAGAGGGTGGTGACGGAGAGCGGCGGCAGCGGCGTCGAGGGCTGCAGGATCGCCGGCTCCACCCACAGCGAATAAGAGACCGTGTTCAGCCGGTTGTGGCGCACCGCCACGGTGTGCTCTTTCGTATCGCCCGCGGCGATCAGCTCGTCGGTCACCCACGAGCCGCCGTCGACGGAGATCTCCAGCTTCGAGCCGTCCTCCGCTTCGGCGCGCAGGGTGCCGGCCTGCGCGGAGTCGACGTGGAACGGAATCTGGAACGCCTCGCCCGGCTTCTGCGCCACCGGCAGCGGATCGAAGAGATCGAGCGGCCAGGGACGGACGACCATGCCGGCGGTGACGCCCGGCTGGTGGTTGAAGTAGACGCTGTAGAGATTATCCAGATCGAGCGTGATGGGAGCGAAACGGACCGCCGCCTGCACCGGCTGCGGCGGCGCCTCCAAATTCTTGCCCTCCGGCCGCAGGGCCAGGGTGACGATCCCCTTCTTCTGCGGCACGAGAGTGAGGACGTAGAAGCCGGCGTCGAGATCCCACGCCGAGCTGGCGCCCTGGAGATCCGGCGGCTGATAGTGCTCGGGCCGGCGCAGGAAAAACGGCTCGACCCGCACCCGCGTCGCGGTGCCGCCCGTCACCACCTGGTAGCGCCCGGTCTCCTTGATCTCCAGGAACAGGGTCGACAGCTCCAGCAGGTTGAAGCGGCGGGACCACGCCGTATGGCTGTCCAGCGCGATCGCCGCGGCGGTCAGGAAGCTCTCCGGCCGGCTCGGCGTCGTCACGGTCAGGAGAGCCGTGGCGTCCACCGAATCCTCGGCGGCGCCGGCATGCACGCTGGACACCCAGTGCGGCCCGTTCTCGCGCAGCTTGTAGGTGTCGCGCTGCTCGAAGTGCTGGAGGATGTAGACCTGCCCCGGCGTGCCGCTGACCCTCGCCATCAGCTCCCAGGCGAGCGGTCCGACCGCGCGGGCGGAGGCCCTGGCCGGCGGCGGCGGTGGCTCCTCCGCGGCCGGAGCCTCGGAGCTCTCCTCGCCGGTCGCCGGCTGCTCACTCGCGGCGGCTTCCGGAGGAGGCGCTTCCTCGCTGCCGGCGCTCTCGGCATTTTCGCTATTTCCGGCGGCATCGCCCTCCGCCATCGCATCACCGTTCTCGGCCGCCGGAGCCTCGGCCGTTCCCTGATCTTCGGCCGCGGGGCTCTCCACCGCCGCCGGTGTCTCCGCCGGTGGCGCCTCCTGTTCCTGGCGATCCTCGGAGGGCTTGCTCTGGACGCGGATCTCCACCGCCGGGGGCAGCGACTCCTTGGCGATCGATCCCGCTTCGTTGTCCGTCGCCTTGTCCACACCGCTGCCGCCGCGCACCCAGCCGGCCGCGAGGGATGCCGGCCGCGCCTCGGGCAGCTCCAGGCGCAGGAAGTTGACGTTGTCGGGCAGGCGGAAATGGTCCTCGCCGAACGGGCTCACCACGTAGCGGCGGCGGCCGGTCGCGGGCAGCTTGGGCTCGCCCCAGCGCAGAAAGAACGGATGCTCGTCCGAGCCCTCGGCCCACGGCTGGCCGGGGCCGCCGTACGCCGTCAACAGATAGAGGCCGGGCTCGAGCACCGCGGAGAGGCGGCAGCGCAGCAGCGGCTGGCCGATCACCGGCTGGATCGCCTGGCAGCTCGGCGTCGCGCCGTCCAGCCAGGTGCCGTCGCGCCACAGCCGCAGGTCGGCCAGATTGCGGCCGGCCGCCTCCAGGCGCACCCCGGTGCGCTCGCCGATCTCCACCCAGTAGGAGATCTGCTCGACGTCGTCCAGCGTCTCGCGGACGAGGCGGGTCTCCACCAGGCGGGGGACCGCGGCCAACGCGCCGCCGCGCTTCTCGCGGAAGCTGCGCGCCTGGAGCTTCGCCTTGCCGTTTCCCCTGTCGACGCTCTCGATCAGCAGCTTGTACTGCCCGCGGTCGAGGAACAGATCGAGCCGGCCGCTCTCCCGGCCGGCCTCGCCCGACTTGCCGAGCGATCCGGCCATCTTGTCGATCAGCTCCAGGGAGCTCCCCTGGGAATTCTCGACCCGCACCGAGTAACGCCCGAAGCGGTCGACGCTGAGCAGCGCATCAGCCGAGCCCTTGGCCGGCACCTCTGCCGTGCTCAGCGTCACCTTGGCGATGTCCGGAGACGGTGCGGACGATTGAGCGGGTGGAGACGGCGGAGACGTCACCGGCGCGGTGGATGCCGCGGCCAGAACGAAGACAGGGATCAGGGGTAGAAGTACAGCCAGCGACGTGCGCAAGGCCAGCCAGCGTTGGGACATGGGATTTTTGGATTCCTTGTGGTCTCGCTGTAAGTGTAGCGCAGACGGATTCCATTTCGTAGGGGGCCAGCTCAGGTAGAATCCGCGTCCAGTGAGCCAGACCGACCGCTCGAACACCGCCGCCGGCGTCGCCTTCGAAATCGCCGCCGCCTTCGGCGCCCTGCCGCAGGTGGAAGCCGTCGCATCCGCGGGCTCGCGCACTCTCGGCATGGGCGACCACGCCTCCGATCTCGACCTCTATATCTATCTCTGCGGCGAGATCCCGCTCGCCAAGCGCACCGAGATTGCCACCGCGCGGGCGGTGTGGGCTGAAATCGACAACCACACCTGGGAGCCTGGAGACGAATGGGTCGAGGCCGGCTCGGGCCTCGGGGTGGACATCATGTTCCGCCACACGGAGTGGATCCAGGACCAGCTCGAGCGCGTGCTGCGCCGGCACCAGGCCTCGATCGGCTACTCGACCTGCCTGTGGCACAACGTGCGCACCTCGCACGCCCTGCACGATCCGGGCGGCTGGCTGGCGGCCCTCCAGCGTTTCGCGGACCAGCCCTATCCGGAGCCGTTGCGCAAATCCATCGTCGAGAAGAACCACCCGATCCTGCGCCGCAACCTCTCCTCCTACACGCACCAGATCGAGCGCGCCGCCTCGCGCGGCGACCGGGTGAGCATCAACCACCGGGTGACCGCCTTCCTCGCCAGCTACTTCGACATCCTCTTCGCCCTCAACCGCCAGCCGCACCCCGGAGAGAAGCGCCTCCTCACCTTCGCCCGCGAGCGCTGCGACAAGAAGCCGGAAGGGATGGAATCAGGGATCGGGGCACTCCTCGACCAGGTCGGCGCCGACGGCAAGCAAGCGGCCGAGATCTGCCGATTTCTGGTCGACAGTCTGGACCGGTTGCTGAAGGACGAAGGGCTGCTGCCGGGGCGGTGAGCCCAGAGGGTGTTTCGAAAAGCCGTACCGTTGCTGCCTCACCCCCCTAACCCCCCTCTCCCATCCCCTCCCATCCTCCGGGAGAGGGGGGAATCACGTCTGATCGTGTCGCAAAGGGTCGGGTGGTGGCGCCCCTCTCCCGGGTGGCGGGAGGGGATGGGAGAGGGGACGGGGGTGAGGCTCCAGCGGTGCGGCTTTCCAAACACCCCCTCAGTTCGACAACACGAGCACGCGGGAGTCGATCCCGCTGCCGTCGCCGTCGGGAGTGACCCAGGCCGCCACGCCGTGGCCGTCGGCGCCCAGGACCATCGCGGGATCGGTCTGCGCGCCGATGCGGGCGATGTTGATCCGGAAGTCGCCGCCG
>DATARD010000341.1:0-4240 GCA_036264355.1 Thermoanaerobaculia bacterium
GCGCCCCCGGCGCCCCAAGCGGCCGTTGTTGACTGCCCTCCATCGTTTTCATAGTCTCTTGGCAGACCCTGAAGCAACGGAACGGCCACGTGACCTTCGCCTCGCACGCCTCCGCCGCCGACGACTCCTTCGTGGACGAAGCCCGGCCGGCCGAAGAGCTGGTCCTCACCCTCATCGATCCCACCATCGAGACTGCCGAGGGAAAGCGCCGTGCCCGGGCAATGGCCACGCTCGTCCATGAGCCGGCGCAAACCGGCGCGCGGCGCATCGAAAGCCGCCGGTACTCGTTCACCGCGCCGCTCGGCCCCATCGAGAAGGACGACCTGCGGTGGTATCTGGAGAGCTATTACATCTGGCCCGTTGGAGTGTTCCAGGACCGCGCGGCGAGCATCGAGAAGAAGCTGCCGGGGTGGGGCAAGGCGCTGTTTCAAGCCGCGTTGGGCGATGAGGAGGCGCGCGAAGCGTTCTACGCCTGGCAGTACGCCAAGGGGGCCGATCGCCGCTTCTCCGTGCGGGTGGACAGCGATCTGCCCAAAGGCACGCCGGATGCGGCCCAGACCACCGCTCGCGAGGCGGCCACGGAGCTGCTTTCGTTGCCGTGGGAGCTTCTGCACGACGGCCGTACCTGGCTGTTTCAAGGCAAGCACGCCGTGCGCGTTCGCCGCAGGCTGCCCAACCGCCAAGCCCAGCCGGCCCGGCCGACTCCCTTGCCGATCCGCATCCTCCTGGTCAGCGCGCGGCCGGAGAAGGACGCCAAGGGCAATCCCATCGGCTATTTCGACCACCGGATCAGTGCCCGTCCTCTGGCCGACGCGGTCGAGAGCCTCGGTGCGCTCGCCCGGCTGACCGTCCTCCAGCCTCCTACCTACGGAGCGCTCGAAAGAGCTCTCCGGGAAGGCGATGAAGGCCAGCCCTTCGACGTCGTCCATTTCGACGGCCATGGCGTCTACGACCGACGGCTCGGTCTGGGCGGACTGTGCTTCGAAGACCCCGCCGACGTAGACAGGTGGGAGACGAGGAGGATGGATTTCGTGGATGCCGAGCGGCTCGCCGGCTTGGTTCGCGATCACCGCATCCCCCTGGTCTTCCTCGAGGCCTGCCAGACCGCGGTGGCTGAAGTGGACCCCACCGCCTCCGTAGCCGCGAAGCTGCTCGACGAGGGGGTCACCTCGGTGGTGGCGATGAGCCATAGCGTGCTGGTGGAGACCTCCCGCCGTTTCGTCGCGGCGTTCTACGCCGAGCTGGCCGGCGGCGCGCGGGTCGGCCGGGCGATGCTCGCCGGGCAGCAGGCGCTGTTCGCCGATGCGCGGCGCGGCAAGGTTCTGGGTGCCGGCGAGCTGAAGCTTCAGGATTGGTTCGTGCCCGTGCTCTACCAGGAGGAGCAGGACCCGCAGCTCCTCACCCGGATTCCGCCGCAAGAGATCCGGCAGCTCGAAGCGGAGAAGCGCCGGTTGAGCCTCGGCGACCTGCCCGATCCCCCGCCGCACGACTTCCAGGGACGCAGCCGCGAGCTGCTGGCGCTGGAGCGCCTGCTGTACCGCGAGCCGTGGGCGGTGGTGCGCGGCACCGGAGGCCAGGGCAAGACCACCCTGGCCACCGAGCTCGCCCGCTGGCTCACCCGCACCGCCCGCTTCGCCCGCGCCGCCTTCGCGAGCCTCGAGCACCACCGCCACGCGCAAGCCGTACTCGACACCCTGGGCCACCAGCTTCTGCCTGAAGGGGCCACCTACTCCGTCGCCCAGTTCGCAAGCCTCGATGAGGCGCTCAAACCCGTCGAGCGAGCGCTACGCGACCAGCCCACCATTCTGGTGCTCGACAACTGCGAGAGTATCCTGCCCGAGCGGGACGATCCGGCTGATCCGACCGATCGGACCGATCCGTCCGATTCGGCCGCAACCGAGATCTTCGCCCTCTGCCGGCGCCTGCTGGCCGCCGATCCGCGGACCCGGCTGGTGTTCACCACCCGCGAGCCGCTGCCGGCGCCGTTCGACGCCCGGGGGCGCGAGCGGGAGCTGGGCGCGCTGGCTCCGGACGATGCCGTCAAGCTGGTCGGCGAGGTGATGAAGCAGCACGGCTGGACCCCGCCGAGCGACGACGCGGGCACAACGCCGGAGGAGGTCACGGCGCTGGTGGAGGCCGTACACTGCCATGCCCGCGGGCTGGTGCTCCTGGCGCGCGAGGTGGCCCGCGGCGGCGTGAAGGCGGCCACCGGCGATCTGCGCAAGCTGATGGCAGACCTGGAGCACAAACATCCTGGCGACCGCGAAAACTCGCTCTACGCCAGCGTCGAGCTGTCGCTGCGCCGGCTCTCCCCGGAGTCGCGCGAGCCTGTGAAGGCACTGGCCGTCTGCCACGGGGGTGTGCATCTCGGGGTACTCGAGCAGATCACCGGCTTGGAGCCGGACGCCGCTCGCGAGTTGGCGATCGAGCTGATCGGCGTCGGCCTGGGAGAGGACATGGGCTATGGCCACCTGCGCCTCGACCCCGGCCTGCCGCCCTATCTGCTGGGCGAGCTTCCCGAAGACGAAGCCGAGGCCCTACGTGCGCGTTGGGCGGAGGCAATGGCCGGCCTGATGGGGTATCTCTATCAGCAGCGGTTCAAAGACACCCGGCTCTCCGCGCAGTTGACGTCGCTGGAGCTGCCCAATCTCCTGGAGATGCTCGCCTGGGGCCTGGGCCGCCTGGCGGCGGAACGGGTGGTGGATCTGGCGGATAGAGTGGAACGTCTGGTGGCCGACCTGGGCCGGCCGCAGGCGCTGGCGCGGGCGACGAGGGTTCGGGAACAGGCGGCCCGGGCGCTGGGGGAGTGGAGCCACGCCCAGTTCGTGGCCGAGGACGCCGCCATCGAGCGCCTGACAGAGCGCGGCGACCTGCCGGCGGCGTACGCCGCCATCCGGGACCTCCTCGCGAAGGGCCTCGCAGCGGGTGAGGCGGCGTACCCGGGAGCGGCCTATGACCTCGCGGTGACGCACTTCAGACTCGGGAGGGTCCTGAGGATGGGAGGCGCCGCCGAAGCCGCCTTGACTCCCCTAGCGGAGGCACAGCGCCACTTTCAGGAGTTGGCCGATGCGGATGACAAAAACGTCGAGCGCATGGCCGGGTTAGCCATCACCGACACCGGGGATTGCCTTCTGAATCTAGGCCGGTTGGAGGAAGCTGCGCTCGCTTACGAAGAGGGCGGCCGGCGCGCGCGGGTGATGGAAGATCTCCGGCAAGTGGCCGTGACCCAATTCCAGCTCGGCACGGTCCGGCTGCTCCAGAAACGCCATGCGGAAGCGCTGGGAGTCTACGCGGCTTCGCGCGAAGCTTTCGAGAGGCTGGGCGAGCCGCGGCAGGTGGCCGTGGTCTGGCATCAGACCGGCTCGGCTTACAAGGATGCGGGCCAGTTCGGGCTGGCGGAGCAGGCCTACCGCCAATCTCTGGCGATCAAGGTGCGAGAGAACGACCTCGGCGGCCAGGCTCCTACCCTGAACCAGCTCGGCCTCCTCTACGACACCATGGGCCGCCTGGAGGAGGCGGTGACGTTCTACAGGCAGGCCGTCGAGGCCGATGTCCGGCTCAAGAACCTCGCCAGCGAAGGGAGGGATCGCAGCAACCTGGCGATTTCGCTGATCCGGCTCCGCCGCTACGACGAAGCCCGGCAGGAGCTCCGGCGGGCGATCGAGTGCAAGGAGCCCTATGGCCATGCCGCCGAACTCTGGAAAACCTGGTCGATCCTGGAGAATCTCGAACGCGCCACCGGTCAGGCCGAAGCGGCGCAGGTGGCCCGGCGGCGGGCGATCGAGACCTATCTGGCCTATCGCCGGGCCGGGGGGGGTGAGCCAGAGCAATCAGGCTCAACTTTTTGCTCTGGTAGCCCAGGCGATTCAGGAGAAGGAAGAGGAGCGCGCGGCGCGGCAGTTGAACGAGTTGCTGACGCCCGATCGGCCCCCCTTCTTCGCCGCGCTCGTTCGGCAGCTTCAGCGGATTCTCGGCGGTGAGCGCGATCTGGCTCTCGCCGAGGAGCCTGAGCTAGACTTTTGGAACGCGGCTGAGCTGCGGCTTTTGCTGGAGGGGTTGGGGGGCGGGACGGTTGATGCGTGACCGCACCGCTGGGCCTCACCCCCGACCCCTCTCCCATCCCCTCCCGCCCGCCGGGAGAGGGGCGCCCGCGCCCGTCCCCGCAGCACGAACCCCGGTGCGATTCCCCCCTCTCCCGGCGGGCGGGAGGGGATGGGAGAGGGGGGTCAGGGGGGTGAGG
>DATARD010000342.1:0-2699 GCA_036264355.1 Thermoanaerobaculia bacterium
CATAGACCGTGTTGAAGCTCCCCCGCGCGTTCCACCGCGCTCCCGCCGCCTTGCTGCCCGCACCCGTCACGATGTCGTCCCTGTTTGCGTACCGGGGTGAAGCCGAGCGGAAGAGCTCGCCGCGCCAGGCCACGGTGACACAACGGGCCAGGGCGCTGCGAAGCCGGTCGGTGTCGGGGTGGATCCTCATGCGATTGTGATACTAGAAAAGAGCGGAAAACGAGAGGAAAACGGGAGCCCGAAAAAGGAAGCAAAAAGGGGACGGAGTGCGCCGTGAAAAGGCGTCGGTCTTCAGTGGGTGAAATTCCCACCCGGCAAGGGGTCGCTCCAGCCGGTAGCAATCGAAGCGGCGAGGTCGGTGACGACAACGCCGAAGCCTTCGATGGAAAGGATCGTTCAGCGATTCCGCGAGCAGGCAGGCTGTAACGCGAGTGAACGCCGAGCAGGCCTCGAAAATTTTAACGTGGGAGCCGACCCATCTCTGTCCTGGGGAAGGCCGCTGTCGCCGGTTTCAGGGGAGCGACTCATCCTCACCGGCGGTCCCACCGGGGTAGTGGCGACAGCATGCCTGCACAAGGAGACCGGACGCAACACGGGAGACCTGTGTCAGTGGGTGCGTGACCCAACCGGACGCCCGCGAGGGACAGGCCGGGCTGACGCAGGAGTCGGAGAGGCCCATAGTACCGAGGAAGCCGGGTAACGCCGGCGGAGGGAAGGGGCCTTGGTTCAAAGGGCAACGTAAGAAGCGGCGACAGCCGGGAGATTGGCGTGAGCCTACTACCTCCACCGAAGGTTGGGAAGTTGCAGGAGACGTTGCATGCCAAAGCGAAGAAGGCACCCACGTACCGTTTCTACGCGCTGTACGACAAGGTGTACCGCATCGATGTGTTGCTCTTCGCCTACCAGTGCTGTCGCGCCAGCGACGGTGCTCCGGGCGTGGACAAGCAGACGTTCGCGGACATTGAGGCGTATGGGCTGTTGACATGGCTGGGTGAAGTGGCGGAGGAACTCAAGAACACGACGTATCGTCCGCAGGCTGTTCGGCGGGTTTACATTCCCAAGCCGGACGGCAAGCAGCGACCGTTGGGCATTCCAACGATCAAGGATCGTGTCGTGCAGACGGCTGTTTTGCTGGTCCTGGAGCCAATCTTCGAGGCCGACTTGCAGCCGGAGCAATATGCCTACCGTCCTGGCCGCAACGCTCTGGAGGCCGTCCAGCAGGTCCAGGCGTTGATGAAACAGGGGCATACGGAGGTGATCGACGCGGACCTGAGCGGGTATTTCGACAGCATCCCGCACGCCGAACTCATGAAGGCGGTAGCCCGGCGCGTCAGTGATCGGCACCTGTTGGCGCTGATCAAGGCGTGGCTGGAAATGCCGGTGGAAGAGTCCGACGAGCGTGGCGGCACAAGCCGAACGACCCGCAATCGGGACGAGGGTCGGGGAACGCCGCAAGGCGCCCCTCTCTCGCCGTTGTTGAGCAACCTCTACATGCGTCGTTTCATCCTGGGCTGGAAGGTGCTGGGACACGAGCGCCGTTTCGACGCGCACATCGTCAACTATGCCGACGACTTCGTGATCTGCTGTCGGGGCAGCGCCGACGAGGCGATGACCGCGATGCGAGACATGATGAGGCGGCTGAAGCTGACGGTCAATGAGTCGAAGACACGACTGTGTCGTGGGCCGGACGAGCCGTTCAACTTTCTGGGTTACACGATCGGTCGGTGCTACTCGCCGAAGACGGGGGCCTCTTATATTGGAGTGCGTCCGTCGGAGAAGAAGATTCAGGGGCTGAACCTGAAGCTGAGCGAGCAGACGGGCCGGTCGTGGCGGTGGCTGGACGTGGACGAGATGGTAGGCCGCCTCAACCGCTTGATGGGTGGTTGGGTGAACTACTTTCGTCTAGGGAAGGTCACGGCAGCCTATAGCAAGGTGACAGCCCACGCTTGCCACAGGCTCCGTCACTGGCTGATGAGGAAGTTCGGGGTGCAGGGGTCGCAGTGGTCACGCTACGGCGACCGTTACCTGCACGAGACGCTGGGCCTGCTGCGGCTGGTGCGTCCTCGTCCGCTGCCATCGTGAGCGAACGCATGAATCCTTTGTCCGAGAGCCGGATGCGTTAAACGCGCACGTCCGGTTCGATGAGCGGGGGATGGAAACAGAGCACGGCGAGGACATAGGGCACCGGCAGACGAAAGGGCCGGCAACAGTCAACCCTTGCCTAAACCACTGCGCCACCCCTCGACTCTACCCCCGAACCAAATTGCAGATGGTCTGCCAGTTTTCGACCGTCAGCCCTGGCACGGCGGTGAGTTCGCTGTCGGCGCTGTGGCGGGTCGAGGCCGGGCTGCCGGCGTCCTCGCCACTGCGGGGGACCCGTTATCGGTCGATCCGTTCGCTGGTTCCGATAGCACGTCGCTCAGGACGTCTCCCGCAAAACGACCCTCGTATCGCGCCACCTCTGTCACCAACTCCACCAATCGCTGAATCTGATAAGGGTGTTCAAGACTCGTCGGCAGCAAAACGTTCGGCTTCTCGCCCCGTGGCTGGGGCGTGTCGAACATCACCAGGCCGGGCATGGTCGCAGGGCCGAGGTCTTCCCAGCCGTGCGACAGGAGGTATGCGCGCATGGATTCCGGCGTTACTCGCAGAATGCGCGGGTCGATCCAGGGATTGGAAAACGTCATGGGGATCTCCTC
>DATARD010000379.1:0-23545 GCA_036264355.1 Thermoanaerobaculia bacterium
CTCAACGGCAAAGGGTCACACTCTCTGCGGCTGAGACTCCGACTCTCAGCCGCAGAGAGTGGGATACTCAGCCGCTGAGACTCCTACTCTCTGCCATTGAGACTCCTACCCTCAGCCGTTGAGAGTCCCACTCCTGCCGCAGTGCTTGCGGTCCGATCGTTCCGGTTGTTCCATTTCCCGACCAACGAATGATCCAGAGAGAGGAACGCCTCGGCCGAACTGACGTCCGCCTCAACCGGACTGGCGTCCGTCTCGGCCGGACCGGCGTCCACCTCGACCGGACTGGAGTCCACCTCGACCGGACTGGCGTCCGCCTCGACCGGACGGTTCTTCCCTCCCGCCCTGCCGTTCGTCGGCGGGTGAAGATCGCCGACGGTCATCTCCGCTCGACGTCCGCTCTCAAAGACGCCGCCTGATCCGGTCGGATGGCTCAGGACCGGAAGGTCACGCGCTCCTTCTCGATCTCGACTTTGAGCTCCTGCCAGAGTTTTTTCTCCGTGGCAGTCGCAGGCTTGGCCATCCGGGCGCGAATGAGCCCTGCGAGGCGCTTTCTCTGCTCCATGGCCTCCAAGGGGACCACCGTGCTCGTGCTCATGTCCAACTCCTCGATGACTGCCATCGCGCGTTTCGACATTCAGGGTCTCTCCGCCTCCAGGCCGGGAGAGGTCCCAGCCTTGTCAAACTATTATAGAGGAAGCCAGTGGGTGGGCGCCCACCTCGTTCACCGTCCGCTTCCGAACACCCCCGCCCGTCCTTGAACACCTCCATCCTCCCATCTCGCGCCCTATCTCACTGATTTAACTGAGCTTCACCTCTGGCACAGCCCGTGCTCAGTCTCCCGCCGACCGAGGAGGCTGACCATGGACCGTGTGTTGGACGAGAGCTTTCGGAGGGGCGTGCTGCGGCGCCGGGTGGCTTGGGGCGTGGGCGGTGTGGCGCTGGTGGTGGCGGTCCTCCTTTTTCTTCCGGGGTGGTTGCGGCCTTCGATCGCCCGCGAGCAGGTGCGGACGGGGAAGGTGGACCGTGGACCGATCGAGGGGATCGTCGAGGCGTCGGGACAGGTGATCCCGGCGTTCGAGGGGGTTTTGTCGAGCCCGGTGGAGGCTCGGGTGGAGAAGATTCTCAAGCGGCCGGGGGAGGTGGTGAAGGCGGGGGAGGAGATTCTGCGGATCGATACGTCGGCGTCCCGGATCGCCTTGGAGAAGCTGGAGGATGAGCTCCGCAAGAAGGCCAATGAGCAGGCGCAGCTCCGCATCAGCCTGGAAAAGAATCTCACGACGCTGCGGGGGAAGATCGAAAGCCAGAAGCTCGACGTCCAGGCGCTGCAGTATCGCCTGGAGCAGAATCGCAAGCTGCGTGCCGACGGGTTGGTTTCGGAACAGCTCCTCCAGGCGTCGGAGGTGGAGGCGAAGAAGGCACGGATCGAGCTCGAGCAGCTCGAGGGGCAGTCCAAGAACGAGCACCGGTCGACGGATGCCCAGCTCGCGGGGCTCGATCTCGATCTCGCGACGTTGCGCCGGGACCGCGATGAGGCGAAGCGGCAGCTCGAGCTTGCGACGACGCGGTCGGATCGCTCGGGGGTGCTGACGTGGGTGGTGCCGCAGGAGGGGACGACGGTGCGCAGGGGCGATGTGATCGCTCGCATCGCCGATCTCGATTCGTTCCGCGTGGAGGCCACGGTGTCGGACGTCCACTCTTCAGCGCTGCGGACCGGGGAGCCGGTGCGCGTGATGGTCGACGGGGTGCCGCTCTCGGGGCGCCTGGCTCAGGTCTATCCCACGATTGAAAACGGCACGGTGAAGTTCACCGCCGATCTCGACGACAAACGCAATCGCAAGCTGCGCAACAACCTGTCGGTGGACGTGCTGGTGGTGACGGACTCGCGGGCGAACGCCTTGCGCGTTCCCAAGGGGCCGTATGCGCAGGGCGGTGCGGCGGTGCCGGTGTTCGTGATCCAGGGAGATCATGCTACGCGCCGCACGGTGCGGTTCGGAATTTCTGGGTATGAGCACTTCGAGGTGCTCGAAGGATTGGCGGAGGGGGACGAGGTGATTCTGTCGGATATGCGGGACTACGTGCATCTTTCCCGTGTGAATCTCAAATAGTCGATGAAGGGAGGCGTCATGATTCATCTGGAGAAGGTCAGCAAGCTGTACCGGACCGAACGCGTCGAAACGACGGCGCTGGACAATATCAACCTGGAGATCGCGAAAGGGGAATTCATCTCCATCATGGGCCCCTCGGGGTGCGGCAAGAGCACGCTGCTGCATCTGATGGGGCTTCTGGACGAGCCGTCGGAGGGGACGGTCGCCTTGGACGGCAAGGCGATCGACCGCTATGGCGACCGTGAGCTCGCGCGGGTGCGCAATGAGCGGGTGGGATTCATCTTCCAGCAGTTTCACCTGGTGAGCGATCTGTCGGTCGCGGACAATGTGGAGATCCCCCTGCTCTACCGCAAGATGCCGAACAAGGAGCGGCGCAAGGCGGCTCTTGCGGCGCTCGACCGCGTCGGCCTGTCGTCGCGCACGCGGCATTTCCCGACGCAGCTCTCGGGCGGCCAGCAGCAGCGGGTGGCGATCGCCCGGGCGATCGTCGGCAAGCCGGGGATCCTGCTCGCCGACGAGCCGACGGGGAACCTCGACAGCCAGATGGGCGACGAGATCATGGGCATTCTCGAAGACCTCAACCAGAACGAGGGAGCCACCATCGTGATGGTCACCCACGATCCGCGCATGGCCGAGAAGACGCACCGCGTGGTGCGCCTGTTCGACGGCCGGCAGGTGCAGTGAAGGAGACGGCGCCATGATCCGCAACTATTTGAAGATCGCGATGAAGGTTCTGCTGCGGCGGAAGTTCTTCACGTTCATCTCGCTGTTCGGGGTGAGCCTGACTCTCGTCGTGTTGCTGGTGGCCACGGCGATGCTCGATCACGTCTTCGCCGCGCAGGCACCCGAGGTGCTGGGGGACCGCACGCTGGGCGTGTACTCGATGACGATGCGCGGCCCGGAGTCGATTTGGAGTGGATTCGCCGGGTACCAGTTCCTCGACCGTTTCATCCGGCCGATGACGAAGCTGCCGTCGGTCGAGGCGGTCACGTTCTTCAGCATGCCGGGGACGGGAATTTCGTACCTCGACGGCAAGAAGATCGAGTCGATGGTGAAGCACACGGACGCTGAGTTCTGGCGCGTGATGCGGTTCAACTTCCTGGAGGGGGCACCGTTTACCGTCGACGACGATCGCAGCGCCCGGTTCGTCGCGGTGATCAACGAGGCGACGCGCGACAAGTTTTTCGGCGGGCAGCCGGCGTTGGGGAAGACCCTGGAGGTGGACGGCCAGCGGTTCAAAGTGGTGGGAGTCGTGCCCAACGTGCCGATCCTCCGCATCTCGCCGTATTCGGATATCTGGGTGCCGATCGGCACCTCGAAGACCGACGCCTACAAGAGAGAGCTCGTGGGCGACTATACCGGTCTGATCGTGGCGCGCAGCCGCGCCGATTTTCCTCAGATCAAATCGGAGGTGCAGTCCCGTCTCAAGGAGGCGGAGGCTCTGATCCCCGATCCCAAGATGTACAAGCATCTCGATGGCGGCGCGGACACCCTGTTCGAAGCCGCATCACGCCTGTTTCTCCCGGGTGACTCCGAGACCAGTCATTCCGAACGTCTCTTCCTGATCTTCGCGGGTCTCGCCGTCGTGTTCATGCTGCTGCCCACGGTCAACTTGGTGAACATCAACCTGAGCCGCATTCTCGACCGTTCGTCGGAGATCGGCGTCCGCAAGGCGTTCGGCGCCTCGTCGTGGACGCTGGTGGGGCAGTTCGTGGTCGAAAACGTGGTGCTCACGCTGGTGGGTGGGCTGATCGGTCTCGTCCTCGCCGCGGCGGTTCTCGCGGGCATCAATGCCAGCGGGCTGATCCCGTATGCGCAGCTCTCGTTGAACGTCCGGATTTTCCTCGACGGCCTGGCGATCGCTCTGTTCTTCGGCCTCTTCTCCGGGGTCTACCCGGCGTGGAGGATGTCGCGTCTGCATCCGGTCATGGCTCTGCGCGGGAGGTCGGTATGATCCGTCATCTGCTCAAATTGGTGTGGAACCGGAAGCGCACCAATGCGCTCATCATCCTCGAGATCTTCTTTGCGTTCCTGGTGCTGTTCATCGTCGGCACGCTGGGGATCTTCCTCTGGGACAACATTCACCAGCCGCTCGGTTTTGCGCCGAAGGACGTGTGGACGGTCGCGATCAGCATGCACCAGACGACCGAAGACTACGACCCCAATCAAGCTCCCGCCTTCTTGCGGTTACTCAAGGAGACGCAAGGGCTGGCGCCGGTCGAGTCGGTCGCCGGAGCGATGGTCCTGCCCTATTCGACCTCGAACTACACAGGCGGCACGGAATTCAACGGCCGGCATATCCGGGCGGACTTCAACGATGTGACCGAAGATTTCGCCAAGGTGATGGGCCTGCGAGTCACCCAGGGGCGCTGGTTCGAGAAGGCCGACGAGACGACGGCCTGGGAGCCGGTGGTGATCAATGAGACGATGGCGCGCGCGGCCTTCGGCGCCGAGAGCCCGATCGGCAAACGGTATGGTGATCCCGGCAAAGACAAGAATGCGGACCGGGAGCGGCGGGTGATCGGAGTGATCCGCGAATTCAAGAAAGGGGGGGAGCTGTCGGCCGCCGGCAACTATGTCTTCCAGCTCAAACGGCTGAACCCCCTGCCCGCCGGCATGAAGGCCACCAGTCTGGAACGGCCGCCGAGCAACCTGGTCCTCAACGTGCGGCCCGGCACGCCGGTGACGTTCGAGGAGGATCTCGCCAAGCGTCTCCAGGCCGTGGCGCCGTCGTGGTCGTTCGAGATCAAGCCGATGGCGCAGATGCGGGCGAGCGCATTTCGTCTCGCCCTGACTCCGCTCGTCGTGGGCGGCATCGTGGCGCTCTTCCTGATGTTGATGGTCGGTCTGGGGCTGATCGGCGTGCTGTGGCAGAATCTCCTCCAGCGCACGCGGGAGATCGGCCTGCGGCGGGCCACCGGGGCTTCGCGGTCCGACGTCCATCGGCAGGTACTGTGGGAGCAGCTCATCCTGACCAGCTTCGGAGTCCTGCTCGGATCGGTGCTGGTGGTGCAGATCCCGCTGCTCGATCTGGTCGGTTTCATCCGTCCGGGGATCTTCCTCGGCGGTATGCTGGTGGCGATGCTTGCCATCTATCTCCTCGCGGTTCTCTGCGCTCTCTATCCGAGCACGATGGCGAGCCGCGTGCAACCGGCCGAGGCTCTGCGCTACGAATGACCGCACGATGACGGAAACGATCCTGATCGTCGACGACGATTCCTCGGTGACCACCTCGCTGGGGCTTCTCCTCAAGCGGCACGGCTACGCCACGCGCGCGGCCGTGTCGCAGGAGGAGGCCTTGGCGGCGCTGCGCGGACAGGACTTCGATCTCGTCCTCCAGGACATGAACTATTCACGCGGTACGACCGGCGAAGAGGGAATGGAGCTGCTCGCCGCGATCCACCGGCTGCGTCCGCGCCTGCCGGTGATTCTGGTGACCGCCTGGGGATCGATCGCCCTGGCGGTCGAAGGAATCAAGGCCGGCGCGGTCGACTTCATCACCAAGCCGTGGAGCAACGCGCAGCTCCTGCAAGCGGTCGAAACGGCGCTCAGTCTTGCCGCGACGGCCGCGGCTCCTGAGACCAAAACAGTGGTCAGCCGCGACGATCTCGACCGCCGGCTCGATTTGCGCGGATTGATCGGCAACGACGCGAAGTTCCTGAAGGTGCTCGAGCTGATCGGCCGCGTGGCGCCGACGGATGCTTCGGTGCTGATCGGCGGCGAAAGCGGCACCGGCAAGGAGCTGATCGCGGAGGCGATCCACCAGAACAGCAAGCGGCGCGAGAAGCCCTTCGTGAAGGTGAATCTCGGCGGCATTTCGTCCACCCTGTTCGAAAGCGAGATGTTCGGTCACGTGCGAGGCGCGTTCACCGACGCTCGGGCGGACCGCAAAGGGCGCTTCGAAATGGCGCACGGCGGCACGATCTTTCTCGACGAGATCGGCGAAATGGACATGAATGCGCAGGTGAAGCTGCTGCGCGTGCTCCAAGACCGATCGTATGAAGTGCTCGGATCGAGCGTGACGCGCACGGTCGACGTGCGTGTGGTCTCGGCGACCAATCGAGATCTCGCCGAGCAGGTGACGAAAGGTGCGTTCCGCGAGGATCTCCTCTACCGTCTGAACCTCATCGCCGTCCGCCTGCCGTCGCTCCGCGAACGCCGGGGCGACGTGCCGGTGCTCGCGCGCCATTTCCTCAATCTCTCCTCGCAGACCTACCGCCGCGGCGCGCCGCTCGGCATCACCGACAAGGCGTTGGAATGGCTCCAGCAACAGAGCTGGCCGGGCAACATCCGCCAGCTCAAGCAGACGATTGAAAGGGCCGTGCTGGTGGTCGACGGCGACCGCCTCGACGTCGCGGACCTGCGTGCGCTGTCGGATCTGGAAAGCCGCGAGGTGCGCGGCGCCGAGCTGCCGAGCCCGGGCAGCATGACGCTCGACGAGATGGAAAAGGCCATGATCGTCAAATGCATGCGCCACTACGAGGGGAACATCACCCGCGTCGCCGAAGCGCTCGGCCTGTCGCGGGCCGCGCTCTACCGGCGGCTCGAAAAATATGAGTTGAATCCGCATGAAGCGTAAAGTGCGGACCCTTTCCCTGCGCACCAAGATCGTCGCCTACCTCGTGCTGATCCACGCGGTCCTGGCGGTCATCTCGTATTTCGTCCTGCGGGAGAACCGGTTGTGGCTGCTGGCGATCGAAGCGCTGTTCGCGGTGTCGATCTCGCTGGGATTTCTGCTCGTGCGTTCCTTCTTCGTCCCCCTGGAGCTGATTCGCACCGGAGCCGAGCTGATCAGCGAGCGTGATTTCACCTCGCAGTTCCGCGCTGTCGGGCAGCCGGAGATGGACGCCCTGATCGAGATCTACAACCGGATGATCGGCCGGTTGCGCGAGGAGCGTCTGAAGGCGCAGGAGCAGCACTATTTTCTCGATCGCATCCTGAACGCGTCGCCGGCGGGCATCATCACACTGGATTTCGACGGCCACGTGAGCCTGCTCAATCCGAGCGCCAGGGAGCTGCTCGGTCTGACGGATGAAGAAAGTCTGGGCCGCAGTCTTTCCGATCTGCCCGGAGCCGGAGCGAGCCTCGCGGAAGTTCCGCTCGGCGAATCCAAAGTGCTCACCCACGGCAGGCGCCGGCTCAAAGTCTCGCGGGCCGAGCTGTTCGACCGCGGCTTTCCGCGCGGTTTTCTGATCCTCGAAGAGCTCACCGAAGAGCTGCGGTCCTCCGAGAAAGCGGCCTACGGCAAGCTCATCCGTATGATGTCGCACGAAGTGAACAACTCCGTCGGTCCCGTCAGCTCGCTCCTCGACTCCTTCCGTGGCTACAGCGACCAGCTCGGAGACGAAGACCGGCAAGACTTCACCAACGCCGTCACCGTCGCCATCGCCCGTCTGGAGCGCCTGGGAGCCTTCGTCAACGGCTTCGCGGAAGTCGTCCGCCTGCCCGCGCCGGACCGCCGTCCCTGCGATGTCCGCCAGCTCCTGGACGAAATCCTCCTCCTCCTCCGTCCGGAGCTCGAACGGCGTCGCATCCAATGCGCCTGGGAAAAAGCCGAGTCGCTGCCGCCGATCGATCTCGACCGCAATCAATTCGAGCAGGTCCTGGTCAACGTCCTCAAGAACGCCATGGAATCGATCGGCGAAAACGGCCGGATTACTCTCCACCTCGCCTGGGAATCAACCCGTCCGGTCCTGCGCATCGCCGACACCGGCCCCGGTATCCCCGAAGAGATCCGCCCCCTCCTCTTCACCCCCTTCTTCAGCACCAAAAGAGACGGCCGCGGTCTGGGCCTGACGCTGATCCAGGAGATCCTCACCCGGCACGGGTTTGATTTTGGGTTGGAGAATCGGGAGGAGGGTGGGGCGGAGCTGTGGGTGGGGTTCTGAGGCGTGCATCCTGAGCGTTGGTGTCGTAGAATGATGCCATGAGCGCCGCCCCGTACCCTCGCTACAGCAAAGAAGAGTTCGCCCGGCGGGGCAACGAGATCTATGAGCGCGAGGTCCAACCTCATCTCAGCGCCCAGGATGAGGGCAAGTTCGTCGCCATCGATATTGAGACGGGCGCCTTCGAGACCGATGCGGACGAGATTGCCGCCTCGCATCGGCTGCTCTTGGCTTAAGAGTTCCTCCTCCGTCCCACCTCTCTGATAGAATCGTCCTCCCGGGCATTCAAGCAATTCCCGTTACATCAAGGAGGTCGTGCGGTCATGCTGGAGGGTGATTTCTCGTCCCTCGAATTGAGAGGGCCGTTGTTGGAGGATGAGTTTGAGGTCTTTGAAGCGGTGGATACGTCGAGCGCGGAGCCGGCGGAGCATGTCTACTCGTGCGTGGCGCTGTGCCGGAAGGGGTGGAATGACGACTGGCCGGCGCTCGGCGGCACGCGCTGGTTCAAGAAGGAGCAGGCGCGGGCTCCGCATGAGGCGATCGAGCTGGCGATGTCGATGTACATCAAGAGCTCGCTGTTGCGGAAGTCGGCGCATTCGCTGAACGGGCATGGGCGGGGTGACGGGCTGTTCAACTGGCAGGGCGGCAAAGGGGTGATCTGGACGCCTCCGGACGGCGAGCTGACAGCGCACCGGCTGCGGTGCCACGGCCGGCTGATCGACTGGCTGCAGGGGCAGTACGTGGGCTCCGGCGACGTCGGGGTCGGCGAGCCGGAGCTGGCGCAGATCGCGCGCGAGACGCGGCATCTGATCGGCCTCAACTGCAAGCGTGACACCGGCGAGGCGACGGCGTATGGCGTCTTCGCCGGGCTGCGGCAGGCGGCTTTGGAGCAGGCGGCGGAGCTGGAGGCCGATCCCGCGGACCCTTTGCGCGGCGTTCCGGTGTTGGTGATCGGCGCCGGCAAGGTGGGCTTCCCGCTGCTCTGGCTGCTGCACGAGGCGGGCGCCGAGGTCTCGGTGTATGACGACTATCTGAAGCCGGACGCTGTCGAGGACTGGTACGAGATGATGGTGCGGCGCGAGGCGGCGGTGGGCGCGGAGCATCTCGGGGCGTTGCAGGCGATCGGACGGGCCGGCCGGATCTTTGCGGACGAGGTGACGGCCTTGAACGATGGGCGGTTCCGCATCGTGTCGCCGAACGGCGGCATGGCGGAGTGGCTGTCGCGCATGCCGCCGCGGAGCCCGGAGACGCGGGCGGCGATCCTCGCGGCGACGCGGGCGCGGCATGGCGCGCTGCGGCTGATCCTCGGCGCCGGCAATGATCAGATGTCGACCACGGCGGCCGGGAAGAAAGGACGCGACGCAACGCTTTCCATCCTGAAGGAGGCGGGGATCGCGTTCGTGCCCGATCCGCTGGTGAGCCCGGGCGGCGTGATCTCGGTCAGCCATGAACGGGCGGCGGAGTGGAATGCGGAGGAGGTCAACGGCGATTCCATGCAGATCGTGCGGCGCAGCGTCGAGCAGCTCTACGACGCGGCGCGGCGGCGCGGCGGCATCGATCCGGTGACGATGTATCAGGCGTTCGAGGAGCTGGCCGCAAGGCCCTGGAGCTGAAAGCGGAGAGACGAGGGAAGACGATGGAGCCAGAGAAGAGCGTGCGCGCGTTCGAGCCGGTGGCCCTGGAGGCGAAGTGGCAGGAGCGTTGGGAAGCGGAGGGGATCTACCGCTCGGACATCGATCCGGAGCGGCCGAAGCATTACGCCCTCACCATGCTGCCGTACCCGTCGGGCGATCTCCACATCGGCCACTGGTATGCCTTCACGCCGTCGGACGCGCGCGCCCGGTTCATGCGGATGCGCGGGTACAACGTGATGTTTCCGCTCGGCTTCGACGCGTTCGGCCTGCCGGCGGAGAACGCGGCGATCAAGCGCAACATCCATCCGAAGACCTGGACGTTCGCCAACATCGAGCGCATGCGCGGCCAGATCAAGCGCATGGGCAACATGGTCGACTGGCGGCGCGAAGCGATCTCCGCGGAGCCCGAGTACTACCGCTGGACGCAGTGGTTCTTCCTGCAGCTTCTCGGCGCCGACCTGGGCTATCGCAAGAAAGCCGCGGTCGACTGGTGCCCGAGCTGCAACACGACGCTCGCCCGCGAGCAGGTGATCGGCGACGACCGGCACTGCGAGCGGTGCGAGACGCCGGTGATCCGCAAGGAGCTGGCGCAGTGGTTCTTCCGCACCACTCGCTATGCCGAGGAGCTGCTGCGGTTCGAAGGGATCGACTGGCCGGAGCGGGTGCGCACGCTCCAGGAGCGCTGGATCGGCCGCTCCGAAGGTGCCCACGTGACGTTCAGGACGGATCAATCTGATGGGAGCGGCGAGCCGCTGGAGATCTTCACCACCCGGCCGGACACGCTGTGGGGGGTGACGTTCATGGTGCTGGCGCCGGACCATCCGCTGGTCGCCAGGCTGATGTCGCAGGCATCGGACGACCGCCGCGCCGAGGTGGAGTCCTATGTCGAGAAGGCGCTCCGCCAGACCGACGTGCAGCGCGAGGCGGCGGACAAGGAGAAGTCCGGCATCTTCACCGGCGGCTATGCGATCAATCCGGTCAACGGCGAGCGCATTCCGGTGTGGACCGCGGACTATGTGCTGATGGGCTACGGCACCGGCGCCATCATGGCGGTGCCGGCGCACGATCAGCGCGACTTCGAGTTCGCCCGCAAGTATGGTCTGGAGATCCGTCCGGTGATCCGTCCGGAAGGGGAGCCGATCGTGCCGGTCGCGGAGATGAAAGAAGCCATGTCGCACGACGGAGTGATGGTCGATTCCGGTCCGCTCACCGGCACGCCGGCGGACCAGGCGTATGAAAAGGTCGTGGCGTTCCTGGAGGAGAAGGGGGTCGGCAAGCGTGCGGTGACGTTCCGCCTGCGCGACTGGCTGATCTCTCGCCAGCGCTACTGGGGAGCGCCGATCCCGATCGTCTACTGTCCCGAGCACGGCGCCGTGCCGGTGCCCGAGGATCAGCTCCCGGTGCTGCTGCCCGACGACGTCGAATGGCTGCCCACCGGCGAGAGCCCGCTCAAGCTGCATCCGACCTGGCGCAAGACCGAATGCCCGCTCTGCGGCGGACCGGCGGAGCGCGAGACGGACACCATGGACACCTTCATGTGCTCGTCCTGGTATCACTTGCGCTATCTGAGCCCGCACTATTCCGGCGGACCGTTCGATCCGGCGGAATACCGCTACTGGATGCCGGTCGATTCCTACACCGGCGGCATCGAGCACGCCACGATGCATCTGATCTATACGCGGTTCTTCCACAAGGCGTGCCGCGACATCGGCATCGTCCAGGGCGACGAGCCGATGCTCCAGGTCCGCAACCAGGGGATCGTCCTCGGCGCGGATTCCGAGAAGATGTCGAAGAGCCGCGGCAACGTGGTGGCGCCGGACGACCTGGTGGATCGCTATGGAGCGGACACCATGCGCGCGTTCCTGATGTTCTTCGCCCGTTGGGAGCAGGGCGGGCCGTGGAACCCCCGCGGCATCGAGGGCTCCGCGCGCTGGCTGCGCCGGGTGTGGAATCTCTTCCTGGAACCGGCCGAGGCGGCGGCGGAGCCGGCGCCGGAGGTCGTCGCCGGCCTGCGGCGGAAGCTTCACCAGACGCTCCGGCAGGTGACGGCGGACTTCGAGGCGTTCTCGTTCAACACCATCGTGGCCGCGCTGATGGAGCTGCTCAACGAGATGATGGCGTTGCGCACCCAGGGCGCCGCGTCCTCTCCGGCCTGGGAGGAGGCGAAGGACGTCTACGTCCGCATGCTCGCGCCGGTCGCGCCGCACATCGCCGAAGAGCTGTGGGAGGAGATGGGCAAGCGCGAAAAGCACGGCTCGATCCATGTCCAGAGCTGGCCGGCGGTGGACGAAGAGGCGGCGCGGGCGGAGGAGATCACCCTCGTGGTGCAGGTCAACGGCAAGCTGCGCGACCGCGTCACCGCGCCGGTCGGGCTCGGCGACGAGGAGATGAAAGAGCGCGCCCTGGCGACCGAAGGCGCCCGCCGTTTCCTCGAAGGATTGACCGTGCGCAAGGTGATCGTGGTGCCCGGCCGGCTGGTCAACATCGTCGCCAGTTGAGGCGCGCTCCGGCAGAGATCAGGCCAGGGCCTGCGTCTCCGCCGCACAGCAGTTGCACGTCTTGCTGCACCAGCAGAAGGTCTCGCCGCTCTGGATGGATTGGCTCGTGTCCTCGGCGGCGAAGAGGCCGCCGGCGGCGTTGCGCAGCTCGGGGTTGCCGAGATGGCGCAGGGTTTCGCGGTGCAGCGTGAGCTTGGTGTGCTTCTTCTTCATACTCTCCCCCTTTGTTCTCGAAAACGTCCGCTCAGCAGGCTAGAGACAGCCGCTCCGGCTGTCAAGAGAGGAGGAGGATGCGATCCCATTCCGGCTCCACGGTCGAGACCGCCGCCAGGAGAGCGAGGCCGATGCCCGCCGCGCCTTCCAGGAAGCCGGGCTCGGGCTGCCAGGCCCCTTCGCCTCCCGTGAGGTCGACCCGCCAGGCCCGGAAGCCGGCGATCTCCTCGCCGGGCGTCCGCATCGCGAGCGTGCGCTCGATCCAGAAGCGCGCCGCGGTGGCGAAGGCTTCGTCGCCGGTCGACTGCCAGAGCCGGTTGTAGAGATGGGCGAGGCCGGCGGCGCCGTGGCAGATCCCGGGGTCGCGGATGCCCGACTGGTCCGCCGGACGCCGGACGGTGGAGTGGGCGACGGCCAGCGCTTCGCGTTCCCACTCCGGCCGCGCCGTGGCCCGGGCGGCGAGGAGCAGGGTGGCGGCGATGCCCGGATCGCCGTAGCACCAGGCGAGGCGGGAGCCCGTCGCCCCCGCCCCCGTCGGGTCGTCGCCCGGGGAGAACGAGGAGCCGAAGCACGACTCGCTGCCCGGCGGCAGCCGATGCGCGAGCAGCCAGGTGACCGCGCCGTCGAGGAGAGCGCGCGCCATGTCCGCCGCCGCTCCGGCCGCCGCGCCGGCGGCGGCGGTCACGCCGAGGAGCGCGACCACCGCCGGCATGCCATGCGCCACGCCGAGGTTGTAGAGACCGTCCGGATGGATCTCCCGCTGCCACTCCGGCAGCCTCTCCGGAGGCGTGTACCAGGCCGTGCCCTCGGGACCGGTCTCGGCCTGGGCGGCGAGCCGGGCGAGCACCTTGGCGAGCACCGCGGCGCCCGAGGGCCGCGGCAGACGTTCGCGGGCGTAGACGCCGATGCCGGTGAAGCCGATGATCAGGTCATACTCGTCCGGTCCGGTGCTGGAATCCAGGAAAGAGAGCAACGCCTCGTCGATCTCCAGGTTCGGGTCGTCGTCGGGATCGGATTCGAAAAGGCGTCCCTGGAGGTGCTCGACGGCCCAGGCCACGCCGGTGAAACCGCTGTACAGCCCGGGCAGCATGACGGTCGAGGCCAGCGACTCCACGGCTGCCTCCAGGAGCTCGACGGCGCGGTCGGACTGCCTCTCCTCGCCGGTGTGCAGATGAAGATAGGCGCGGAGCAGCGCCTGGCCGGCGGTGCCGGCGGCGAGCGAAGCTCTGCGTGCCTCCAGGTCAACCGGGCCGGAGACATACGAATCGAGAGCCGCGACGATCTCGTCGACCGCCTGGAAAGCCTGGGCGGCGAGGTGGCCGGTGAGGAGAGGACGCCAGGGAGATTTCATGGCGCGTATTGTGGCGCAAACGGAAACCGGGCGCATCTGAGTATAATGTTGATTCCGAACCCAACGAAAGGATCTCCCTGTGCGTTTCCGTTGTCCGTCTGCTGCCCGTGCTTCTGTCCTCACCGCCGCCGTTCTCGGCGTTCTCGGCGTTCTCGTCGCTGCCGCGCCGTCCTGGCCGGCCGAGCCTCCCGCCGTCTTGCCCGCGGGTGTGGCGCCGCTGCCCGCCGATCTCGAAAACCACATCCAGGAGCTGTTGACGGCCGCCGAGACGATCCGCGGCCTCAAGGCGAAGCACCCGGTTCTCACCGGGATCGTGGAGGAGAAAGACCTCCCGGCCAAGGTCGCCGAGTCGCTGCGCGAGGAGCTGCCGGCCGAGCGGCTGCGTGCCGCCGAGATCGGCCTCAAGGCGTTCGGCCTGCTGCCGGAGACCCTCGATCTCGCGCGCTATCTCCCCGAGCTCCTGGCCAGCCAGGTGGCCGGCTACTACGATCCGGAGCGGCGCTACCTCACCCTGGTCCACCACGCCGGCGCCAGCCTGGGAGCAAAGACGGAAGAAGCGCCGGCCGAGGCGAAGGCGATGGAGGAGATGGTGCTGGTCCACGAGCTGACCCATGCCCTGCAGGACCAGACCTTCGACCTCAAGCACTTCATCCAGGACGATCCGCTGTCCGATGAAGCCACGGCGCGGACGGCGCTGGTCGAAGGGGACGCCTCCCTGGTCATGTTCGACTACTACACCGGCCATGCCCTGGAGGACGTGCCCGGCGCCGAGCAGGCGGTAGCCACGGCGCTCAAGAACGACTCCGGCGGCGACGATCTGCCCGGCGCGAAAGAGATGGCCGCCGCGCCGCCCTTTCTGCGCGACTCCCTGGAGTTCGGCTATCTCGACGGCTATCTGTTCTGCCTCGACGTCCGCCGCAAGGGCGGCCAGGCGCTGCTGGACTCCGCCTTCACCACCGATCCGCCGCGCTCCTCCGAGCAGATCCTCCACCCCGAGAAGTGGCACACCCGGCGGGACGATCCCATCCTGCTTTCCTGGCCTGATCTCACCCGCGTGCTGCCGGGAGACCGCAAGCTCGCCGAAGGCCAGCTCGGCGAGCTCGGCATCAGCATCTTTCTACGCCAGGTCGCGAAAGGCCGGTCCATGTCGCCCAGGCCCGAAGTCGCCGCCGCCGGCTGGGGAGGCGACCGCTTCGCCGTCTACCAGAAGGACGGCAAGAGACTGCTCGCCTGGCTGACCGAGTGGGACATCGAAGCCGACGCCCGCGAGCTCCGGGCCGCGGCGCGATCGCTGGGCAAGGATTGGGACGTCAAGCAGATCGCTCCCCGTCGCGTCGTCCTCTTCCGCGGCGACTGGACCTGGCGCGAAAAGCGGGCTGTGCGGAAGTCGCTCGCGGCGGTGGTGGCGGGCCGGGCGCCGGGGAGGCTGTGAGGTTCTTCAGCCCGGCTCGTCGTAATTTTACGGCGCCTCCCACAGTTTTAGGCCCGCAGCGAGGGCGCACCCCTCGCGACTTGAAATAGAATCGGCAGAATCGACACAGGCATCAGAGACGAAGGATGAGCGGAGCGGTCCGCGCCCGGACCGGTAGCTTCAGAAAGGAGCGCTCTCATGGATGAGTCGACCCAGGACCCGGGTGAGCTGCAGTTCGACCGCGTTGAGCCGGCGAGGAGCGAGGCGCCCGCTGCCTTCGCGTGCTCGTTCTGCTCCACGCCGCTCTATTCTTCCTACTATGAGATCAACGGCAGGGCGGTCTGCGAAGCCTGCCGCTACCGGGTCGAGCAGCAGGTGGAGTCCGGCGCCGGAGCGGGCGGCTTTGGCCGGGCGGCCCTGGCCGGGCTGGGTGCGGCGGCGGTGGGCTCGGGCCTCTACTACGGGGTGCGCGCGCTGACCGGCTATGAGATCGGCCTCGTCGCCATCCTCGTCGGCTTCATGGTGGGCAAAGCCGTGCGCTGGGGGACGCTGGGGAGAGGCGGCCGGGGCTATCAGGTGCTGGCTGTCTTCCTCACCTACATGTCGATCTCCAGTACCTATCTGCCGGTGATTTTCAAATCCATTGCCGAGGGCAGGAAAGACAAGGCGACGGTTGCCGCGCAGGTGGACCCGGCGCAGAAGCCTGCGGCTGCCGAAAGATTGACGCCTGGTACCGTCCTCGTCGGCCTGGGAGCCCTCTTCCTGATCGCCGCGGCCGGGCCGATCCTGGCGGGGACACACAGCCCCATCCTCCTCTTGATCGTGGGGTTCGGTCTCTGGGAGGCGTGGAAGCTCAACCGCCGGTTCCCGCTCACCATCACAGGTCCGCTCCAGGTCGGGCGTCCCGGACCTGCCATGGCACCGGTGGGCTGACGGTTGCGCTGCGCCGGTTGCGGGACGGAGGTCGCTCCGTCACGGTTGAGCTGTCCGGTCTGCCACGCCCTGGTCCATGCCGAGGAGCTCAAGCGGCTGGCGGGAGAGGCCGAGGCGGCGGAACGGGAAGAGCGCCCGGTGGAAGCGCTCACCGCTTGGCGGCAGGCCCTCGGCCTGTTGCCGCCGGATTCACGGCAGGCCACCGTGGTGGCCGGCCGGCTCGAAGCGCTGAGCCGGAGGATCGAGAGCGATCCCGCGACGGCCGCCGCAGCCGCCGCGGCGGACCCGGCGACCCGGCCGCGCACGTTCGCCGGAGCCTGGAAACAGGGCGGCATCGGCGCCACGGTGCTGCTGCTGCTGTCCAAGGGGAAGCTCCTGCTCCTCGGTCTCACCAAGATCGGCACCCTGTTTTCGATGCTGGCTTTCCTGGGCGTCTACTGGGCGCTCTTCGGCTGGCAGCTCGCCCTTGGCATCGTGATCTCCATCTACGTGCACGAGATGGGGCACGTGTGGGAGCTCCGGCGGTTCGGCATCGCGGCCTCGGCGCCCATGTTCATCCCGGGCTTCGGCGCTCTCGTGCGGCTGAAGCAGCGGCCCGCCAACGCGCGGGAGGACGCCCGGATCGGCCTCGCCGGTCCGCTCTGGGGTCTGGCCGCCGCCGCGGTCGCCTGGGGCGTCCATCAGGCGGGCGGCGGACCGATCTGGGCGGCCATCGCCCGGCTGGGCGCCTGGATCAATTTGTTCAACCTGATCCCCTTCTGGCAACTCGACGGCGGGCGCGGCTTCCACCCTCTGTCGCGCAGCGAACGGCTCCTGGCGGCGGGAGCGATCGGTCTCGCGCTCTGGGGCACCGGCGAGAAGATGCTCTGGCTCCTCCTTCTCGCGGCGCTCGCGCAAGCCTTCTTTCCGAAACAGGAAGGCGAGGGAGACGGCGTCGCCCTCGCCTGGTATGTCTTCCTGGTGGCCGCCCTGTCGGCGCTGCTGATGGTGCGGGTGCCGGGGGTCGGTTGACGCGACGCGGGCTCGAACCGGCGGTCACGGCAAGCGAGCCGGCCGTCTTGGAGGTGCGCCGGGACCGCGCGGGACTTGAATCGGGCCGCGCGGTTTCGGGGCAGGGCCTGGCGGCACCCGGACCGGCGGCCGGGGCACCCGCACGGGTCCGCGTGGCACTCGGCCGGGTGGCGGTCCGGGTGCAGGCATCAGCGCTTCTGGCTCCCTGCCGCTCCGTTCTCGTGCGGTGCGACTCTCTCCACTTTCTCCATTTTCTCCACATTGCCCGACGCGACCTCGGCGGGTTGGTGGACCGTCACCCGGAGGGTGTTGATCCGGTTCAGGTGCACGTCGAGGACTTCCAGGGAGACCGGCCCCAGCTCGATCTGCTCGCCGGCGGCGGGCACGTGGCCGAGCTCCGAGAGGACGAGACCGGCGAGGGTATCCTGGTCACTGTTGCTCAGCTCGATGTCCAACGCCTCTTCGAGATCCTCGATGAGCATGCCGCCGGAGACCTCCCAGGTGTTGTCGCCGGTCTTCTGCAGCTCCGGCGCCTCGACGTCGAACTCGTCCTGGATCTGCCCGACGATCTCCTCGATCACCGTCTCCAGGGTGACGATCCCGGAGACGCCGCCGTATTCGTCGATCACCGCGGCGAGGTGGAAGCGCTCGGTGCGCATCCGCTTGAGCAGGCGGTCGAGCTGCAGCGTCTCGGGGACGAAGGCGATCTCCCGCGCCACGTCCTTGAGCGAGGTCACCGGGCGCTCGCGGCGGAAGAAGTCCTTGATGTGGATGAGGCCGATGACGTGGTCGAGATCGCCCTCGCAGAGCGGGAAGCGGGTGTGGCCGCTGCGCCGGGCGAGGCGCAGGTTCTCGGTCAGCGGCCGCGTCGTGGAGAGATAGACGACGTCCTGGCGCGGCACCATGATCTGCCGCGCGATGCGGTGGGAGAGCTCGAAGATGTTGTCCAGCAACTCGCGCTTGTGCTTCGAGACGTGGCTCGCGTGCGTCGAGGCGAGGAGGAGGCGGAGCTCCTCCTCGTCATGGCCGAGCTCCCCGGGGCCGCCCGGCGCGACGCCGATGAGCTTCAGGAGCCCGTTGGCCGTGCGGTTGAGCAGCCAGATCGCCGGATAGGTGGCCTTGTAGAAGAGGAACAGAGGGAGCGCCGTCCACAGCGACGTGCTCTCCGACCGGCTGATCGCCAGCCACTTGGGAGCCAGCTCGCCGAGCACGATGTGCAGCATCGTGATCACCAGGAACGACACGGTGAGGCTCACCGAGTGGACGATGGCCGCGTCCTGGGTGAACGGGTGCAGCAGCGGAGCGATGATCCAGGCGAACGCCGGCTCGCCGACCCAGCCGAGGCCGAGGCTCGCCAGGGTGACGCCGAGTTGGGTGGCCGAGAGGTAGGAGTCGAGGTGGCGCGTCATGTGGAGCGCCACCGCGGCCCGCCGGTGCCCCTCCTCCGCGGCCTGCTCGAGCTGGGTCGGCCGCACCTTGACCAGCGCGAACTCCGCCGCGACGAAGAAGCCGTTGAGGGCGACCAGGACGAGGCCGGCGAAGAGGCCCAGCCACGGGTGAGCGATCGGACTCATGCCGCGGCTCCGGTCCGCGGACGGCTCGCGTGAGGCTGCGGGAGACCTGAAAGGACGGGGGCGGCGCGGGGACTCGGAGGGTCTTGGCTCAATGCGAGAGGCATTTTAGCACACCGCTTCGGCAGGCCTCGATGAGGACGATTGGGGTGCCAAAAAGGGGGGGCGGGTCTCCCCGCCCCCGGAGGGAAGCCTTCAGTAGATCAGAATTCAGGGACCTTGTCTTCTCTTGGACTGCCCACGGAATGGGCGGCGGGGAGAGCAGCCGGTGGGCTACAGATGGGCGCGGAGGCCGAGATAGATTTTGCTCTGCACGTTGTCCTTGGCGCCCTGCACGAGGTCGAACCGGCCGGCGCCGAAGACGGTGAGGGCGCGCGTGATGTGGAGGTCGATGCCGAACTGGGCGTTGGCGCCGAGCTTGGTCTGGCTTCCCGAGAGGCTGGCGTCGGAGCGCAGCACGTTGGCGTCGACGAAGTGGGCGCCGACGCCGGCCCCGAGGAAAGTCTCGGCGGAGGCGAACGGGAAGGCGCCGATCAGGTTGATGCCGAGCAGCGTGTCGCTCCCCTTGATCAGCCGGTCGGTCGACTTCCAGTAGCCGATTTCCGGCTCCAGGTACCCCTGGATGCCGCGGTCGCGTCCGCCGCCGCCACCGCCGCCATTGTCTTCATCCTCGCGGTTGAGGCGGATCCGCAACGCGGCCATGTAGTAGTTCTCCGTCTGGCCGGTCGGCTGAACGAGGCCGACCCCCACTCCTAGGGCATAGTTCGAGGTCGCGGGCTCGCCCTTGTCGTCACGGTCGCGGTTCGACTGGGCGGAGGCCAGATTTGCGGCAAGCAGCGCCGCACCGAGTAGCGCTGAGGTCATCAGCCATCGTCTCATCTCGAAATCTCCTTTCGTGCGGCGAAGCACGAAGTTGCAAGAACACAAAGGGAAGCTAGGTGGAATCTTAACACTCCAGGTCGAGAGCTCCGCTAGTCGTCACGGAGCTCGAGAAGCTTTCTGGACGCCAGAGTGCCGACGAACTCGAGAAACTCCGCCTGAATCCGCTCGCGGGGAGCGTCGAACTCCTCCAGCAAGCAGAGCAGGGCCGGCTCGATCTGGCGGTGCTGCGCGAGAAGCGACCACATCCGCGTGCCGGTCGCGTTGAGACCGAAATATTGGCCGCTCTCCAGATCGAGGAGGACGGCCTCGCCCGCAAGATCGCGAAAAAGAACCCGCTCGGGCACGGTCACTCGGGTCGCCAGCGTCATGGTCATCCTTAACAGCCCAGGTCGCGGAGCACAGCCTCCGCGACCTCGGGAAGCCGGTCGAATCCGCTGGGATACGACAGCCGGCGCACCGGAACCTGCTGCAACAGGCGGATGAAACGGTCGATCCGGCCGGGTTGCAGGCCGACGGCTTCGACCAGGAACGGGGAGAACGAGTGGCGCACCAGCTCGATCAGGGCATCCCGGGGAGCGATCTCGCGAATCGTCACCGGCGCGCTCCTGTCCGGCAGGCGTTCCGGAAGGTAGAGGCACGCCAGGGGGAGGGGACGGTCGCAGAACGTGCCGAAGCCGTCCGGGCCGACCGGCACCCAGCGCTTCTCCGAGCCGGGAGACACCCGCGGCAGGTGCTCATAGCAGCGCAGAAAACAGGCGGCTTCGTCCGGCCACATGCGCAGGCAGGGGAAGCCGGGCTGGACGCAGCCAAACTCGTCGAGCGGAGCAAGGTCATCACCGAGAAGGGCGGCTCCGCGGTGGAGGAGCGCAGCCGCCAAGCCGCTCTTGCCGGTTCCGTGCAGGGCGGCGAACACCACCGCCCGTCCCTCGACAGCTACGGCGGACGCATGGAGGACCGGGAGCCCCCGCCGTTCCAGCCAGTAGGCGAACACCGGGCCCAGCAGATAGGGCTCGACCAGGTGCAGTCCGTCCGGGTTGGCGAGATGGCAGACGATCCGGTCAGGCCACAGGTAGTATTCAGCTTCGAGAAACGAAAGGATCTCGTACTCAGACGTCCGGTAGAGAGAGCAGGCGCTGGCACCGTTCGGCCGCCGCCGCGGGCTCGTGTAGACGGGTGCCTGGCGGTGCCGGACACCGGCCAATGGGGCGAAAGGCGAGACCGAGAAGGTGAGATCGAGAGCGCCGTCGCTCACAGGCAGTGGAACCGAAAACCCGAAGTCGCTGGCCAGTGTGACGCCGAACAGATGGCGCGGACCCGGCTCGCGGCAGAAGAGAGGCGGATGACTCAAACCTGTTGTGAGGATCCGGCGTCCGGGTCGTCGAAGCCACCGAGCGGCCCTCGGGTCAGATCGAGGATCGAGCCCCACTCCACGAGGTCGGGAGTCTCATAGGGGCGCTTGGAGCCAGAGGTCGCTTCCGGGCCTTCTGTCTGGTCCGCGCTGTTCGCCTGGGTATCAACCATGTCGAGAGATGCCTCCATCGCGTTTCCGGTCCTTTCAGTCAAGTGTAGCAGCTCACCAAAGTAGGTGCCGCCTGGGACGTGGGAAGTTCTTGGTAGCGCCACGGATGATTCAGGTGCAGGCGAAGCCATAGCTCCAAAGTCGCTGCGTTCCAGATCTTGCGTTTTTCCGGTTCCGGAGACCCTTGCCGATAAGTTTGCCAGGCCGAGCGGAGCTTTCCCTCGTCAACCAGCCCGAGCTCGGCCAACCGGGGCGCTGCAAGCAGCTCCGAAATCATTTCGCCAACGGCTTGCCGGAGAGACCGATCGACGTAGGTGCCGACCTTCGTCTTGTCTCGCCGCAGTCGCACCGGGTCGGGCAGAATGCCGGCCAGGGCTTGTCGCAGGAGAGGCTTGTAGCACCCTAGCTGCAGCAGGTGGGCGGCCGGTGCCGCCAGGATCAGCTCGGCGATCCGTCGGTCGAGGAATGGATGGCGGACCTCGAGACCGAAAGCGGAGGCGACCCGGTCCTGCCAGTGGATCCTCTCCTCGAAAGGCACGAGGCCGACATGCCTTTGGATCTCCTGCTGCGCCATCGCGCGCCGGGGCCGGAACCGCCGCTCCGCCATCCGGTCGTCGAGCCCGGTCCTCGCGCGGAGCCTGGGAGCGATCCACTCCGGGATCCGCCCGGGAAGAGGGCTCCGGAGGAAGCGGCGCAGTCCAGTATCGAACGCCGCGGGGAGAAGTGGGCGGGCCAGAAGACGGTAGATCTCCTTCCAGGGAGACTTGCTGCGCCCCCTGGCGTACCGCCAGACCTCGGGCACGATCCGCAGGTCCCCTTCCAGAAAGCGCTCGGCGGCGGTGAGCAGACTGCCTTGGAGCAGGTCGTCTCCGCCTTGACCGGTGAGGAGCGCGCGCGCTCCACGGCCGGCCAGGAACCGCATCCCCTCCTGATGGCAGGCAAGCCAGCCTTGGAACGGGCTCTCCAGGCTCACCGCTCCGGAGCCCGGGCCGGTGAGCAGCCAGTGATCCTCCGCCGGAACGAAGTGGCTCTCGAAGCCGGCGGTCTCGGCCAGGGTTCGGATATATGGCCTTTCGTCGCACTCCTTGAGCTGGTCGAACACAAACGAGTAGGCGACCAGGGAAGGGCCTGCCGACTCCCGAAGACGGCGCTGTGCGACCGCGGCGATCGACGTCGAATCGAGCCCGCCGCTCAGGGCGATTCCGACCGTTCCAGTCTGGGTGCGCAGGCGGTCTCTCACCGCCTGCTGGAAGACCTCCAGGAAACGTTCCGCGGTATCGGACCGGGAGCCGCCCCGCTCCGGCTCGATCCAATCCGGAGACCAGGTTCTCTCCACGCGCTCGCCGGCGAAGTCCGCGATCAGGCGGGCGCCCGGCGGGAGGCGGCGGACCTGGCGAAAGAACGAGCGGCCGGGCTCCTGTGGCCAACCCGCCAGATAGTCGGCGAGCGCCTGCTCGTCGAACGACCGGTCCACCCGGGGGTGGTGCAGGATCTGCTGTGCTTCGCTGGCAAAACAGACGAGATCCCCGATCCTGGCGTAGCAGAGCGGCTTGACACCCAGGGGATCGCGGGCGCAGAGCAGGGTCCGGGTCCGGCCGTCCCAGACAGCGAATGCGAAATCGCCCAGCAACCGCTCGGCACAGCCCTTCCCCCAGAGGAGATAGGACGCGAGCAGGATCTCCGCATCGCCGGGCGGGCGGTTCCTGGGGAGGTTGCCGTCAGACTCCAGGAGCTCAAGCAGCTCGTCCCGGTTGTCCAGGCGGAGGTCCGCGACCAGCCAGACGGACTCGTCCGCGGTCCGCAGCGGCTGCCTCTCCAGCGTCGCCTCCGGGGTTGCATCGAGAGCGAGGTGGCAGAAACCGGCGGGGCCCCGAAGATGAGACCGGATTCCGTCGGGACCGCGGTGGCGGGCCGCGTCCGCCAGAGCCGCGAGCTCACCGGGAGTCACCGGGCGGCCGGAGAAGTCGACGAGCCCGCAGATGCCGCTCATGGCGCCAAGGCTCCTGGGAACGGCCTGAACTCGCCGGCAACATCGGGCGCGTCTCCGACCGGTTTCCCCGCGACCTCGATCCACGCGTGAGCGTGCAGAGTCTCGCCGTCGCGTCGGACTCCGATCTTCAGCTCAGAGGAACAGCCGCGGCGGGCAAGGAGGACCTGGAGAGCGAGAGACCGCTCCAGGCAGGCGGTTCTCCGGACATGGTGGCGAGCCGCCCTGTCGACCAAGCGGGCCATCCGCTCGACGGTGACTTCCGGTTGCCGCGAAGGACTGGAGGCGAGCCTCGGACGCAGCACATCCTGCACGCGCCGAAGCGGAAGAAGCCGGAGCGCGGCGCCTGCGAGGAGGAGGAGCCACCAGGCTTCCAGCAGGAGGCGGCGTTCCTGCGGCGAGCTGGCGAGCCATCTGGCGAGCTTCTGTTTCATTTCGTACACCAGGATAGTGTATCGAAGTTACAGCAATGATGACGAAACAGCGGGCTCGGAGACAACCGAGCCCGCTGCGCGGGGTGCCTGCGCGTCAGTTGCGGTGAGGCG
>DATARD010000420.1:0-16530 GCA_036264355.1 Thermoanaerobaculia bacterium
AAGGACTCGATCTCCCGCAGGAGGGCGCTCTCCAGATCCTGTTCGCTGTAGGTGGCACGGAGACCGAGGAAGTCGAGCACGTAGGGATCGCGGAAGACGAGGTCGGGCGTGAGCCGGTCTTCTTCGCGTAGAGCTTTGAGGTCCTGCTCAATGAGCTTGGCGGGCTTCTTCGAGAGGGCGGTGCGCTCGTAGAGCATGCTGTCGATCCGGGACCGCAAGGCCCGCACGCTCCAGCGTTCGAGGCGGCACATCTCGGCGTAGAAGTCGCGCTTGAGTGAGTCCTCGATTGGGAGGATCTCCCGGAAGTGGCTCCAGCCCAATTGTCGCGACAGTGTGGCGACAATCTGAGGATCGGAGAACGTCTCTGCGAACTGCACCATCCGGTGAAGGCTCTTCTCACCAAAGCCACGACCGAACTCCACCTCCAACTGTGCGGACAGTGTCCGCACAATTTCCGCCCCGTATTCCGCCCGACCTTCTTTGAGAATCTCCCGCCGGACGCAGTCTCCGACCTTCCAGTAGAGCAGCGTCAGGCCGGCATTGACCAGCCGAGCGGTCTGCTGGCGGCCTTCGAGGATGAGACCGCGGACCTCAGCCAGTACCGCGCCAGATAGAGCGGCGGCGGGCTTGGCGTTGCTCCGCTCCGGGAGGACATCGAAGTTCTTTTTCATTCGTGGAGAGATTCTAGCGCGTTTGCGGAGAACCTTGGCGGCCTCACGCAGACCGGAAAGCCTGGAGCCAGGCTCCGGGCTTGAAGGAGGCAGGCTGCTTCAGCAATAGTACGGCGGGCAGGGGCTGCAGGCGGCCGAGCAGGTGTCGATGCCGGAATCCGGGTGGCGATACCGCCCGCGACTTCGCGCAGGTCCGCGGGATTCAGGTCGATGTGGCCGGAGGGGTGGTCGCCGAGGATCGCCCGCTCTTCGCTGCTCAGACTGAGGAAGTACTCTTCGTCACGAAAAGCGCGGGCAACGTCGATGTTTTTCTTCATCTTGATTTCCTCTCACGACACCGTTACGAGAGCATCTCGGACGGAGATCTCGCGGTGAATGAGCCCCGTGGTGGGGGAGGGGCCAGGATGACGACAGGGGGCACCCGGTGCGGGTCGACATGGCGGAGCAGGCCGTAGCCGATCCCCGCCAGGCCGAGCATGAAGCCGGGCGGCTCGGTGCGCCCGTGCATGCCGAAGCGCCAGCCGCAGGCCCGAAGGTCGGCCAGCGTTCCTCCCAGGAGCCGGCCAATCCGCGGCGCGAGATCGAGGCCGAGCTTCTCCTGGGCCAGCAGCAGAGGCTCCAGGTTTCCCAGGTCGCCGTGGCACTGGCAGTGCCCCCGGCCGAAGCCTTCCCGCAGGGTGGTTTCGAGCGCGATCGAGATCTCCTCGCGGATGGTGCCGTCGTCGAGGTGCCGCAGGCCGTCGAGGCGGGCGAGGGCGATCCCGGGCGCGCCGTGGCACCAGGTGCTCAGGTAGTTGGGGCTGCCGCCGGGCTCTTCGCTGCCGCTGCGCAGATCAGGCCAGTTCCGCCGCTCGGGGGCATAGAGCGAGCGCTCATAGGCCAGGCCGGCCTCGGCGGCGTCCCGGAAGCGCCGGTCGCCGGTGGCCGCGGCGAGCTGCAACAGCGCCCAGGCGATGCCGGCGGCGCCGTGCGACATCCCGGCGAGCGGGACCGGCCCGGCGGGCTCGACTCGCCATCCGATCCCGGATTCCATCGGCTCGGCGCGGGCCAGCAGCCGTTCGCCGCAGCGGACGGCGGCGGCCAGGGTGGCCGGCGTGGGTCTCTGCTCCCACAGCCTCAGGAGGCAGACGAGGCAGCCGGCGGCGCCGGCCACCACGTCGCTCCAGGTGTCGGCGTCGATCAGCTCGGGCAGGAAGGCGACGATCGCTTCGGCCTCGTCGAGGAGCGCCGGATCGTCCCACAGGGCGGCGAGATGGAGGAGGACATAGATCAGACCTCCCCAGCCGGAAAAGGTGCCCACCTGGTCGAGCGGACGAGAGGCCGAGGCCGCGCGCAGGCGGAGCGTCGCGGCGCCTTCGCGGGCGAGCTCGGTCCAGCGGTCTTCGTTCGTCACCGCGCCGAGGTAGGAGAGGAAGAGGACGACCCCGGGCAGGCCGAGGTGGAGATCGAGACCCGCCAGGGTCAGGGTGAAGGGAGGCGCAGCCTGGCCCTTGGCGGCAAACCAGTGCGCTTCCCCGGGCGCGCGGAAGGAGAGCTCTTCCAGGCGCCGGCCCACCGCCCGGGCGGTCTCCAGGATCTCGTCGCGCGACGGCGCCACGGACGCCTCGGCGAACGCGGGGGTCACGATTTCAGGGCTGCGGAGGACCACGGCTTCGATGGAGTTGCGGATGATCCACACCTGGCGCTGCAGGTCCGCCTCGTCGAACCGGCCGAGGCGCGCCCGCACCTCGTCGAGGCCCGAGACCGGGAGGAATCCGGGCAGCCGCTCCCCGAGAAAGGTGCCACCCAAACGGAGAGGAGCACGCCCCTCGCCCGCCGCCGCTACCCGCCTTCGGTGCCTCGGCCGCTGCCGTGTTCAGGACATCCGAGTCAGTTGGGTCTTATAGATGGTCTTCCCGTCATGTCTTTGAGCCGCTCCCTTGCCTTGGCTGACATGCTGAACCCCGCTTACCCCGCCGACAAGGCACACCTCTCCCTGTCCAGCCTGACCGGACGGCGATCTCCAACAGCGGAATTCGGGCGGAGGTGGCAGCCTGCGGTCGTCAGCCGCCGACGAATGGCAAGGCAGGCGGAAAGCACCCCGCCGGGAAGATCACGGCGCGGTTCCCGGCCCGCAGCCTATCCGCCGCCTCCCGATAGGCGGCGACGAATGCGCGGTATCCTTCATAGAGAGCGAGGCGGACTTTCCGCGAGGCAGCATGGACGAGGGGAGCGACCGACTTCTTCGGGCGGTTGGGCCGCTCGTGCGGGTGCTGTTTGAGGATGGCCGCGCGGCCGAGGACGGTTTTTCCCGTCGCGGCCCTCTGCGCGGCGGCCTCCTCTTCAATCTCGTGGACCAGGCGCAGTGGCCGATCGGAAAGCCGGCTATACTTCGGTCCGTCCGGTTTCCGGGCCGTGGTCCGCCTCCTGGAGGCCGAGGCCGAGCAAGCTCCGGGGAGCTGACGCACAGTGCTGGCGCTCCGACTCTCTGCCTCCGAGAGTCCCACTCTCGACGACGGAGAGTCCCACTCTCAATGGCAAAGGGTCCCACTCTCAGCCGTAGAGGGTGGGACACTCAGCCACTGAGACTCCGACTCTCAGCCGCAGAGAGTGGGATACTCAGCCGCAGAGACTCCTACCCTCAGCCGTAGAGACTCCCACTCTCAGCCGTTGAGAGTCCCACTCCTGCCGCAGTGCTCGTGTCCCGATCGTTCCGGTGGGCCCATTTCCTGACCCACCCACGCTCCCGAGAGAGGAACGAGCGCATGGCGAAGATCCACAGGTCGATGGGGGAGAGGAGCATGTCGACGGGAGAGAGGAGCCGGCACTGGCACCACGTCACGGGGAGCTCTCGGTAGATCTCCTGGCTGGCCGGCGTCAACTTTCCCTGCGCGGCGGCGACAATCAACCTGTGCATCGCGCCGCTACACCTCTTTCCACGCGAGGGCGTGCAGCGCAGCCGAGAGGCGGGTCTCCAGCGCTCGCAGACCGGGCTCATCGGGCGCCGTGACGAGGTAGTGCAGGCGCCCCCGGTAGGAGGACTCTGTGCGCTGGTTCACGGCCAGGGGGCCGGCGGCCAGGGGGAGCAGGCCGGCTCCTCCGGGCTCGCGGAGCAGCCAGGGGCCGAGGGCGTCGAGCAGGCGTGTGAAGGGCTGGGCGCCGGAACATACGAGGGTCCGCTGGGCAATGCGGCAGGGAAGGCCAACGAGTTGGAGCCGCTCCTCGAGCAGATGGCCGAGCAGGCCCATCGACACCCGGGCGTTGATCTCGACCAGCGGGAAGAACCGCCCTCCCTCCAGCAGCATCCCGTCCACACACACCGGGCCATAGTAGCCCTCCGCGGAGAGGGCCCGCCCCACCTCCATCATGGTGGAGAGCACCCCCTCCGCGGCCAGCCGCGCGGCGAAAGCGGGGTCCGCCCGGGTGCCGCTGTAGGCCATCCCGTCGTTGTCCAGGCGGCGAACCGCTCGCAGCTTGGGCTCCTCGTCCGAGCGCAGCTCGAGCTGGCACGAGAAGTCGGCCGTGCGGGGGAGAAGCGGCTCGATCACCAGCTCGGTGCGGCGGCCCTTTGCCTCCTGGCGCTCCAGGTATCGCACGATACGGTCCAGCAGGTCTGGATGGTCGAGGGCCAGATTCCCGGCACCGGAGACCCCGAAGGGGTCCTTCACCAGGCAGGGCAGCAGCTCGCGACCCAACTCCTGCACCTCCACTGCGCTGCGGGCCACCCGGGCGGGATTCCACAGGCCCAGCCGGTCGCGCAGGCCGGTCGAGAAGGTCTTGCTGTTCACACGCCGTACCACGGCGAGTGGCGGCGCCTCCAATTTCAAGCCCAGCGCGCGGCAACGCTCCTGGAGCTCGGCGGTGACCGCAAAGGGACGGGCCTGGGCCCCGGGGAGAGAGCCGGAGCGGAGAGCGACGCCGAGCAGGGCCAGGTGGTCGCGCAGCTCTTCGGAGAACGGCTGGTGGGTCAGCAGCGAGTCGGCAGGCTCGCACAGCGGGAAGAGAAGCTCGTCCATCGCCTGGACCATTCGCCCGGCGGCGGGGTCGTGCACGGCCGGGAGACGGCTGAGCTCGGGGTCTCGCCAGGACGCTTCCGCGTCGAAATCACCCAGGACGACAGCGCTCATCGTGGCGCCGCCTGATAGACAGCCTCCATCCAGCGGGTGCGCTGCACGGTCTCCGACCAGGGATGGTTCGGCCGCTCGCCGGCGATGACGGCCGCCATGAAGGCGAGCTGGTCGGTGAAGTAGCAAGCCGGTTCCAGCACCACCCGTTCCAACAGCGCGCCGTCGTGGTCCAGGACGTGGACAGGGAGGGGCAGGCGGCCAAAGTAAGGTCTGAGGTAATTGCGAACCTCGACGACGGCGGCCTCGTAGACCAGGCGGTGGCGGGCGATGAAGTGGCGCTCCCAGGAGCAGGAGATCTCCACGCTGCCCCCCGGGAAGCACAGCCGGCCCGTGAAGACCCGGTCGATGCCATGCGCATCAAATGTCCCGCTGCCTTCCACACGCTCGGGCTCCCCGGCGAAGAGCTTCTGCGCCAGGAGCAGGCCGTGGACAGCCTCGTCGCGGAAGACACCTCCCCCACAGCCGGGCCGGAAGCGGTAGCACTCAGGGTTTTCCGGAAGGGCAAAGCCGAGCTCGGTCTCCAGGCTGCGGAGCGGTCCGTAGCGCTCAGGCGCCTTTTGGAGCCAGGCGATCAGCGCGTGATGCTGAGTCATGAGGGCTTCCAGCGCATGGCCGCTGCCGGGCTCCGCCAGCACCTCTTCCACCCGGAGGGCCTCCTCCAGGCTCAGGCAGGCCGGCTTCTCGACCAGCACGTGCTTGCCCGCTCGCAGTGCGCGGACCGTCCACTCTGTGTGGAGGTGATTGGCCAGGGGAACATAGACCAGGTCGATCTCCGCGCTCTCCAGCAGGGCCTCGTAGCTGTCGTACGCCCGGAGGACCCCGTGCTCCGCCGCGAAGCGGCGGGCCTGTTCCGGTGCCCGGGACGCGACCCCGCGCACTTCCACCCCAGGGAGGCTCCGTGCCGGCGCCACCAGGCTGCGGGGAGCGACTTCGGCAGCTCCCAGGATGCCGACACCAAGGATGCCCTCCATGCTCTCAGCTCCCGTTGAGGTAGAGCAGGATGCACTTGGAGCAGACCGGCATGAGCCC
Organism: Thermoanaerobaculia bacterium; assembly: GCA_036264355.1. Lineage (GTDB taxonomy): Bacteria > Acidobacteriota > Thermoanaerobaculia > Multivoradales > UBA5704 > UBA5704. Next base: position 5,807 of record DATARD010000420.1, read on the forward strand.
CCCTCGCAGCACCTCCCGAACCCCCTCCATGCGCTCCCCGTGCCAGACCTCGTCGACCGGCTGGGTGTTGAGATCGCCGACGACGAGCTCCGGGTAGCACTGGCAGGAAGTGACCTTGCCCGTGGCCCGGATGTCCATGCGGTTCTGGACAGCGTGGCACCGCGTGCGCTTCTGGGCGGGCAGCTCGCCCCCGAGCACGAAATCCTCCAGCTCGTGGTCCTCGAGGGCGGGCTGGAAGCGGAAGCGCATGGACCAGGTGCGGCCGCAGATGAGCTTGATCTGCTCGCGAAGCTCCGGGAGGCAGGACGGCGGCAGGTGGTGCGTATAGGTGTGCCAGCTCAACGGGGCACGGTCCAGGTCCACCTCCAGGAAGGGGAGCTCGTCCCGCACGACGGCGTCCATCCGCAGGGCGACGGTTTCGGGGATGTACCAGGGGAAGCCGAGATAGAGCGAGTCCACCTGTTGCTGCTCCGCCCACAGCGCGAAGTCGTAGAGCTTGGGCACCAGGGCTTCGTGCATGACGCAGTGCAACGAGACCAGGCCTTTGTATCGCCCGGCGCGAGCCTCTTCCTGCAGCAGCCGCACCCCTTGCATGGCGCTGTCGAAGGCCCCCGGACCGCGGATGTAGTCATGCTCCTCCCGCGACCCGTCCAGGCTGACCACCACCGCCAGGTTCTCGGACATGCGCTGCAGGGCTGGCAGCCGTCGTTCAATGAGGGTGCCGTTGGTGCAGATGACGGTCCAGCGCGGGTCCTGCTCCAGGCGCTCGGCGAGCTGATCGAAGTGGCTGTAGAGGAGCGGCTCCGTGCCCCAGAAGAACAGCTTGGAGCGGGTCGCCTCGGTGTCGCGGAGCAGCTTGTCCAGCACCTCCCACGCCAGCTCGTGGCGCTGGTTCTTCTGCTCGCCGACCTGGTAGAGGCCCTGCTCGTTCCAGAGGAAGCAGTGGCGGCACCGCTGGTTGCACCGGTTGGTGAGCTCGATGCCGATGTCAACCGGTACCGGCGCCACGTAGTGCGGATCGCGGGAGGCCTTGGACATGGCGCCGACTGTTCCGAAGAGGCGCCGGAGGGTTTTGGCATCGAAGTTACGGGTGGTCTGGGGTTCCATGGATCACTCCTCGTAGGTTGCGACCATCGCCGTAGGGCCCGCCCCGCACGCGGCGAAGAGCAGGGGCCCCCCCTCGTGGCTGGCGAAACCCACGATGTGGGCGGTGGTGTGAAGGCCCTCGGTGGAGATGCGGAAGCGGGGGACCGATGCCAGCGTCTCGGCCACCCGCGCCGCGATGCCGGCCACGGGCTCGGCGCAGATCCAGCGCTCCGGGAGCGGGCCGGGGTGCTCTCGCAAGGTAGCGCTCAGCAGCTCTACTGCGCGATCGGCGAACCACGGCTCAACCTCAAAGCGGGAGCAGGGCGTGAAGGGAATGCGGAGGTCCACGACGCTTAGCATGCCTGGTCCCTGGCCGGTGGAGCGCTGGAGGGTGCTGCTGCGGAAGCCCGAGCTCCCCGCGCGCAGCAGCGCCGCCGCCGATATGGGGGCAAACGGCTCAGCCGGGCCGCCCTCGTGGTGCACGTCACTGGCGATCACGAGGGCATGCCGCAGCCCGTGAACCCGAGCCAGCGCATCGAAGCACTGGCAGGCCACCAGGAAGCCGCAATTGCCGTTGCTCAGGTCGAAGGAGAGGGTGGAGCGCCCTGCGAAGTGATCAGCGAATCGTGGATTGATGCCCAGGCGCTTTTGCAGCAAGGCCGCGACCGAGGGCTCATGGATGTAGTCGGGGCGGGTGCTGCCGACATAGAGCAGCAGCTCCACGTCTTCGCGCGCGATCTCAGCCTTTTCCAGGCAGCGCTCGGCGGCGATGACCAGGTGATCGAGGCACCTGTCTGCATTCCCTGCGTACAGTCCCGTGGCCACGATGCGCACGCTCACAAGGCCCCCAGTCGCGCAGAGAGCACACCGAGGTTGATGCCGGAGGCCTGGACCAGGAGCAGGACCCGATCACCGGCCGCCACCTCCTCCGATCGCAGGGCACGTTCCAGCGCCACGAAGTGCGAGGTGCTGGCGGTGTTGCCGAGCTCGTCGACGCAGATCGGAGCATTGGGGAGCTCCAGCCCGCAACTGTCTCGAAAGTGACTCAAGTGTTTCTTGATGTTGATGGGGCTCACCTGGTGGAAGACTACGTGCTCGTAGTCCTTCCGGTCCAGCCTCCGGCCTTGCCGCGCCAGAGCCTCGAGCACCGTGCGGGCGAAGTCCGAACCGGATCCCACGCGGCTCAGCTCCCCGGCCTGGGAGTACATCGAGGCTCCGCCGTGGTCGCGGTTGGGGGTGCCGATGCAAAGCTCGGCGTGCTCGGCGAGGGTGACGATCTCCACGAAGTCGATCCGCTCCTCGGGCCGCCCGCGGTCGTCGAGCACGAAGGCCGCGCCGGCGTCGCCCACGGTCAGCGAAGCGAACTGAGGGTCGAGCAACGAGCGAACATCCCGCATGGCCGACTCGGCGATGGGAGTGATGCATTCCCCGCTCACCACCAGACCGCGCCGCACCGCTCCCGTGCGGATCAGCCCGTCGAGGACCAGTGCCGCGGTGAGCATGCCCGCACAGGCGTTCGAGAGATCGATGCACTGCGCTCGTTCCGCTCCGATGGCCTGGGCGACCGAGAGGCTCGTGGGCGGCTCGGTTCTCACCACTCCCTCGGGGTGGAAGTGGGTGATGGAGCCTGACACGACGACGTCCAGCTCCTCCGCCGCATAGCTGGAACGCGCCAGGCAAACCTCCGCCGCCCGGATGGCCAGCACCACGCTGTCCTCCCCCGGAGCCCGGACCCGCCGCTCGACGATGCCGGTGATGCCCCGCAGCAGCGCCGGGTTGCGAAAGGGAAGGCCCTGCATCAGCTCGTCGGAGCGAAGACGCCGCTCCGGGAGGTAGACCCCCAGACTCTCGAACCGTGGCTCAGGCACCCCGCAGCTCCTGGAGATAGAGGTCGACGAAGGACGGTGCCTCGCTGCGGGCGGCGAGCAATCTCTCGTGGCAGGCCCGGAGTGGCTCCACGGAAAAGCCGGTGGCCGCCCAGTCCTCCCAGGGAAGCCCGAGGCCGAGGCTCTGCCAGAGGTCGGCGTTGCGCTGCTCGTAGTCGCCGAAGGGAGCGAGCGTCACCAGGGGAGTGGCCGAGGTCAGGGAGTCCAGGAGAGTGGCGCCCCCTGGCTTGCTGACGATGGCGCGGACCCCGAGCACCAGCTCGAAGAGCCCGTGCCGATCCCGACGGGTGCTGAAGTCAGCGGGCCGCCCAGTGCCGACCTCGCCGAAAGGGGGCAGGGTATGCCGCCCGGAAGCGTCCCGATCCCAGGGGTTCCAGGCCGGGTCCACGCGATAGGTCCGCCGGCGCGGCGTGGGAGGCACGACCTCGTCGTCCTCGTAGGCGACCACGTCGAGGCCCCAGGCAGTGGCTGACAGGGCCTCGAGGATCTCCCGGTAGGTGCCCATGCCCCAGCCCCCGCCATGCACGACCAGGCGGTCCGCACGATCCTCCCAGGCCGGCGGTGGCTCCCGGGAGAAGTCCAGTGTGCACCTGATCCGGTCGGGCTCGAAGAGGGTGTGCCGGGGGTGCCGTTCCACAGCCTCGCCCGCCACTCGCCAGGAGACGGAGGTGGCGGCGTCCATGAAGCACAGGTCCACACGCGGCGGCACCTCGAGGGTGCCGGCGAGCTCCTCCACCAGCGGGAGCCAGAAGCCGGAGAACAGCAGGAAGCGCCGTCGCCCCTGCGCGCGCCAGCGGCTGGTCAACGCCGCCACCTGCGCGGGATCGAGGCTCGGGGCGATGGGGCGGGCGAGCTTCTGCCCCGCCAGGGCCACGGCAAAGCTGCCGTGGAAGGCCCGCCTGTTGGCTCGCAGGCGCGCTTTCTTCTCTGGCAGCAGCAGGTTTTCCAGGACCACGACCTCGGTGTCGAGGCCGCGCGTCCGCAACTGGTGCTCGACGAGCAGGGCGGGCACGTAGACCCCGAGCGCCACGCCGGAGCAGAGCAGCGTGACCGTCATGCTCCCTTCCGCGCTTGCTGCCGGCTGTGGATATAGTCGCAAAAGCGGCGCAGGGAGGACAGTTCGGTGATGTCCAGTGTCTCGTAGTCGATTTCGATGTCGAAGCTATCCTCGGTCCGGAGCAGGAGGAGGACCATTTTGAGGGAGCTCAGACCCAGATCCTCGACGAGGTTCACATCCGGGCCGACTGTGCGCGCCAGCTCGGGCTCTTCACAAATCTCGGCCAGATGACTACGCAGCGTGGCTTCGATCGTCATTGACACCTCTCCCGCGGATGACTTTCCAACGAACCTATCATGTGTCGCCCTCCCGGTGTCAACATTCGCAGGGGCGTCGGCCTCCCAACGGCGTGGTAAATTGTCGGGCGTGAACATGGAGCTCGTCGAGGGGATCTTGCGTGTGCCGACGCTGCGGCGATGGCTGTGGCGGTGGTGGTACCAGCGGTTGGTCCGGTGGGACGCCAGACCGGACTGGACCTTCATGAATTACGGATACTGCGCGGAGGAGCCGCTCGAGCTGCCCGCGGAGCGGGAAGCCGACCGCTACTGTATCCAACTCTACGACCTTCTCGCCTCCGCGACGGCGCTGGAGGGGCTCGAGGTGCTCGAGGTCGGCAGCGGCCGGGGCGGCGGGGCGGCCTGGGTGCACGAGCGACATCGGCCGGCGTTGATGATGGGGGTCGACTACACTCCGGCCAACATCGAGCTCTGCCGGGCGCGTCACACAGCACCATGCCTGGACTTCGTGGTGGGTGACGCCGAGGCCCTGCTCTTCGAAAACGATCGCTTCGATGCGCTCTTGAACCTCGAATCCTCTCACTGCTACGGCTCGCGGGCCCGGTTCTACGGGGAGGTGGCCCGCGTCCTCCGCCCGGGAGGCTGCTTCCTGTACGCGGACATGTTCGACGCGGCGGAGACCGGCGAGATCCGGCGGCTCCTGGCTGAGGCCGGCCTGCGGGTCGAGAGCGAACGGGACATCAGTCACGAGGTGTTCGCGGCGATGCGCTGCGACGACGAACGCAAGCGGCGGCTGATCGAAGAGCGCGCCCCGCGCTGGCTGCGCGGACTGGTGGGCCAGTTTGCGGGCGTGGACGGTTCCGGGATGCACAACAGCTTCGGCAGCGGCGCCATTCGCTACCTCTTTTTCGTGTTGCGAAACTAGCCATGCAGACGAATAAATTGAAAGGTTTTGCGGTGATTCGAGGCGTTCTTTCGCTCCTCGTCGCGCCCCTGGTGTTCGTGTTGTGGGGTTTGGCAACCGTTCCTGGCCTCTACATTTGGGGGGTCGTTGGCGGCGCAACCGCTGGATGGGCTCAGTGGCAACATCTGTTCGCCCTGGGCGCGTCCATCGGCATCGGAGCCCTGATCTGGTGCTTTTCAACTCTCCTCATGATCGGAGCTCTCGGTCTGCTGCTGCGCCCGAGCCTCGAGGAAGTGAAGGCGCCCACCGAAAGTTGGTTGACCATTCGCTGGGGCCTCTTGTCGCTGTTACACCGGACGGCACTGCCAGCTCTGAAACTGCTGATCCCCTCATTTTTTTCCGATCTTTACTACCGCGCGATGGGGTGCACGGTCGGCAAGGGTGCTCAGGTCGTCTCCTGGTCCATCTATGATTGCTTCATGGTCGAGATTGGTGCAGAGACCATCATTGGCGGTGAAGCCGTCATCGATGGTCATCTGTTCGAGAAGGATGGCATCCATCTGGCCAGGGTGCGTATCGGCTCAAGGGTCGTCATCGGGGCGATGGCTCGGATCAGCCCCGGATGTGTGATCGGAGATGGTGCTGTGATTGCCAGTATGGCCGTGTTGCCCAAATTTACGAAAATACCGCCGGGCGAAGTCTGGGGTGGAATTCCCGCGAGGTGCATTCGCCTGGCGGACGGCTCCAAGCCTGGTTGAGTCTCCCGAGAAGCTCATGCCAGCAAGCGCCGCCACTCCCCGGCGACTACGCGGCGGTATATCCACCGTCGACGGCCAACACCGCGCCGGTCACGTAGGAAGCGGCATCCGAGGCGAGGAAGACGACGGGGCCGACCAGCTCGGAGAGCCTGGCGCGCCGTCCCAGGGGAGTGCGGGTCGTGATCCGCTGCTCGGTCTCGGGCTTGGCATGCTCGGGGCCCAGCCCTTCCATGATGTTCTCCAGATAGCCAGGAGCGATGGCGTTGACGCGGATGCCCTTGGCGGCGAGCTCCAGGGCCATGACGCGGGTGAGCTGGATCACTCCACTCTTGGCGGCGCTATAGGCTCCCAGGCCCGGAATGGCGGCCAGGGCGGCGATGGAGGAGATGCTGATGATCGAGCCGCCAGCGCCTTGGCGGAGCATCTGCCGGATGACGCTCTGCGAGGCGTTGAGCACTCCGGCCAGATCGACGCCGAGCACCCGCGCCCACGCTTCGGCGGAGATCTCTCCGATCGGCTCGACGATGTCGATGCCGGCATTGTTCACCAGCACGTCGACGCGTCCGTAGGTCTTCACCGCGAAGCGCACGAGGGTCTCGCAGCTCTCGGCGTCGGTCACGTCCACGTGCGTGGAGACCGCTTCGCCGCCCGCGGCGCAGACCCGCTCGGCCGCGGCCTTTGCCTTGTCGGTGTTCAGGTCGCAGACCACCACCCGGGCGCCGTGCTCGGCCAATCCTTCGGCCAGCTTCTGGCCCAGGCCGCGCGCCGAGCCGGTGACGATCGCCACTCGCTTCGACAGGTCGAACAGGTTCGTCTGCATAGGTGCCGTGCCTCCGGAGCCGGTATATAGCACACCACCCCATATGTGCCTTGACACGTATATGCCTAGTGGAGTACATTAAGGGAATGGAATCCGTGTTCGAAATCATCGCCGAGCCGAACCGCCGCGCGATCTTGAGCCTCCTGGCGTCGTCCCAACAGTCGGTTGGAGAGATCGAGCGGCAGCTTCAGATGCCGCAGCCGACCGTGTCCAAGCACTTGCGGGTGCTGCGAGAGGCCGGTTTCGTGGAATCCACGGTGGACGCCCAGCGCCGGCTCTACCGGCTGAAACCTGAGCCGCTTCAGGAGGTCGATGACTGGCTGGCTCCGTTCCGCCGGTTCTGGTCCGCTCACGTCGATGCTCTCGAACGCCACCTCGACCGCATGGATGAGCCACCACCCACGAAAGGGAAGGCAAGGAGGAAGAGATGATCGAGCGCGCGCAGTACACACCAGGTCCGGCCAGCGGGGCGCAGGTCCGAAAAGGGGGAGAGAAGTGGACGCTCATTCTCGTCCGGGAGCTGCGCCACGCGCCGGAAAAAGTCTGGCGGGCTCTGACCGATCCAGAGCATCTGCGCGAGTGGGCTCCCTTCGATGCCGATGGGAGCCTGGAGAGGGAGGGAACCCTGGTGAAGCTCACCACGGTGGGAGCGCCCAGGCCGATGGTTTCCGAAACCACAGTGACGCGAGCCGACGCTCCCAAGGTGCTTGAGTACAACTGGGGTGGCAACGAGATCCGGTGGGAGCTGGAGGCCTTGAGCGGCGGGACGCGCCTGACGCTGTGGCACAACATCGATCGCGGCTTCATCGCCATGGGCGCAGCCGGGTGGCACATCTGTCTCGATGTTCTGGATCACCTTCTCAGCGGATCTCCCCTCGGCCGCATCGTCGCCGGCGATGCGATGAAATTTGAAGGTTGGCAGCGGCTGAACGCGGAGTACGCAACACAGTTCGGCGTTGCCCCCGGTTGGCCTGCCAACGCCCCGAAAGTTTGAAACCCAGGAGGAAGAACGCCATGGAATCGACCCTGCAGAATCCGGCCCTCGCCGCCGCCAGGCCCAAACCCAAAGCCACGACCGTCATCTATTGGATCGTCACCGCGCTTTTCTGCCTGCAGATGGGCTTCACCGCCTACGCGCAACTGCGCCTGCCGCAGGTGGCGGCGGCGTTCACCCACCTCGGCTTCCCCGCCTACTTCCGGGTGGAGCTTTCGTGGGCCAAGCTCCTCGGCGTGATGGTGCTGTTGGCGCCGGTGCCGGCGCGGCTCAAGGAGTGGGCCTATGCCGGCTTCGCCATCACGCTCGTTTCTGCGCTCATCGCCCACTTCGCGGTGGGCGACGGTCCGGACGCGTGGGGCTGGGCGGCGGGCACCAGTGTGCTCTGGGTGCTCTCGTACTTCTTCTGGCGCCGCTCCCAGATCAGATGATGGACACTCAGGGCCTGCCCGCGCCATCTGGCAGAGCGCAGCCGCTCCGGATCTCCGGAGCGGCTGCGCGGGTTTTTTGAAGGCGGGCTTTACGCCATTGCGAGCGCGGGCTCCGGCTCGATCATCGGCGGCATCGGCGGCATCGGCGGAGCGAGCTTGCCGAGCACCGAGGGATCGAAGTCGAACATCCGGCTGAGCGGCGGTGTGGCCACGGTCTTGCCCCAGCCGATCATCTGCACGAGTTTCTCGGGCAGGAAGTCGAGGTGGCACGCCGCGGGGTCGCTCCAGTCGTGGATGGGAGGCAGATTCGTCTCACCGAGCCTTGCGAAGATGGCCGCCGCCGCTTCCTGGGCGGATATCTCGCCGGCCTCCCAGCGGTCGAAGGTCTTGTCACCGAAGTGGTAAAGATCTTCCAGCGGATCTTCTCCCGGCAGGGTGCTCAGCGGCAATGGATCGTGGTCCAGCGACTCGAGCTCGGCCTTGTCGCCCGTTTCCAGATACTTGAGGCAGACGCGGAACATGCGGAGATCGCCGAAGATGATGTTGACCAGCCAGAGCCGCAGCCAGGCGTTCCAGGTGTCGAAGTCGCCGAAGGCGCGGAAGGAGTTGAAGACCATCCGATCGTTGTCCTTGATCATCGCGGCCTGGAGCTGGCGCGGATACTCGAAGCGCGCGGGCGAGAAGTCGTCGTCGCGGAGGGCCTGCATGAGGCGCGGCGCCAGGGCGTGGATCTGCTCGAAGGTGTTGATCATGCCGCGCGAGTAGAGGGCGTCGATGAAGCCGTGGGCGTGGGACATGAGGAAGCAGCGGGGGCCCGCGCTGTCCGTCGCGGAGAACTGCAGCCGGCCCGTGCCGACCCAGGGCCGGACCGCCACGCCTCCTTCGAGGTGTTTGGCGATGCTCGGGTAGCGCTCGACGATTTCATAGAACTCCTGCTTGGGGGTGACATCCGTCCGCGGCGGGTACTTCCGCATGTCGAGTGTCAGGCCGACGCTGGTGATATTGCTTTCGGAGCCCGGAACGTTGTCGAAGCGGATCACCCAGAACCAGCCGCCGTCGATCATGTGGTGCAGCGTCCCCTCGTACCATCCGCGCGACAGGCCAGGCCTCTCCTCCGGCGGCAGCGTGTCGTCGTACCTCTTGATTCCGGTCATGTGGGTGAAGATGGTCCGCGACTGGGTACGCAGGTCCGGCACCTCCTGGCGCAGGCCGAATTTGTTGGCGACCACCGACTTGACGCCGCTGCCGTCCACCAGGAAGCGGGCGTGGAGCTCCTCGCCGGCCGCGGTGTGCAGGACGACGCCGTCCTCGTTGATCGTGAAGTCCTGCACGTCGGTCTTGTCGCGGTAGTCGGCGCCGTACTTGATGGCGGCCTTCACAAGATAGTGATCGATGTCCTGGCGGAACAGGTGGCTCTCGGAAACCAGCGGAGTGGCGGGCGGAATCAGCAGGTGTGACTTCGCGGGATCCTGCCGCTCCCCTTCCTCGTGATAGAGGAAGCCGAAGGTCTTCTTGACGCCGCAGTTCTTGGTGACGTGCTCCAGAATCCTCTCGGTGCTGCTGATGTTCTGGATCTCCGGCACGTCGAACCGTTCGCCGAGGATCCACATCAACATCGAGCTTTGGGGTTGCATGGCCTCGCCGACGGCGAAGCGGGGGTGGGTGCCCTTCTCTACCAACAACACTCGGAAGCCCTGACGGCCTAGGATCGCCGCCAGCGTGGAACCAGCAATACCCGAACCGAGCACGGCAACATCATACCCTTCCTGACTCATTGGATTTCACCCTCCTGAAGCGACAAGCGCTTCCAAATGAAGCGGCCGAGGCCGCGAAAAAACAGAACTCCATGTGCTGCATGTGGGGAGTGCACGGGCCACCCAAAAGGGGGACAGGCGGATCGAAAATTTACATATGGGGCGGGTTCGAGCAGCCGCTCTGAATATCCCAAAATCTCTTTACAATGCGGTGAGAAAGATACTACAAGAAGCCGATCCTTGGGGCGAAGCCGCCAAAGTTCTTGTTCATTTTCATGCTGCGCTCGCGGAGGTGCTCCTGCCCGCGGAGGTCAGCGTGAGGAGGAGTGAGGCCAAGCTGGCGCTGTCTTTGCAAAGCGTTCTTTCCGCCGGGAGAGCTCCCGGCAGGGAGGATGGGCTATGTCGATGACTATGCTTCCACGCGTCCAGTCGCGGAAGAGCGTTTCCCTCATGCCGTCTGTTGCGCTGCTCGCAGCGTCGATGGGGCTACTCGTTGCGGCGGGCGTTCGCGCCCAGAGCTTCTCCGTCCTGGCCGGCGGCCTCCGCGAGCGCGACACCACGGATCAGACCTACACGTGGTCGCTCGCCTACCAGCACCCCGTCTATCACGGTTTTGGGCTGGGCGCGGCCTGGATCAACGAAGGGCATCTCCCCAACCATCACCGCGACGGCTTGGGCGGCCAGCTCTGGCTGGGTACCAAGGCCGCCGGCATGTCTCTTGCCCTCGGCGCCGGTCCGTACTACTACTTCGACACCACGAAACAGCCTGGCGATCCCCGCGAGGTCGATTCCCACGGC
>DATARD010000054.1:0-22462 GCA_036264355.1 Thermoanaerobaculia bacterium
CTTGAGGCCCGTCTTCATGTAGGGAGTCCGGGCCAGCAGCACGGGATAGCGGCCGGGCGCCGCCGGCAGCCAGACGTCCGCGGCGAGCTTGACCCCGTCGCGCAGGGGGATCATGACCCCGAATTCCGTGCGCACCGGCGCCGGAGCCGGCTCGGCGGCTGCGCTCAGGGCCGCTCCCAGCAGGAGCGCCGCTCCCTGCCACACCTTCTTCATGGCTCGTCTCCTCCCTTGCACTGGCAGGATTACGAGGCAGCCGCCCAGAGAGTTTCTCCCGCCTGTCGATTTCGCCCCTCCCCGTTCGACTAGAGGACGGACCAACTCGAAAGGAGAGCACGACGATGGAATACCTGCTGCTGATCTACAACCGCGAGAGCGATTGGGCCGCCCTGTCGGAAGAGGCGCGGGGCGCTCTGTACAAGGACTATTACGAATTCACCGAGAGCATCCGCAAGAGCGGCCACTACAAGGGCGGCAATCCGCTGCAACCGGTCGCGACCGCGACCACGGTGCGGGTGCGCGACGGCAAGACGATGTCGACCGACGGCCCGTTCGCCGAGACGCGCGAGCAGCTCGGCGGCTACTACCTCGTCGATGCGGCGGATCTCGACGAAGCCACCGGCCTCGCCGCCCGCATCCCCGGCGCCCGCATGGGGTCGATCGAGGTGCGGCCGATTCAGAAGATGTAGCGTCTTGCGATATCCTGGACGTCCCCTCCCGCGCTTTGGCCCGACGCGCCGGGAGGGGATTCCCTCATGACCGCGGTCGAACAGGTCTTCCGCGCCGAGCGGCAACGCGCCCTGGCGACGCTCATCCGTCTCCTCGGCGGTGATTTCGATCTCGCCGAGGACGCGCTCCAGGACGCCTTCGCCGAGGCGGTGACCGCCTGGCCGCAGTCCGGCGTGCCGCGCAACCCCCGTGCCTGGCTGGTGAGCACCGCGCGCCACAAAGGGCTCGACCGCCTGCGCCGCCAGTCGCGTTTCGAGGAGAAACGGCGCCTCCTCGCCTGGACGGTGCCCCGCTTCGAGCCGCCGGACGTCTCCCGTCTCGAAGGCGGCTACGACGGCGAGCTGGGGGACGACCGCCTCCGCCTGATCTTCACCTGCTGCCATCCGGCTCTCGCTCCCGAAGCGCAGGTGGCGCTCACCCTGCGCACCCTCTGCGGCCTCGGCACCGAGGAGATCGCCCGCGCCTTTCTGGTGCCGGTGCCCACCCTCGCCCAGCGGCTGGTGCGCGCCAAGCAGAAGATCCGCATGGCGGGCATCCCCTACCGGGTGCCGCCGCCGGAGTTGCTGGCCGAACGGCTCGACGCGGTGCTCTGCACGCTCTATCTGGTGTTCAACGAAGGCTATGCGGCGACCGGCGGTCCGGCGCTGCTGCGGGTGGAGCTGTGCGCCGAAGCGATCCGCCTCGCGCGCCTGCTCGTCGAGTTGCTGCCGGAGGAGACCGAAGCCCGCGCGCTCCTCGCTCTCATGCTGCTCCACCACGCCCGCCGCGACGCCCGTCTCGATCCAGCCGGCGAGCTGGTGCTGCTCGAAGACCAGGACCGCAAGCTCTGGGATCGCACCGAGATCGCCGAGGGCCTCTCCCTGGTGGAAGACTGCCTCCGCCGCACCGGTGCGCGCCCCTACGCCCTGCAAGCCGCGATCGCCGCCCTCCACGCCCGCGCGGCGACGGCGGCCGACACCGACTGGCGCCAGATGGCCGAGCTCTACCGTCTCCTCCTCGGCCTCCAGCCCTCCCCCGTCGTCGAGCTCAACCGTGCCGTCGCCATCGCCGAAGCCTACGGCGCGGAAGCCGGCCTGGAGATCCTCGACGCCCTCGAAGCGACCGGCGCCCTCCCCGGCTACCACCTCCTCCCCGCCGCCCGCGCCGACCTCCTCCGCCGTCTCGGCCACACCGCCGAAGCCGCCGCAGCCTACCGCCGCGCCCTCGACCTCGCCGGCAATCCCGCCGAGCAACGCTTCCTCGCCCGCCGCTTGGCGGCCGTGGAAGCGGAGCTGGCGGCGGCGCCGTAGCCGGGACTGTCACAGCACCGCGCGCGACCGCGATTGCACTGCGTGCGACGGTCACTGCACTACGCACGACGGCCACTGCATCACGCACGACTGTGACTGCACTTCGTGCGACCATCACTGCACTGCGTGCGACGGTCACTGCATCACGTACGACTGTGACTGCACTTCGTGCGACTGTCACTGCACTGCGTGCGACCGTGCCTGCATTGCGTGCGACTGTGACTGCACTGCGTACGACGGTCAGTGCACTGCGTGCGACCGTGACAGCACTACGCGTGACCGACGCTGCCTTGCGCACGACCGTGACGCCACTACGCTCGACGGTGACGCTCCGACCGGCTGCGCTCACGCCACTTCAGGTATCCGGCACCGCAGAAGATTTATCGGCTGTCTCGCAGGGACAAGGGTGTCCAGCCCAGGGTTTTAACCCTGGGTAGGGGATGCAGGCTCCGCGATTCGCAGGTGGTCTACAGCACCGCCTGCAGCCGTTCCGCCAGAGCCCCGACCTCTTCCCTTAGCAGCGTGTAGTGGTTGCCGGGGAGATCGTAGATCCGCAGCTCGCCGGTGACCAGCTCGCCCCATCCGCGGGTGCCCTCCTCTTCTTCTTCCCCCATCTGGATGGAGGCACGGAAGAGGAGAAGATCCCCGGGGTAGGGGTCCGGTTTGTAGGTGTAGAGCGCGTAATGATTGGCGCGGAAGCGGTCGAAGAGGCGGCGCAGCTCGGCAAGCTCGATGCTCGGCGGGAGGAGGCCGGCTTCGCGGCCGAGGCTCATGACGAGGGTGAGCGCTCCGTCCTCGTCGAGACCGGTGAAATCGACGGCCGGAACGTCCAGACCGTGCGCCCAGGCGAGGCCGGCAGCGAAGAGGGCGATCATGCCGACGCCGTCGGGGTCGGCTTCCCCGACCAGGAGCGCCGGAGCGAGGGTGTCGATCAGCGCGAGGACCTCGACCGTCTCTCCCTGCTCGGCAAGCTGGCGCGCCATCTCATAGGCCGCGACTCCTCCCATCGACCAGCCGGCGAGACGGTAGGGGCCTTGCGGCTGGTGCCGGCGGATGGCGTCCAGGTAGCAGGCGGCCATCTCGCGCAGATCGGTGAGCGGCGGGTCGGGCGACTGGATGCCATAGACCGGCTGGCCGGGATCGAGATGGCGCGCCAGGTCGCGGTAGGAGACCGCTTCGCCGCCGATCGGATGGACGCAGAAGAGGGGCCGGCGGTGCGGATCGCCTTCTTGCAGCGGGACGAGGATCTCGCGGCTCAGCGCGATGGAATCAACTCCCGGCGAATCGCGGTCGGAATCCTGGCGCAGGTGCTCGGCGAGCGCCGCCACGGTCGGATGATTGAAGATCGCCACCACCGGCACGGCCGTCGCCAGGGCCGCTTGCAGGCGATGGATGAAGATGGCGCCGCTGATCGAGGTGCCGCCGAGGGCGAAGAAGTCGTCGTGGACGCCGATCTCGCGGTCGGCCGGGAGCCCGAGCACGTCGCGGAAGCACTCGGCGAGGAAACGCTCCAGCGGAGTCCTCGGCGGCACGTGCCGGCTCAAAGGCGCCGCTCCGGCGTCTTCCGGTGACGGCAGAGCCTTGCGATCCACTTTGCCGTTCGGGGTGAGCGGCAGCTCGTCGAGGAGGACGAACGCCGAAGGGAGCATGTAGTCCGGCAGACGTTTGGCCAGGGAGGCGCGCAGCGTGGCGGCTTCGACGGCATCTCCCGGCACGCGCACCGCGTAGGCGACCAGCCGGCGCTCGCCGCCGGTAGTCTCACGCGCCAGGACGACGGCTTCGCGCACCGCCGGATGGGCGGCGAGCGCGGCTTCGATCTCCCCCAGCTCGATGCGGAAGCCGCGGATCTTCACCTGGAGGTCGATGCGGCCGAGGTACTCCAGATCGCCGTCCGGCAGGCGCCGTGCGAGGTCTCCGGAGCGATAGAGACGGGCGCCCGGCTCGCCGGTGAACGGATCGGGAACGAAGCGCTCGGCGGTCAGATCCGGCCGGCCGAGATATCCCTGGGCCAGTCCGGCGCCGCCGACGTGGATCTCCCCGGCGACGAGGAAGGGCCGCGGCTGGAGATGGGCGTCCAGCACGTGCAGCGAGAGATCGGGGATCGGCCGGCCGATGAGACTGCCGCGGCCTGAATCGTCGGCGCGCAGCGGACGGAAGGTGACGTGCACGGTGGTCTCGGTGATGCCGTACATGTTGATCAGCCGCGGCCGTTCGTCGCCGTGGCGCGCAAACCAGGGAGCGAGACCGGCCGGCTCCAGGGCCTCACCGCCGAAGATCACCCAGCGCAGCGAGAGATCGCCGCGAGAAGCCGCGGCCTCCTCGGCCCAGAGGAGCTGGCGGAAGGCGGAAGGCGTCTGGTTGAGCACGGTGACTTTCTCGTCGCAGAGGAGACGGTAGAAGCCCTCCGGCGAGCGGCTCTCCCAGAACGGCACGACGGCGAGCCGGCCGCCGTGAAGCAGGGGGCCCCACAGCTCCCAGACCGAGAAGTCGAAGGCGTAGGAGTGGAAGAGCGTCCACACGTCGTCCGCTCCGAAACCGAACCAGGGAGCGGTCGCGGTGAACAGGCGGTCGACGTTGGCGTGCGTCACCACGACTCCCTTGGGGCGGCCGGTGGAGCCCGAGGTGTAGATGACGTAGGCCGGGAGGCCGGGATCGGCGGGGACGGCCGGACGCTCTGGGCTGCGGTCCGCGATCGTGGCGTTTTCGAAGTCTTCCGCGGTGATCTCCAGCGTGGCGCCGCTGTCCTCCAGCGCGAACGCCAGACGTTCGGCGGGATAGGCGGGATCGAGCGGCACGTAGGCGGCGCCGGTCTTGAGCACGGCGAGGATGGCGGCGACCAGGCCGGTGGAGCGTTCCAGGCGGAGAGCGATCCGGTCTCCCGGCCGCACGCCGCGGGCGAGCAGGTGATGGGCGAGGCGGTTGGCGCGCTCGTCGAGCTCGCGGTAGGTGAGGCGCTCGGCGCCCATCGACACCGCGGGCGCGTCCGGCGCGCGGTCCACCTGTTCTTCGAAGCGCCGGTGGAGACAGCGGCGAGGGCGAGCGTCCTGGATCTCCGCGTTCCACTCGATGAGAAGCTGCTGGCGCTCCGCGGCGGACAGCAGGGGGAGATCGGCGAGCCGGCGCGCGGGATCGTCGATCCAGGCTTCCAGCATCCGCCCGAACCGATCGCCGAGGCGGACGATGGTGGCGGCGTCGAAGAGATCGGTGTCGTACTCGAACATTGTGGTGAGGCCGTCCGGCCCTTCCGTCAGGTTGACCACCAGATCGAACTTGGAGGTCTCGCTGGCCAGCTCGAACGGGGCGAGGGTGAGACCGCTCGGCTCGCGGCTTCCCGACGGCAGATTGAGGAGCTGGAAGAGGGCCCGCAGCAAGGGCGGACGGAACGGATTGCGGGTCAATCCCAGCTCGTCGACCAGCCGTTCGAACGGCAGGTCCTGGTGCGCGAAAGCGCCGAGCGAGACCTCGCGGGAGCGGGCCAGCGCGGTGCGATAGTCCGGATCTCCCGAAAGATCGGTGCGCAGGACCAGGGTGTTGACGAAGAAGCCGATCAGCCCTTCGATCTCCTTGCGGCTGCGGTTGGCCACCGGCAGGCCGACCACCACGTCGGTCTGCCCGGTGTCGAGACTGAGCAGCGCCGCGAAGGCGGTGTGGAGCGCCATGAACGGCGTCGCGCTCTCGGCGTGGGCGATGGCGCGCAGCCGCTCCGAGGTCACCGCCGGCAGGCGCAGCCAGTGCGAGGCGCCCTGCGCCGAGGGCACCGGCCGCCGCGGGCGGTCCGCCGGCAGCTCCAGGGTGGCGGCACCGGCGAGCTGACGGCGCCAGTAGGCGATCTGCGCGGCGAGCACCTCGTCGCGCAGCCAGTCGCGCTGCCAGACGGCGAAGTCGGCGTACTGGATCGGCAGCTCGGGGAGAGGCGACGGGAGGCCCTGCGCGAACGCCGCATAGAGGGCGGCCAGCTCGGGGACGAACACCGCGCCGACCGACCAGCCGTCCGAGGCGATGTGATGGGTGGTCCACAGCAGGGCGTGCTCTGCCGCTCGTTCGTCCAGGCGGTAGAGCGCGGCGCGGACGAGCGGGCCGCGGGCGAGGTCAAACGGCGTCATCACCTCCCGCCCGGCTAGACGCCGCGATTCGGCGTCCCGCATGCCGGGTGGCAGAGCGGCGAGATCGATCAGCGGCACCGGCGGCGGCTGGTGCGCCTGGATCACCTGGAACGGCCCGCCCGCCGCCGTCATGTGGAAGACGGTGCGCAGCGCCTCGTGCCGGCGGACGATCTCGGAAAGGGCGGCGGCGAGGGCGGCGCGGTCGAGCCGGCCGGTGAGCCGCATGGCAGACGGCATGTTGTAGGCCGCCGAGGCGGGAGCGAGCTGGGCGAGGAACCAGAGCCGCTCCTGCGCGAAGGAGAGCGGCAGATCGCGGCCGCGCGGCGCCGGGCGGAGCGGCGGCACGCGGAGCGGCGCGGCGCCGGTCTGCCGGGCGTGCTCGATCCACAGGGCCAGGCCGGCGACGGTGGGCGTCTCGAAGATGATGCGCAGCGGCACCTCGATGCGGAAGGCGTCGCGCACCCGGGACATGAGCTGGGTGGCGAGCAGCGAATGCCCGCCCAGATCGAAGAAGCTCTCCTCGACGCCGACCGCCGCGGAGGCGTCGAGCCCGAGCACCTCGCGCCACAGTTCCGCCATCGTCGCCTCGGCCGGCGTGCGCGGCGGCACGGCGCTCCCGGGCTCGCGCCGCTCTCCCCGCAGGAGCTCCGGCTCGGGCAGGGCGGCGCGGTCCACCTTGCCGTGCGCGGTCAGCGGCAGGCTGTCGAGCGGCACGATCGCCGCGGGGACCATGTAATCGGGCAACTCGGCCTGGAGGAAACGGCGCAGCTCCGGGATCACCGGCGCCGCTCGGCCCTCCTTCGGCACAACGTAGGCGGCGAGCTGCTTTTCTCCTCCAAAAGCGGCGCGCACGGCCACCACCGCCTCCTCCACGGCCGGATGGCGCAGCAGGCAGGCCTCGATCTCCCCCGGCTCGATGCGGAAGCCGCGCACCTTGACTTGCTGGTCAGCGCGCCCGAGGAACTCCAGGCTGCCGTCGGCCAGCCGGCGGCCGAGGTCGCCGCTGCGGAAGAAGCGCCGGCCGCCGAGGGTGACGAGCTTCTCCGCCGTCAGCTCCTCCCGCCGCCAGTAGCCGCGGGCCACCCCGGCGCCGCCGATCCAGATCTCTCCCGGCACCCCGACCGGCACCGGCACCGGCAGCCGATGAGCCGGGATCTCCCCGGTGGCGCAGAGATGGATCTCGGCGCCGGGCAGAGGGCGGCCGAGGAGCGAGCGCGGCGGCCCGCCGGGCGGCACCGGCCAGGCGGTGCAGACGATCGCCGCCTCCGTCGGGCCGTAGAGCACCCAGGAGCGCGCCTGCGGGAACACCGCGCGCAGATCGGCCAGCAGATCGGCCGGCACTGCGTCGCCGCCGGTGAGCAGGGCGCGCAGCCGGGGCGCGGACAGGCGCCGGCGCCGCGCCAGCTCCACCACCTGGCGCATCACCGCGGGCACCGCATGCAGCAGCGTGGCGGTGCCCAGCTCGGCCAGCAACTGCTCGAGGTCCAGCGTCGGGCGCAGCGGCAGCAGCACCACCGTGCCGCCGGCGAGAAGCGGCCCGAGCAGCTCGAAGAGGAAGATGTCGAACGACGACGAGGCGATGCACGGCATGCGGTCGCCGGGAGCGAAGCCGAAGGTCTCCTGGACCGCCGCCAGGGTGCTCGCCAGGTTGCCGTGCTCGACCAGCACCGCCTTGGGCCGGCCGGTCGTCCCCGAGGTGTAGATCTGATAGGCGAGATCGCTGAGACAAGGCGTGCCGTCCGCCTTCCCATCCTCCTCAGGGGAGGCTGGGAGATGAGGGCCATCGATCACGATCCGCCGCGGCTCCGGCATCGACTCCGGAGCCCGATCCGCGAGCCGCCCGGGGAGCGCGAGCCATTCGACCTGCGAGTCGTGCAGCATGTAGGCGAGGCGCGCGGGCGGATGCCCGGGATCGAGCGGCAGGCAGGCGCCTCCCGCCTTCCAGATCGCGAGGAGACCGATCACCAGCTCCGGCGAACGGTCCGCGAACAGGCCGACGGTGGTCTCCGCACCGATCCCCCGCCGGCGGAGGCGATCTGCCAGATGGCTGGATCGGCGGTCAAGCTCGGCGTAGGTCAGCCTCTCGGTACCCATCTCCAGCGCCGGGAGGTCCGGCGTCCGCGCCACCTGGGCGGCGAAGCGTTCCACGACGCTCTGCGGCGCCGCGGTGCGGAACGTGTCGTTCCACTCCTCGAGAAGCTGGTGCCGTTCGCCCTCGCCGAGCAGCGGCAGAGCGCCGAGCGGGCGCTCGTCGTCGTCGACCGCCGCCCCCAGCAGGCTCTCCAGGGAGCGCGCCCAGCGCCGGATGGTGGTGGCGTCGAACAGCGCGGTGCTGTAGGTGAGCACCGTGTGCAGGCGGCCTTCCGACTCGGCGGCGTTCAGATCGAGGTCGAACTGCGCCGCGGCGGCTTCGAGATCCAGCGACGCCAGCGAAAGGCCGGGCAGCTCGATGCTGCCGCCCGGCAGGTTCTGCAAGGCGCAGAGGACCTGGAAGAGCGGGCTCGCCGCGAGGTGGCGCTCCGGGCTCAGCTCGACGACCAGGCGCTCGAAGGGGAGGTCCTGGTGCGCATAGGCGTCGAGCGTGGTGCGCCGCACGCGGGCGAGAGCGGCGGCGAACGAAGGGTCGCCGGTGAGATCGCCGCGCAGCACCAGGGTGTTGACGAAGAAGCCGATCAGTGGCTCGATCTCCGCGCGGTTGCGGTTCGCGATGGGCGAGCCCACCGGCAGGTCCGCCTGGCCGCTGAGCCGCCACAGCAGCGCCTGGAAGGCGGTGAGGATGACCATGAAGAGAGTGCTGTCGAGGCGGCGGGCGAGCCGGGACAGCTCCCGCGTCAGCTCCGGACCGAGGATCGAGCCGGCGCGGGCGCCGTGCGAGGCCGGGACCGCGGGCCGCGGCCGGTCCGCCGGCAGGTCGAGCGACTTCGGAACACCGGCGAGCTGGCTCCGCCAGTAGGAGAGCTGGCGCTCCAGCTCGCTGCCGGTCAGCCAGCCGCGCTGCCAGACGGCGAAGTCGGCATACTGGATGGGCAGCTCGGGCAGCGCCGCTGAAAGAGCGGACGGCAGGGCGGCCCGGCCGGACGCGAGCACGGCTGCGGCGAGCGCCGCGATCTCCCGGATGAGCACTCCCATGGACCAGCCGTCCGAGATGATGTGGTGCATCACCAGGAGGAGCGCGTGCTCGGCCGCTCCGAGACGCAACAGCGTGGCGCGCAGCAGCGGCCCGCGTTCGAGGTCGAAGGCGTGCGCCGCCTCGCGGTCCGCGAGAACCCGCAGCTCGGCCCGCCGTGCCGTTGCGGGCAAACCCGCCAGGTCGATCTGCGGCAGCACCCAGCGGCCCGGCGGCGCGATCACCTGCACCGGCTGGCCGCCGCTCTCGCGGAAGGTGGTGCGCAGGGTTTCGTGCCGGCGCACCACCTCGCCGAGGACCGCCTCCAGGAGGACCGGCGAGATCTCGCCCGCCAGGTGCAGCGCGGTCGGGATGTTGAACGCCGGATTGCCGGGCTCCAGGCAGTCGAGGAACCAGAGGCGCTCCTGGGCGAAGGAGGCCGGTACCGGATCGCCCGGATCGAGACCGGGCGGCCGGCGCGGGATGCTTTCCGGCGCGGCGGCGGCCCCCTCTCTCGCCCTACGCTTGCGGAGCTCCTCGACAAGCTCGGCCCGCTGCTCGCGGGAGAGCCCGGCCAGGCGGTCCGGGAGGACGCCGGGGCCGCTCATTCCGGGGTCTCGGCGATCTCGCCCATCAGAGCCGCGAGCAATTCGTCATCCGCCCCGACCAGCTCGTTCTCCACGACGCGATCGGCCAGCGCGGCCAGGTTCTCGGTGTCGAACACGAGCTGCATCGGAACCTCGATCCCCCAGCGCGACCGGAACAGCGAGATGAAGCGGGTGACCAGCAGGGAGTGGCCCCCGAGGTCGAAGAAGTTGTCCAGGACGCTGATCTCGCCCGGGTCCCGCTTCAACACCTCCGCCCAGGCGTCCACCAGATCCTGCTCCATCGCATTGCGCGGCGGCACACGCTCGGCCGGCCGGGCGGATGCGGCGTCCAGATTGCTGTCTGAGGCGAGGGCGCGGCGGTCGACCTTGCCGTTGGCGGTCAGCGGCAGATCCGGCAACGGCACGAACACCGAGGGGACCATCGCCTCGGGCAGCCGGCTGCGCAGCATGGACCGCAGCTCCTCCACCTTTGCGGGGCCTACCCAGAAAGCCGCCAGCCGTTTGCCGCCCGCCGGTCCGACGCCGACCACCGCCGCCCGCAGCACGCCGGGACAGGCGACGAGGACCGCCTCGACCTCGCCCGGCTCGACGCGGAAACCGCGGATCTTGATCTGCGCATCCAGCCGCCCCTGAAACTCCAGGATGCCGCCTTCCGTCCAGCGGGCGCCGTCGCCGGTCCGGTAGAGCCGGCCGCCGCTCCCCTCTCCCGTCAGGGCGAACGGATCGGGAATGAACCGCTCCGCCGTCAGCTCCGGCTGCTCCAGATACCCGCGCGCAAGGCCGTCGCCGGCGGCATACATCTCGCCCCAGACGCCGGCAGGCACCGGCTGGAGCCCGGCGTCGAGCACATAGGCGCGGCTGTTGGCGATCGGGCGCCCGATCGGAACGCTCTCGCCGACCTGATCCGCACGGGTCATCCGGTGGCAGGAGGTGAAGGTGGTGTTCTCCGTCGGGCCGTAGCCGTCGATCAGGGTGAGACCGGGCAGCGCCGCGAGCGCCTGGCGGGCATGCTCCGCCGACACCACGTCGCCGCCGGCCAGGAGCTGGCGCAGCGGTCGCAGACCTTCCAGGCAGCCGTCCACCATCTCATGGAAGAGCCCCGCGGTGAGCCAGGCCGAGGTGACGCCGTGGCCGGAGATGACCGCGGCCAGGTCTTCGAGCGAGCCGATGCGCCCGGGGAAGAGGGCGAGCCGGCCACCGTTCAGGAGCGGCGCCCAGATCTCCAGCGTCGAGAGGTCGAAGGCGATCGGCGAGTACTGGAGCCACGCCTGGTCCGCCCCCATGTCCGCGAAGTCCGCGCCGCGCACCAGCCGCAGCACGCTACGGTGCGAGACCGCGACGCCCTTCGGCGTCCCGGTCGAGCCCGAGGTGTAGAGCACGTAGGCCAGGGCCTCCGGGGCGACTGGCGGCAGGGGAAGCAGACCGGACGGATCGGTCGCATCGGTCGGATCGGTCGGATCGGTGAGGGGGACGAGACGCAGCCCTTCCGGCATCTCCCGCGCCGGGCCGGCGTCTGCCACGAGGAGCGAGGCCCCGGCATCGCGGGCCATCCAGGCCAGGCGGTCGGCCGGATGAGAGGGGTCGAGCGGCAGGTAGGCGCCGCCGGCTTCGAGAATGCCCAGCAGGGCGGCGATCAGATCCGGCGAGCGCTCGGCCAAGACCGCCACCCGCTCGCCGGGGCGAATGCCGAGGGCCAGCAGGCGGCGGGCGAAACGGCCTGCGCGTTGCCGCAGCTCGGCATAGGTCAGCCGCTCGTCCCCCTGCTCCACCGCCACCGCCGTGGGACGGAGCGCCGCCTGCTCGGCGAACAGCGCGGGGATCGACGCCGCGGCGGGATAGGCGGCCGCGGTGTCGTTCCATTCGATCGTCAACTGGTGCCGCTCGGCCGGGGAGAGGAGCGGCAACGACGTCGGCAGCCGCTCGGGATCGGCGGCGAGCGCGGCCAGCAGATTGTCGAGGTGGGCGAGCATGCGCGCTGCCGTGGCCGGCTCGAAGCGGCGATCGGCGGTGAGGCGGAAGCTCAGCTCCCCGCGCGCGGCCACGATCAGGGTGAGCGGATAGTTGGTGCGCTCGCCGTGCTCGACGGCGGAAATGCGCAGCTCCTTCAGTTGCTCGGAGACGGCGGGAGCGACGGGATAGTTCTCGAACACGAGCAGGCTGGCGAACAGCGGCTCGCGCGCGGGGATCTCGGAGAGCGACTGGATGCGGGTGAGCGGCGTCCATTCATGCTGGCGCAGCTCGAACTGGCTCGCCTGGAGGCGTGCCAGCCAGGCCGACGCAGGCTCGTCCGCGGGGATCTCGATCCGCACCGGCACCGTGTTGATGAACAAGCCGATCATCGACTCGACGCCGGGCAGCTCGGCGGGCCGGCCGGAGACGACGGCGCCGAAGACGACGTCGGAAGTCCCCGCGGAGACCTGCGCGGAGCGCGCCAGGAGGAGCGCCCAGGCGGTCTGGACGAGGGTGTTGAGAGTGACCTGCAAGCGCTGCGCGAGCGCCGCCAGCGCGGCGACCCGCGCCGGCGGCAACGCCAGCTCCCGCTGGAAGTAGTCGTCCGCGCGGCCGGCGTGGGCTCCGCTCAGAGCCTCCGGGTGGTCGAACGGCACCGGCGTCGGCACGGTGAAACCGCGGAGCGTCTGCTGCCAGTAGCGGTCGGCCTCCGCCGGATCGCGCTGGGCCATCCAGGCGATGTAATCGCGGTAGGGCCGGGGCGGTGGCGGCAGCTCGGCTCCGGCGTACAGCGCGAACACCTCGCCCAGGATCAGCGAGAAGCACCAGCCGTCGAAGAGCAGGTGATGGGAGCTCCAAGCCAGGCGATGGCTGTCCTCGCCGGTGCGCACCAGCAGGAGCCGCATGAGCGGTGCCCGCGCGAGGTCGAAGCCGCGCGCGCGGTCAGCGGCGAGGAGCGCCTGCCAGCGCGGCTCGATCTCCGCCGCGGGCAGCCCGCGCCAGTCCTCGGCCGTCCACGGCATCTCCACCTGCCGGCGCACGAGCTGCAACGGGCTCTCGATCTCCTGCCAGAGGAAGCCCGTGCGCAGCGCCGGATGGCGCTCGATCACCCGCTGCCAGGCGGCGGCAAAGGCGGGCCCGTCGAGCGCGCCTTCGAGCGTCGCGGTGAACTGCTCGATGTAGAGGCCGCCGCCGGGGTGGTAGAGGCTGTGGAACAGCAATCCTTCCTGCATCGGCGCCAGCGGATACAGGTCCTCGACGTTGCCGTCGTTGCCGATCAGGCGGTCGAGAGTCTCCTGATCGAGCGGAGCGAGCGGGAAATCGGACGGCGTGAAGCCGCCCGCCTCCGGCGCCAGGCAGTGCGCGGTGAGAGCTGCGAGCTCGGCGAGGAAGCCGTGCGCCAGCCGCTCGGCGGTTTCGGGAAGGGAGCGGCCTGCATCGTAGCTCCAGTTGACGCGCAGGCGATCATCCAGCACCAGCGCGTCGATCGAGAAAAGATGATCGCCGGGGACGGGCTCGCCTTCGGCGCCGCGGACCCTCTCCTCCGCGAAGGCGAAGAGACCGCCCTCCCCCACCGCCGCGTCGAACCGGCCCAGGTAGTTGAACGAGACCTCGGGAGGGGGCAGAGCCGCGAGCCCCTCGGCCGTTTCGGGACCCGCCAGATAACGCAAAAGGCCGTAGCCCAATCCGCGGCCGGGCACCGCCCGCAGGCTCTCCTTGACCGTCCGGATGGCTTCCCGCGGGCCGGCTCCAGGCGGGAGCGCCAATTTCACCGGAAAGATGGTGGTGAACCAGCCAACCGTGCGCGACAGGTCGACCCCGGGGAAGATCTCCTCGCGCCCATGCCCTTCGAGATCGATCCGCAGCGTGCTCTCGCCGCCCAACACCGCGAAGGTGCGGGCGAGCGCCGCGAGCAGCAGGTCGTTCACCTGGGTGCGATAGACCGGCGGGGCCTCCTGCAACAACGCCCGCGTCTCCGCCGCGCCCAGCTCGACCGAAACCGACGCCCGTGCCGACCGGCTCTTCGGTGTCTCGCGATCTTTTTCTCCCACCGCCAGCCAGTACGGCAGCTCCGCCGCCAGCTCAGGCCCTCCCGCATACCCCGCCAGCAGCTCCGCCCAGCGCTTCCACGACGTCGTCTTCGGCGGCAGCTCGATCCCGCGCAAAGCGGCCGTCAGGTCTTCGAGCAGCACGCGCCACGAGACACCGTCGACCACCAGATGATGAGCGGTGAGCAGCAGCCGGTCGCCGTCCGCGCCGCGGCGGAAGAGGGCGGCGGTGAAGATCGGTCCCCGCGCGAGGTCGAGCCCCGACTGGAGACGCTCCGCGGCGGCTTCGAACGCGCTCGTTCGTCGTCCGGGCGGCAGCGCCGCGAGATCGATCTCGTAGAGGGGAGCCGACGCTTCCGCGGCATGCAGAGGCGCGTGGACCTGACGCCAGCTCCCCGCCTCGTGCGGGAAGCGCAGCCGCAGCGCGTCATGGTGCTCGGCGAGCCGGCGCAGGGCCGCGGCGAGCCGCGCCGCGGCGAGGTGCTCCCGGGGGGCGAGCAGCACCGCCTGGT
Source organism: Thermoanaerobaculia bacterium (assembly GCA_036264355.1). Taxonomy (GTDB): domain Bacteria; phylum Acidobacteriota; class Thermoanaerobaculia; order Multivoradales; family UBA5704; genus UBA5704. Next base: position 14,343 of record DATARD010000054.1, read on the forward strand.
TGAAGCGCCACGGCTCCCGCCGCTCCTCGGCGAAGAAGCGGCGCTGGATCGGGGTGAGCGGCGCTTCGCCCTCGACCGGCGCTTCCGAGACCTCCCCTGCGCTCCCTGCCTGGCCTGCGACCGCCGCGAGACCGGCGATCGTCTGGTTCTCGAAAAGCTGCCGCGGGCTGATCAGCAGCCCCGCCCGGCGAGCCCGCGCCACCACCTGGATGCTCAGGATCGAATCGCCGCCGAGTTGGAAGAAGTTGTCGTGGACGCCCACCTGATCGAGGCCGAGCACGCCGCGCCAGATCCCGGCCAGCAGCTCTTCCCGGGCGTTGCGCGGCGACGCCGAGCCGGCCAGCGCCTCGCGCGCCGCCGCCGGGGCCGGCAGCGCCTTGCGGTCCACCTTGCCGTTGGCGCTGAGCGGCAGCGCGGCCATCGGCACGAAGATCGAGGGCACCATGTATTCCGGCAGGAGACCGCGCAAAGACGTGCGCAGCGCCTCGACCGGCGCGCCTTCGACCCCTTCCGCGAACACCACGTAGGCGACGAGCTGGTTCTCCCCTCCCGGCTCCGCGTGCGCCACGACCACCGCGTCGCGCACCGTGGGATGGCCGCCGAGAGCCGCCTCGACCTCGCCCGGCTCGATGCGGAAGCCGCGCACCTTGACCTGCAAGTCGATGCGGCCGAGGAACTCCAGCGCGCCGCCTTCCGAGGGCACTTGGCGCACCAGGTCGCCGGTGCGGTAGAACCGGCGGTCTCCCCTGGTCACGAACCGTTCCGCGGTCAGCTCGTCGCGGTGGAAGTAGCCGCGGGCGACCGTGGCGCCGCCGATCCACAGCTCGCCGGGCACGCCCAGCGGCACGGCCTGGCCCCGGGAATCCACCACCCGCAGCTCGACCTCCGGCATGGGGCGGCCGATCAGCGTCCGCTCAGGGGGGCGGTCGCCCGGCGTCACCCGGTACAGCACGCAGATGATGGTCGCCTCCGTGGGACCGTAGACCACGTCGAGGTGAGTGGAGGGAAAGGCGGCGAGCACCTCCGCCTGGAGATCGGGAGGCACCACGTCGCCGCCCAGGGTGATCGCGCGCAGGCCGGCGAACCGTCCCGCTCCGCCCTCCCGCGCGCCGGACAGGATGCGGCGCGCCAGGGAAGGGACGGTGAAGAGCGTGGCCGATCGCGCGAGCGTCTGGAGCAGGCGGTCCGGGTCGAGCAGCTCGTCGCGGGTGAGGATCTCCACGCAGCCGCCGGTGAGCAGCGGCGTCACGATGTCCAGGAACGAAGCGTCAAAGGTGTACCGCGACAGGTGCGGGATGCGGTCGCCGGGTCCCAGGGCAAAGCGGTCGATGAACGAGGTGAGCGTCGCCGCCAGGTTGCGGTGCTCCACCATCACGGCCTTGGGTTTGCCCGTCGTCCCCGAGGTGTAGATCAGATAGGCGAGGTGCTCGCCGCGGACCTCCGGCAGCACGCCGGTTGCGGCGGTTTCAGCAAGAGCCGCGAGGTCGAGCGAGCGCATCCCTTCGCGGAGCGGCACCACACCGCGATGGATCACCAGCGCCGGCTCGGCGTCCTCCAGCAGGGCCGCCAGGCGGACGGGCGGCGCATCCGGATCGAGCGGCACGTAGGCGCCGCCCGCCTTCCACACGCCGAAGATGGCGACCGGCACGTCGAGCGTCCGGTCGAGCAGGAGCGCGACGCGCGATTCGGCGCCGATCCCCAGGGCGCGGAGCCGGTGCGCCAGGGCGTCCGACCGCTCGTCGAGCTGCCGGTAGGAGAGCGTCCCGGCCGCGGACTCGACGGCGAGGGCGTCCGGCGTGCGCGCCGCCTGCTCCGCGAAACGCCGCGGCGCCGTCCAGGCGGACTCCGCGGCCGGCCGCGCCGTGTCGTTCCATTCGACCTCAGCCTGATGGCGCGCCGCGTCCGAGAGGACCGGCAGGGCCGAGAGGCGGATGTCCGGATCGGCCACCACCGCCGCGAGTTGGAGCAGGAAGCGCTCGATGCGGCGGCGGGTGGTCGCGGCATCGAACAGATCGACGTCGTATTCGAGCGTGCCGGCGAGGCCACCGGGGTTGTCGAAGAGAGTCAGCAGCATGTCGTAGCGCGCCCTGCCGTCATACGAGCTCACCGCTTCGAACGTGGCGTTTCCGACCCCACTGCCACCGCCCAGCACCGCCTCCGAGGACGCCTGGCCGCCGAGCACCTGAACCAGTGCCTGGATCAGCGGCTGCCGGCTGGGATCGCGCTCCAGCCCGAGCGCCTGGACGAGCAGGCCGAACGGCAGGTCCTGATGAGAGAAGGCGCCGAGCGCCGACCGGCGGACCCGGGCGAGCAGCTCGCGGAAGGTGGGCTCGGCGGGATCGGGAGACAGGTCGATGGCGAACGGCACCTGGGTCAGGAAGCAGCCGAGGACCGCTTCGATCTCCGGCCGGTTGCGGTTCGCGTTGTTGGCGCCGAGAACCAGGCGCTCCTGGCCGGAGTCGCGGCTGAGCAGCGCGGCGGTCGCCGCGAGCACCACCATGAACTGGGTGGCTCCTTCGCGCTGGGCGAGCCGCCGCAGCCCGGCCGTCAGCTCGGCCGAGAGCACGATGGGGAGCGAGCCGCCGCGCATGCGCGGCGCCGCCGGGCGCGGCCGGTCGGTCGGCAGCTCGAGGTTTACCGGAAAACCGGCCAGCCGCTCACGCCACCAGGAGGTCAGCCGGTCGAGCACCTCGCCCTGGAGCCAGTCGCGCTGCCAGACCGCGAAGTCCGGATACTGGACCGGCGGCTCCGGCAACACCGGTCGGCTCCCGGTGGCGAAAGCGCCATAGAGCACGGCCAGCTCTCCCCAGGCGATCTGGAAGGAGATCCAGTCGGTGACCATGTGATGGATGGTGAGGATGCAGACGTGGTCTGCGGGGTTCAGGCGCACCAGCGTCGAGCGCACCAGCGGGCCGGCTTCGAGATCGAAGGGCGTCGCCGACTCTTCGTTCACCAGATGGAGGGCCTCGGCCTCGCGCCGCGCCGCCGGCAGGGCGCTCAGGTCGACCAGCAACAGCCGCTGCCGCCGCGCGGCGGACACCGCGAGCACCCGCTGCACCGGCTTGCCGTCGACGGCGGGAAAGACCGTGCGCCAGGCGGCGTGGCGCCGCGCGATCTCGGCAAACCCGGCCGCCACGGCCGCCGGCAAAATCACGCCGCGCATGCGGGTGGCGGCTGTGATGTTCAGCCCCGCGCCTTCCGGGTAGAGCTGCTCCATGAACCAGTAGCGCTCCTGGTCGAGCGACAGGGGCCAGTCCCCCTCCCCGGTCGGGCCGCTGACCCGCCGGACCGGCGGCGGCTGCGCGGCGCGTGCGGGGTTGGCGGCATTGGCGGCTTGACGCTGCTTGTCGCGCAGCTTTTCGAACAGGGCCCGCTGCTCGGGAGTGAGCGCGGCGAGACGGTCGGTGATGGTCATGGAAACCCCTCGGAGTACGGCAGATCGGAAAAGCGCGCGTCAGGATCTCGCACGGCTTGGTTCAGGGTGTGTTGGTATTGCCGCAGGAGCTCGTCCATCCGCGCCGGAACGAAGAGCGCCGCGTCATAGATCACTTCCAGAGCGAGCCCTTCCGTGATCTCCGAGACGAAGATCCCCAGGTCGTAGCGGGCGTCCAGACGCGCCGCGGCGAGCGGCTCGATGCAGAGGCCGCCCGGCAGCTCATCGCCGGAGGACGGGGAGGATGGGAACGTCAGGACATTGAGGACGGCCTGGACGAGAGGAGGGCGCGACGGATCGCGGTCCCCTCCCATCTCCTCGATCAGGCGGGCGAACGGCACGTCCGGGTTGGCGAAGGCATCGAGGACGGTGGCCCGCACCCGCCGCAGGAGCTCGCGGAACGTGGGCTCTCCGGAGAGGTCGGCGCGCAGCGCCAGGAGGCTGGTGAGCAAGCCGATCAGCGGCTCGGTCTCGGGTCGGCCGCGCGCCGCCACCGGAGCGCCCACCAGGAAGTCCTGCTGGCCGCTCCAGCGCCCGAGCAGCAGCTCGAAAGCCGCCAGCAGAAGCATGAACAGCGAGGCCGACTCGCCGCGCGCCAGCTCGCGGAGCGCCTCCACCAGGCCGGCCGGCAGCAGCCCGAAGGCGGACTTCCCGAGGCGCCGGCGGACCGGCGGACGCGGCCGGTCGAGCGGAAGGTCGAGGACCGGACAGCCGCGGAGCCTGGCGCGCCACCAGGCGAGCTGAGCCTCCAGGACCGGCCCGGCGAGCCGTTCCCGCTGCCACAGGGCGTAGTCGGTGTACTGAATCGGGAGCTCCGGCAGGGGCGACGGCTCCCCGGCGCCGAAGGCGTGGTAGAGAGCGGCCAGCTCGCTCACCAGGACGCCCAGGGACCAGCCGTCGGAGACGATGTGGTGGCAGGAGAGGAACAGTGCATGCTCCTCCGCGCCGAGCCGGGTCAGGGCGGCGCGCAGCAGCGGCGCGCGGCGGAGGTCGAAGCCCGTGCTCCCTTCCTGGACGCCCAGGCGCGCCGCCTCGGCCGTGCGCTCCGCGGGGGGAACCCCGTCGAGGTCGATGCGGGCGAGATGGAAAGGCACCGCCGGCTCGACCACCTGGACGGCGGCGCCGTCCCGTTCGGCGATCCGGGTGCGCAGGGTGCCGTGGCGGCGCACGACCTCGCCCAGGCAACGCTCCAGGAGATCGACGTCCAGCGGTCCGCGCAGGAGATGGGATGACGAGAGATTGAAGGTGCTGGTCCCCGGCCGTTCCTTCTCGAACCGCCACAGCGACTCCTGGAAGAGGGAGAGAGGAGCCTCGGAGCCCCCCCGCCGGGGGATGGGCTCCTCGCGCCAGGCCGTCTCATGGGCCAGGACCGCCGCGAGCCCGGCGAGGGTCGGATGCTCGAAGACGCGGCGCAGCGGCAGATCGACGCCGAAGGCCGGGCGCAGCCGCGAAACGAGCTGGATGGCAAGCAGGGAGTGGCCGCCCAGCGCGAAGAAATTATCCTCGCGCCCGATGTCGTCACCGCCCCGGAGCACCTCCCGCCAGATCGACGCCAGCTCCCGTTCGGCGGCAGTGGCCGGCGGCGAGCCACGGCCGGCGCGTAGCGGCGCCGCGGGCGCGATCGCGGCGAGGGCGTGCCGGTCCACCTTGCCGCTCGGGGTGAGCGGCAGGGCCGCCAGCGCCACGAAGGCCGCCGGGATCATCGGCTCCGGAAGGCGGGCCTGAAGCGTCTCGCGCAGGGCGGTCTCCGCGCCCTCGTCCCATTCGCCGTAGGCGACGAGCCGGAGCCCGCCGGGGCCGTCCTCGCGCGCCACCACCGCGACCGCGCGCACCCCCGGCTGCGAAGCGATCACCGCCTCGATCTCCCCGGGCTCGACCCGGTGGCCGCGCACCTTGATCTGGCGGTCGATGCGGCCGAGGTAGTCGAGCGTGCCGTCCGGCCCGCCTAGCCGGTATCGGGCGAGGTCGCCGGTGCGATAGAGGCGCTCGCCCGGCTCGGCCGCGCAGGGGTCGGGGATGAAGCGCTCCGCGGTGAGGTCGGGCCGGCCGAGATAGCCACGCGCCAGCCCGGCACCGCCGATCGCCAGCTCGGCCGGCACGCCGGCCGGCACCGGCAGGAGGTCGCGATCGAGCAGGCGGACGCGATGGCCGGCGATCGGCCGCCCGATCGACGGCAGGGCGGGCCAGCGCGCGGGATCCTCCGGAGGGCCGGCCAGGAGAAACGCGGTCGCGACGTGGGTCTCGGTCGGCCCGTACTGGTTCCACAGACGGGCTTCCGGGAGGCGGCGGAAGAGCTCCGCCACGGCGGCGGTGACCTGGAGCTGCTCGCCCGCGGTGATCAGATCGCGGAGAGCGGCGGGAAACCGGTCCCGGGAGACCGCAGCCTCGGCGAGTTGCTGCAGGGCGACGAACGGCTGGAACAGGCGCTCGATCCGCTCCTCGATCAGGAACGCAAGGAGTGCCGCCGGATCGCGCCGGACCTCCTCGGACACCAGGACCAGCGTGCCGCCGGAGGCCCAGGTCGAGAACATCTCCTCGAACGAGGCGTCGAAGTTGAGCGAGGTGTACTGCAAGGTCCGCCGGCCGCGCGCCGGCCGCGCCTCGCGCGTCTGCCAGGCGATCAGGTTGACCAGCGCCCGGTGCGGCAGGGCGACCCCCTTCGGACGCCCGGTCGAGCCCGAGGTGTAGAGCACATAGACGAGGTGGTCCGCGGCGACCTCACCCCCCGGCCCCCTCTCCCATCGCCCCCCCTGCCCCCGGGAGAGGGGGAGCCCCCACCCACCGTCGGCCGCCTCTCCTGAAGAGCTGAGCGAGACGATCCTGGCTCCCACCGAGCGCAACGCCGGCGGGAGACCGGCGAGCATCCCCTCTTCGACGAGCAGCAGCGGCATCCGGGCGTCGCCGGCCATAATCGCCAGCCGCTCGGCGGGATAGGTGGGATCGAGCGGTAGACAGGCGCCGCCCGCCTTGAGCACCGCCAGCACGGCGACCGGCAAAGCGAGCGAGCGAGCGACGAACAGCCCGACCGGGGTGTCGGGCGCCACCCCCAGGCCCGCCAGGCGGCGGGCGAGGCGGCCGGCCCGCTGGTCGAGCTCGCGGTAGGTCAGGCGCTCGCCGGCCATCTCGACGGCGACCGCCGCGGGCTCGCGTGCCGCCTGAAGCTCGAAGAGCTGGTGGGTGCAGGCGGCCGGCGCCGCGGGCGGCGCGGTGTCGTTCCACTCCTGGAGGAGCTGGTGGCGCTCGGCCGCGCTGAGCAGCGGCAACGCGGAGAGACGGCTCGCGGGCGCCGCCACCGCGGCGGCGGCCAGGACCGTGAGGTGCGCGGCCAGCCGGTGGACGGTCGCCGCATCGAAAAGGTCGGTCGCGTACACCAGGTCGGCGGTCCAGACGCCGTCGGCCTCGACGGTATCGAGATGCAGGTCGAGCTGCGCGGTCGGATTCTCGAAGGCGAGCGGAGAGAGGGCAAGGCCAGGCAGCTCGATCCGGCCGAGCGGCGCGTTCTGCACCGCGAGCATCACCTGGAAGAGCGGATTGCGCGCCAGGTGCCGCTCCGGCCGCAGCTCCTCGACCAGGCGCTCGAAGGGGAGGTCCTGGTGGGCGTACGCGGCGAGCGCCGTGCCGCGCGTCCGCGCGACCAGCTCGCCGAAAGTGGGATCGCCCGCGAGGTCGCCGCGCAGGACGAGGGTGTTGACGAAGAACCCGATGAGCGGCTCGAGCTCCGGCCGGTTGCGGTTGGCGATCGGCGAGCCGGTGAGCAGGTCGGTCCAGCCGGTCGCGCGCCCCAGCAGGGCGTGGAAGGCGGCGAGGAGGACCATGAACGGGGTTGCCTCCTGCTGGAGGGCGAGCGTGGCCAAGCGCGGCGCAGCGGCCGCGTCGGCCAGGATGAAGCGATGCCGCGCGCCGCGGAAGCTCGGCGCCGGTGGACGCCGGCGGTCGGCCGGCAGCGCGAGATCCTGCGGGGCACCGGCGAGCCGCTCCCGCCAGTAGCCGGTCTGGCGCGCCAGCGTTTCGCCTTGCAGCCAGCCGCGCTGCCAGACCGCGAAGTCCGCGTACTGGATCGGCAGGTCGGGGAGCGGAGCGGAGCCGCCGTAGAGGGCCGTGATCTCGCGCACCAGCACGCCCATCGACCAGCCGTCGGAGACGATGTGATGCATGCCGAGGAGCAGCGCGTGCTTCCCCCGCTCGAAATGCAGGAGAGCGGCGCGCAGGAGCGGTCCCGCCGCGAGGTCGAAGGGCGTCTCCGCTGCCGCCTGTGCGAGCCGCCGCGCCTCCGCCTCGCGCGTTCCGGCCGGAAGCGCCGAGAGGTCGACGCGCGGCAGGCTCCACGCTCCCGCTTCAATCCCCGCGATCACCTGTTCCGGCCGTCCCTCGCGCTCGCGGAAGGTCGTGCGCAGCGCCTCGTGGCGGCGCACGATCTCACGCAAGGCGGCGGCGAGCCTCTCCGGCGCCAGCTCCCCTTCGATGCGCAGGGCGAGCGGGATGTTGTAGGCCGTGCCGCCGGGCGCGAGCCGGTCGAGGAACCAGAGCCGCTCCTGAGAGAAGGAGAGAGGGATGGGAGCGAGTCCGGGGGGACGGTGGGGGATCCGCCGCGCCGGCGCTTCCGTGCTCCCCGCCGGCTCGATACGGCTGGCGAGCGCCGCGAGGTCGGCGGCGTCGAATACCATCTGCAGGGTCACGCCGATCCCGT
>DATARD010000057.1:0-9838 GCA_036264355.1 Thermoanaerobaculia bacterium
CCGGGAGGCTCGCGGCGGCGTGCGCCTTCAGCGCGGGGCCCAGCGTGAAGGCGGCGACGATCAGGGCGAGGAAGGCGAGGAACTTGATCGCCGTCGTCCATTCCTGGAACCGCGCGCTGACCTTCACCCCCGCCCACTGGAGCGCGACCATCGCGAGGAGCGTCACCACCGCGACCGGCCGCACCCAACAGGCGAGCGCCGGCACGAGCACGCCGCTGAATTCCGCCAGGCCGATCGAGACGTACGCGAGCACCGTGCAGTAGGTGAGCCAGTCGGTCCAGCCGACGCCGAAGCCGACCCAGTCGCCGAATCCGCGCCGGGCGTACGCGTAGTACCCGCCCGCCTGCGGCACCATCGTGCCCAGCTCGGCCAGGCACACCGCCCCGAGCAAGGTGTAGAGGCCGCCGGCCAGCCAGAGAATCAGGATGGCGGACGAGCTGTGCAGATGGCCCGCGACGAGCCCCGGCGTGCGCAGGATGCCGACGCCGATCGTGCTGCCGATGATGACCGCGAGCCCGAAGCCCAGACCGAGCAGGCGGCGGAGATGTCCGACGGGGGTGCGAGCGCCCGCGATCACACTGGATCCTGAATCAGCCGCCGAGGAGGCCGAGCTGTTTCATGCGCAGGAGGAGGCCCGAGCGAGAGACCTCGAGACGCTGCGCCGCCGCGGCGAGATCGCCACCGCACTGGGCACGCTCTTCGAGGATCTCCGCGCGGCTCAAGTCGGCGGCCTTGCGGAGACCGGGAATCTTGCTCATGAGGAGGTAGAGCGACGGCCGGGAGATGCCGAGGCGCTGGGCGGCGGGCTTCACCTCCCAGTCGTGGTCACGCAGGGCGGCGACGACCTCCTCGGCGGGAACTTCGGAGGGGGCGCGATAGGTCCCGGCCGCCGTGCGCTTGCGGGCCAGGCGGGCGGGGGCGGGCGGTTGTGGGGCGGCGGCCAAGCCAGCGCTCTCGGGAGCGCGGCTCGCCTCGCGCAGCAGGCGCTCGATCTGCGGCCCGATCTCGACGGTCGCGGCACGCCGGCTGTCGATCACGATCTGGCGCACCGCGTTGCGCAACTGGCGCACGTTGCCGGGCCAGTCGAGACGGGCCAGCCGGGCCACGATCGAGGCCGGCAGCCAGAGCGGCGCGGAGCCCTCGGGAGGCCGCAGCCGGGACTCCTCGCCGATCGCGGCGAGCTCCTGGCGGAGGAAGAAGAGAAGCAGGCGGCCGAAATCGTCGCGCCGCTCGCGCAGGGGAGGGGCCACGATCTCGTAGCCCGCGAGGCGGTGGAGCAGGGGAGAGCGGAAGCGTCCCTCAGCGATCGCCTGTTCGAGGTCGGCGTCGGTCGCCGCGATCAGGCGCACGTCGACTTTCTGCACGGCCGGGCTGCCCACCCTCTGCACCTCGCCGGTCTCCAGGACCCGCAGCAGCATGGTCTGCACCTCGGCCGGCGTTTCGCCGATCTCGTCGAGGAACAAGGTGCTGCCGTCGGCGCGCTGGAAGAAGCCTTCCTGGTCGCGCACGCTGCCGGTGTAGGCGCCGCGGACGGCCCCGAACAGCTCGGCCGCGGCGAGACTGGGGACGATGGAGCCCATGTTGACGCACACGCAGGCCGGGCCGCGGCGCCGGCTGGCCGCATGGATGGCGCGCGCCACGAGCTCTTTGCCGGTGCCGGTCTCCCCGCGCACCAGCACCGGCACGTCGAGATCGGCGACGCGGCGGATCTCGTTGCGCAACCGCACGATCCCTTCGTTTTCGCCGATCAGGCCGGGGTAGGAGGGAGCCGAGCCGGCGACCTCCGGCGCTTCGTGCAAGAGGAGGACGACGCGATCGGCGAGCTCGATGACGACGCCACGCCGGATCTCCGCCGCAGTGCAGTCGCGCTCCGCGGCAATCTCGACTCCTTCGACCGCGACGCGGGTCCTGCTCTCGCTGGCTTGCAGCCGCACGGCGCCGGCCTTCGCCGCCTCCAGGCGCAACGGGCTGCGGCTCAGGTGTTGGTCGGCGAGCGGCTGCGGCTGGGTGCTCCCCGGCGCCGCGAAGTCGGGTTGCGCCCGTGAAAGCAGCGCTGTGCGTCCGAACGCGAGCTCGGGCAGCCGCGCGCACTCGCCGACGCGGGAGAGATCAGGATGGTAGAGGATGGTGAGGGCGGGTACGCGAGCCCGCGAGCGCTGTCGCCGATCCCCTGTGGCGGACAGGAGGCTCGGGAGGACCTGGGCCTGAGCCGTCAGCTCCTGTGTCTCTGTACCCATTTTGAAAGCAGTGTAACAAAAACGCGGCTGGGATCGCAGAGGAGAGAGACTTCAGGCGCTCATCCGCTTGACCACCACCACCGTCGTATCGTCCGGCGGCTCCTCCCGTCCCAGGTGGCGTCGCCAACCGGCGAAAAGGCTGTCGAGGATGCCGCCGGCGGAAGCGTGAGCGGCGCCGCGCAGCACTTCGAGGGGCCGGTCGTAGCCGTACTGCTCCTCCCGCGCATCGCTGCTTTCGAAGAGGCCGTCCGAGCAGAAGACCAGGGCGCTGCCCGGGGCCAGACGGAAGTAGTGGTCGCGATAGGTCCTCGCCGGACCCTGGCCGAGCGGCAGGCCGGGCAATTCGATCTCCGTGACCTCGCCGGCTTCTCCAGGGATGACGAGGAAGGGAGAGGGATGGCCCGCGTTGCTGAGCAGGACCTCTCCGGTCTCCGGATCGAGGCGCAGGAGGGCGAGGGTGGTGAAGTTGCGCGACGTCTTGCCGGGCGCACCGCGGCGGATCACCCGGTCCACCCGCCGCAGCACCTCGGCCGGCGTCTTCTCCGGTGAGATCAGGCTGGAGAGCGCGGCAGTGGTCATCGCCTGCACGATGGCGCAGGAGTAGCCGTGCCCGGCGACGTCTCCGGCGGCGACCCACAGCTTGCCGGCGTCATCCACCAGGAAATCATAGAGATCGCCGCCGGCCTCGGTGGCGAGGATCGAGCGCGCCGCGAGATCCCATCCCGGAAGATCGGGGGGATGCCCAGGCAGGAGCCCTTCCTGCATCCTGGCAAGAAGATTCATCTCATACTTGATCCGCTGCTCCTCTTCGATCCTCCGCATGAACGCCGGAGCGCGCAGACGTTCTTCCTCCCTCTGGGCCGGCCGGGAGAGGCCGACCAATCCAACGATCAAAAGACCGGTGAGAAGCGAAGCCGTGGCGGTGAAAGAACCGGACAACCATTCCAGGTGCAGACCCGAGAACGCGGCGGCCGGCAGGAGGAGGGAGGAGATCGCCGCGGTCAGGACGGCGGTGAGGCCGCCGCGGCGCGCGAGCAGAACGAGCAGGGAGATAAGGACGAAGTTCGCCGCGAGCTCCAAGGGATAAGGGTGGATCTGCACCGGACCGAAGAAGAAGGCACCGGCGAGCGCGGCGGTGGGCGGCGCCCAGCGGGCTGGAACGATCCGGCGGGCCGCGGCGAGGAGCAGCACGATTCCGCCAGCCAGGATGATGCCGTCTCCAATCGGATCGTGGGAAGCGGCGAACACGGGGAGCCGCAAGCTCGCCCGTTCGGGCCAGAGACCGCGCAGAGAGGCGGACGCCGCGTAGATCGCCAGGGTCAGCCCGGCGAGACCAGCTCCGAGTGCCAACCCGTTGAGCAGCGACTGCCCGCCGCGAGGACCCAGGCGTCCAGCCCTTAAGGAGTCGAGACTGGTCGTGAAGGTGGAGTCGGCGGTGCGCAACAGAGACTCTCCGACCGACCAGACGACGAACACGCCGAGGGCGCGCAAGGCAGCGCCCATGAGAGAGGTGGCCGCATCTCCCCAGGAGACGCCCCCGGAGACGACCACCGGAGCCGTGATGGCGAGGATCACCAAGCCGAGGATGGCACCGTTGACGAAATCGATGCGCCGGCGCGACCAGAGGACGAGGAAGAGAATCCCTGTAGCGAAAGCGCCGAGGACGCCTCCAACACCGGTGGCGATGCGCGGCAGGAACAACCAGATGTTTTGAGCCTCGATCAGCGAGACGGTCTCTTCGGCCGATCCCGGGACGCGCCCGATCAGGAAGCCCTGCTGCTGCTGGAGGTCCAAGGACATCAGATGATGCGGCGGCGACGCACCGGCGAGGGGGTAGACCGTCACACTGCTACCCCCGAAGAGGAGCGGACGCGGCAGGCCCAGAGCCTCGCCGGGGCGCAGAAGGGACGAGGCGAACAGCTCCACCGGCGGATGCGCGATCGGAGCCCTGGAGGAGAGCACCGGGGTTGGAGCCACCCAGATCACCGACCGCTCCTCGCCAGTGGCCGTCCATCCGAAGACGAGCTCTCTCGCCAGCGGCTCGGCCGCCGTCGAGCCCGTTTGCTTCACGGTCACCCGCGCCTCGGAGCAGATGACGCTGAGCGTCCGGTTCGCGCCGGGACAGATCGTCTGGTCGAGCTGCCTCACTGTGGAGAGAGTTGTCTGGGGCTCACCGAGAGCGAGGTGGACTCCCAGCCGGTTGGCGACCGCCCGGTACCGGGCGACGAAGTCCGCCCGCGGCGGCAGGCGCTGCAGCCGCCATTCCGGCAAGGCCAGGTGGGCCGCCACCAGGCCCGCCGCGAGCACGATGGCCCCCAAGCCGAGGTTGACCAGCGGGCGGGATCTGGTAGCGCGGAGTTTCATGACGGGGAGCACACGGACACTTTGGATACGGTAATCCAATTCGCGGTGTTGCGGGCCGTTCTACCCCCGGTTTGCTAGAATGCCCCGCTCAGTCGATCCGCCATACGACCAGGAAGGCTCCGAGACATGACAGATTTCGCCTCTACGCTCCGCAGGACCCTGTTCGCCGCGACCCTCCTGGCGCTCGCCGCCGGACCGCTGGCGGCCGAGCCGCCCAAGAAGCTGATCATCCTCGGCTTCGACGGCGCCGACGCCAAGCTGACCCAGAAGTGGATGGACGAGGGGAAGCTGCCGAACCTGGCGAAGCTGCGCGCCCAGGGGACGTTCTCGCCGCTGCGGCCGACCATCCCGTCGCAGACCCCGGTCTCGTGGTCGACTTTCTCGACCGGCCTCAATCCGGGGCGGCATGGCGTGTTCGACTTCCTGAAGCGCGATCCCAAGACCTACCATCCGGCGTTCGCGGCGGCGGAAGAGGGGAAGGTGCCGTTCCTTTTCGGCAAGAACAACGGCCTGTTCCTCGGCCTGATCGCTGGAGCGGTCCTGGCGCTGCTGGTGCTTCTGCTCCTCAAGCTCTTCCGGCTGCGCACGGTGATCGCCGGCATTGTGGCGGTCGTGCTGGGGATCGCCGCCGGCGTCGGCACCGGCATGGCGGCGACCCGGCTCCTCCCGCTGGAGCGCCCGATCGCGATCAGCAACCAGCATGGCGATACTTTCTGGAAGCTGCTCGGCCAGGCGGGCAAGAAGGTGCGGGTGATGCGCATCCCGGTCACCTTCCCGCCCAAGGCGTTCGAGCACGGCGAGCTGCTCTCCGGCCTCGGCGTGCCCGACCTCTCGAAGCGCATCGGCAAGCCGTTCTACTTCACCTCCGAGCTGTTCTTCACCCCCAAGGGCGGCGGTGACTTCTCGGTCGAGGTGACGGACCTGGTCGACAACAAGGGGAGCATCGACACCGAGATCAAGGGACCGCAGAACGAGCTCTTCCCGAAGAAAGACGGGCCGCTCGAATACGTCAAGATCCCGATGAATCTCACCGTCGCGCCGGACCGCAAGAGCTTGCAGATCAAGGTCTCCGGCAACGAGCTGACGATGAAGCCCGGCGAGTGGAGCGAATGGGTGCGCTTCACCTTCCCGTTCAACTCGGTGATCAAGGTCCAGGGCATCGGCCGCTTCAAGCTCCTGTCGCTAGATCCCGAGGTGCGGCTCTACCTGTCGCCGATCGACTTCGATCCCGAGAACCTGCCGCCGGGCTTCGACGTCACGACACCGGCGGGCTTCGTCGGCAAGCTGACCAGCCGGCACGGCCTGTTCAAGACCAGGGGCTGGATGATCGACACCTGGTCGATGCAGGGCGGCACGATCGACGAGCAGACCTTCCTCGACGACGTGAAGATGACGGTGGACAAGGAGAAGGAGATCCTCGACGCCGCTCTCAAGGACGGCGATTGGGACGTCCTCGTCCACTATTTCGAGTTCACCGACCGCGTGCAGCACATGATGTTCCGGTACTTCGATCCCAAGCACCCGCTCTACACCGCCGACGGCGCGGCGAAGTGGGGCGGCTCGATCCTGGCGGCCTATCAGGAGATGGACCGCATCGTGGGCGACGTGATGCAGAAGCGGCCGGACGCCGCGCTCATGGTCGTCTCCGACCACGGCTTCGCCTCCTTCCGGCGCGGCATGAACTACAACACCTGGCTGGTGAAGAACGGCTTCATGACGCTGACCGGCCAGGACGCCAAGCGGATGAACCTGGAAGACCTGTTCGACCAGGGCGACTTCTTCGTCAACGTCGACTGGTCGAAGACCAAGGCCTATGCGCTGGGCCTCGGCCAGATCTACATCAACCAGGCGGGGCGCGAAGCGAAGGGGATCGTGCAGGCGGGCGACGAGTACAAGGCGGTGACGGCCCAGATCAAGGCGGGTCTCGAAGCGTTCGTCGACACCGAGACGGGCGAGCACCCGGTGGCCCACGTCTTCACCCGCGACGAGGCGTACAACGGCGTCTACGATCCGGTGCTGATCCCGGACCTCATCCCGTCGAACAATGAGGGCTACCGCGTCGGCTGGCAGGACGCCCTGGGCGGCGTCGGCAAGGCGATCGTCGAGCCCAACACCGAGATCTGGAGCGGCGACCACTGCTCGGTCTATCCGCCGATCGTGCAGGGCATCCTGTTCAGCAGCTTCAAGATGAACGCGCCGCAAGGTGCCTACATGGGCGACGTGATGCCCACCATCCTCGATCTCTACGGAGTGAAGCCGACCACCAATCTGGACGGCCACAGTCTGGTGGTCAAGTAGCGGTTCAGGCCAGGGCGGCACCCCGGGTGCGGATCACCTCGGAGTAGAAGCGGGCGCTCGCCTTGGGCGTCCGCTTCTGGGTCGTGTAGTCGACGTGCACGATGCCGAAGCGCTTCGAGTAGCCGAGGCTCCACTCGAAGTTGTCGAGCAGCGACCAGACGTAGTAGCCGCGCAGGTCGAGACCCTCGGCGATCAGGCGGTGGACGACGCGCAGGTGGTCGCGCAGGTAGCCGACGCGCAACGGGTCCTGGACGCCGTCCGGACCGGCGGCCGGCGGATCGTAGAAGGCGGCGCCGTTCTCGGTGACGTAGAACGGCATGTTGCCATAGCGCTGGCGGATGCCGAGGAGCGCGTCGGCGAGGCCCTGCGGATAGACTTCCCAACCGGTCTCCGTATAGGTGTGCTGCCGCTGCCAGACCCCGTTCGCCCGCACCGGCAAGGCGGTCGGATCGTTGTACGTCACCTTCCGCGTGTAGTAGTTGAGGCCCAGGAAGTCGATCGGCTGCCGGATGTGCTCCAGGTCGGCGGCGGAGAAGTCCGGCCAGGCTTCGCCGAACACCTCGCGCATTTCGTCCGGGTAGCGGCCGAGAAAGACCGGCTCCAGATATTGCCGGTTCATGTAGGCGTCGGCGCGCACGGTGGCGGCGAGATCCTCGGGGCTGTCCGACGCCGGATCCTTGGGCTCGATGTTCACTACCAGGCCGATCTGATGTTTGCCCAGGGAGCGGTACGCCTGGACGGCCGAGGCGTGGGCGCGCAGCAGGTTGTGCGAGGCGATCGGCGTCTCGAAGAAATTGCGATGGCCGGGAGCGAGAACGCCGTGCAGGTAGCCGCCGTCGGTGACCACCCAGGGCTCGTTGAGCGTCGCCCACAGCTCCACCCGGTCGTCGAGAGCGCGAAAGACGGTCTCCCCGTAGTCGGCGAACCAGCCGGCGATGTCCCGGTTGAGCCAGCCGCCGAGGTCGTCGAGCGCCGCCGGCAGGTCCCAGTGGAACAGGGTGACCATCGGCTGGATGCCGTTCGCCAGCAGGCAGTCGACGAGGCGGCGGTAGAAGTCGAGCCCCTTCTCGTTGACCGCTCCCTTGCCCTGCGGCAGCACGCGGCTCCACGCGATGCTGAAGCGGTAGGAGGTGAGGCCGATCTCACGCATCAGCCGGACGTCCTCCTCATACCGCCGGTAGTGGTCGCAGGCCACGTCGCCCCGGTCGCCGTCGCGGACCATGCCGGGCGTCCGTTCGAAGCGGTACCAGATATTGCGGCCTGCGCCATCGGCCAACGGGGAGCCTTCGACCTGATGCGCCGAGGTCGAAGCGCCCCACAGGAAGTTGTCGGGGAAGCGGAAGTCTGCGGTCATGTGGCCCGCCACTCTATCGGAAGCGGTGGGTGGGGAGAAGGGAGCCCGGCGGCCGGCCCTTGCTGGCAAAGCCGCCGGGTTGAACGGTGCGAGATCAGAACTGCCAGTTGTCGTTGCGCGTGCCGGAGCCCGAGGTCGGCACGGTGTAGTTGCGGTTCGCTCCGTTCTCGTAGGTCGTCGTGGTGGAGTTCTTCCAGATGTACTTGTACTGGATGGCGGCGCCCTTGCTGGTGGAGAAGAAGACCGGTCCGCTCCACTGCGTGCTGCTCACGTAGTTGAGCTTCACTGCCTTCGTGGTGTCCCAGTTGCCGAGCTCGGGGACGTTGCCGACCACGTAGATGTCCTGGCCAGGCGAAGTGGTGAAGTTGTTCACCGTGAAGTCGACGCGGACGACGGCGGTCGCGGTGCACGAGCGGGCGAGGAGCATCAGCGTCGAGCGGGCTTCCACGCCGTAGGTGGTGGCGGTGACCTTCAGCATCGGCTGCGAGTCCCAGGCGCTGATCGTCGGGTCGTAATAGATGTTGCCCGTCCCTTCGGCCCAGTCGGCGGTGTCGGCGAGGAGCCACCAGCACTTGCTGTTCGGCGCCGTGGGCAGCGTAAAGGTGAGGTTGCCCCAGTAGGCGTTGTAGGCCACGTAGAGGTCCGGCGCGTCGGCCGTGCCGCCGGTCTCCGCCGCGGAACCGTCCATCAGGAAGGCCAGGGCGTGGGAGGTGGAGCTCCAGTCCGGCATGTCCGGCGTGGTGCCGTGCCAGGCGAGATCCTTGTAGCCGTCGCCGTCGTGGTCGACGCCGGCCACCAGCACGCTGCGGCGCAGGCCGGGATGGGCCTTGCGGAAGGCGGCGAGCTTGCTGAAGAAGTTGTACATCCCCGGATTGGCGGTCTTCTTCGTCCAGTCGATCCAGCCGCAGGCGTTGTCCGCCATGTAGCCGTTGTTGTTGCCGCTCTGGGTGCGGCGGAATTCGTCGCCCTCCATCAGCATGGGCACGCCGTTGTGGACCAGCAGGTGGGTGGCGAAGTTGCGGATCTGGCGCCGCCGCAGCACCTCGTCGCCGCCGCTGTCCCAACTGTAGTTGGTGTCGCTGCCGCTGCTGGCGTCGGCGCCGGTCGGGTTGCAGGGACCGGTGCCGTTCACCTTGGTGTTGTAGGAGACCAGGTCGTTGAGGGTGAAGCCGTCGTGGGCGGTGACGAAGTTGACGCTCTCTTCCGGCGTGCCGAAGCCGCTCCAAGAGGCGGTGATCGAGGCGCCGAGGTTGCCTACCTGGCTGTTGTCGCTTCTGACGAATTGCCGGATGTTGTCGCGCCAGTTGCCGTTCCACTCCGACCAGCCGGCCGGGAAGGAGCCGACGCCATAGCCGGAGGTGTCCCACGGCTCGGCGACGACCTTGAACGACTTGGTCTGGGCGAGCTGGGCCATCTGCACCAGCGTCGTGGCGCTGGGATTGAAGACGCGGCCGTCGCTCCCCTCGCGGCCGAGCTCGTAGGCGAGGTCGAAGCGGAAGCCGTCGACGCCCATCTTGTCGTGCCAGTAGGTCAGGCTGTCGAGGATCAGGTTGCGCACCGCGGTGCGGCTGGCGTTCAGGTTGTT
>DATARD010000166.1:0-14958 GCA_036264355.1 Thermoanaerobaculia bacterium
CTCGGTCGAGGCGGCGAGGGTCGATCAGGGCTGCGTCGGGAACTGGAATTGCACGTAGTCCGTCACCACGGCCTGGGTGCCGCTGCCGGTGACGCCATAGACGAGCACCACCCAATCTCCCTTGTGCGCACCGGGCACGGAGAGCTGAACGCTCGTTCCCGGATTGATCGTCAGAGAGTTTCCGCCGGGAAGAGACAGGAGCTGCCTCGCGAGAACCGAATTGTTCCGATTCAGCGCCCCAAGATCCCAGCGGCTCGGGGAGAGCGCATAGAAGATCTTGTTCACGATGAAGGAGTGGTTGGTCGCATTGTCCCACTGCACTCCCGGCGTCGAGCTCGCCGAGGAGTGACCGCCGACCTGGAAGACATGGCTGTTGAGGATCCGGTTGCCGGCCAAGTCGGTCCAGTACATGTCGTCCACTGTGTTCGGAGTCACCGTGCACCAGCCGACGTGGATCTGGGCGTTGGGCGGAGTGCCTGTCGGGATCGCGCCATTGACCCCGTTCAGATTCTGCCAGTGGAGAAGGTTGTCCGCGCCGGACGGGACGACGGTGAAAGACGTGAAGGTGGCACCCGCCCAGCCGTCATAGTGAAAGGTCACCGCCTGAATGGGCGTGATCAGAACGGCGAAGTCGTAAGCTGTTGGGCCCGCGTTGATCAAATCTTTGTTGATGCAGTAATCCGCGTGGGCGGTACCGGCGATCAGCAGGGAGGCGAAAAGCAGCAGGAAGGCACACATCGAGCGTCGAATCCGCATCAGGGGATTCCTCCAACAATCGCTGAAATTGAGTCGCCTCGGCCAAGCCGGCCCCCACGATGGGGGCCTGGATAACGTAGAACGACGGGATCGAGTCAGCAAGCTCTCGGTCAACGACACCCCGTCTCGTCCCGAGCCAAGGAATTCGGAGGCAGGATTCGCGCCAGTAAGATCCTCAAAAGGTAAGGGTGCAGCAGATCGCTTAAAGCGAGCCGGCCGACACTTTGTAGTAGAACGCCGCCAACGCGTTCGAAGGGAGGACGACTCTTCCGTCGAGCCCGGAGATGCACCGGATGCCGTTCCTGACTGACGTAACTGCTCGACACGCGGGGGCGGTCTGGGAGATGACCACATTCCGACCGCAAGCGTGTCAAGCGCTTGGTATGGGCTACGCCCTGGCCTGTTCGCCATGGCGAGACTGGCACCACCCGCGACCACCGGTGCAACTCCCCCGAGCCACGCCGGCAGCGAAATGCGCCGGCCGGCGGCCGAGCAGGGGCGGCGCACGACCCGGAACCTGCAGGCTGCCCTCGAAGCGGCCGGCTCCCCCGTCGAGGCGACGACCGCGCTCGGGTCGGCAATGTTGCTCGCCAGGCGGTCTATCAGGCGCATGCTGGGGGACGGTGAGGCTTGACGGAGTGGAGCTCGGGCTCGTTCTCTGATCCCGCGGTTTTGATCCGGAGGCCGGCTCTGCCGGTCAAGGCGACCCGTGCCGGGCGCGCTCCGCGCGGCCTTGACGGCCGGCCAGCCTCCGGATTTCTCGCGGGGCATGAACGAACCCGAGACCCACCCCGACAAGAAGCCCAACCTCGAAGCTCTCCGCGCCAAGGTCCAGGCTTGGCGAGAGGCCAGAGCCGCCCAGAGGCGTGCAGCATGCTCTCCAGTTTCGCCGGCCCCGTGGGAGGCCGATCTCTACGCCCGCACGACCGCGTGGCTCGACCGGCTGAGCTACCTCGACGATTGGTCCGGCTGTGCCGCCCCACCTGCCCACCGCCCCGACGAAGAGACCGAGTAGAGAGCCCGGCGTCGCCCGGCTCCGGGGGCTTGCCCCGGAGCCATGGGTGGCAAGGCGGACGAGGTCTGCAACTACCGGTCGGTCAGCCCGGCGACCGGGACGACCACGAGCTCAAGCTTCTCGACCTCTCCTTTCTTCGGCGCTCGTGCCATACCCTCCTCCACGACCTCGATACGCACTATCGCCCTTGCCGTTCCGGATCGCGCGCAGAAGGCGAGGCTGCATCCCAGCGCCCCAGCAGTGCTCGCCGTAGCGGTGCGGCAGATGACACCCCTCCTCTCCCTTCGGTTGCGTTTAAGGCCGCCTCGGCGACCACGACGCCCGCGTAGCAGGCCGAAAAATCCACGACTTGTCCGGCTTCTCCCTCACTAACGTCCCATCCCCTTGGACTTGGCAAGCGCACTGTTCCCTGGCTTCCCCCTGGACACGCTCTTTCTGGGCGAATCATCCTCCTTGCCCGATCGGCCCTTCCGCTCAAGATCTCGAAGCCAGCACCCAGATCGCCAGAAGGCGATTGGAAGCCGCACTGGCTCCACTGTCTTCTCCCCTTCCGGGTCCCGGTCCGCCCCTCCTCTTCGCTTTCGTACCCGAGGGCGGACGGGCCGCAAGGCGCAAGCCCCTCCGGGCGCGCTCTGCGCGGCCTTGACAGCCCGTCCTCTTCCCCTCGGGTCCCCGCGTCTCGTCAGGAGCGAAACCGAAACCCGAAAAGGAGAGCAATCATGAACAGCCAGCGCACCCCTCACATCACCCTCTACGGCAACCTGGGAGCCGACCCCAAGACCCGCACCCTCAAGGGCCGCACCGTCATCAAGGAGTTTTACGACTTCGCCAAGGATGAGGCCGTCACCGAGGAGCACACCACCGACGAGCGCCAGATCCGCACCGCAAGCCTCGCCGTCAACGGCCGGGACGGGGACGGCGAAGTGATCACCCGCTGGCATCGCCTGGTGGACTTCGAAGAGCACCTCGCCGCCTGCCACAAGGGCGACCGCCTCAAGGTGACCGGCTACTTCCGGGATCGCACCTACATGAAGGACGGCGAACAGAAGAGCATCCGCGAGCTCATCGTCGCCAGCGTCGCGATCCAGCCCAGGCGGCTCCCCACCGAAACCAAGGCCGAGGCGGCCTGATCAATCCGGGCTCCGGGAGACTCCCTCCCGGAGCCCTTTTCTTTTTCCGAGCCTTCAGGAGGTCGACCCTACCATGTGTCACAAACGCCGAGTCTTCTGTGTCGAGACCGTCTCCACGGTCGAGGAGCTGGCGGAACAACTGATCGGATACACCTGGTGCCTCTGCGCCGGTTTTCAGCTCAGCAACGCTCCCGACACTCTGTTTCTCAACGACAGTTTCTCTCTGGACGGCGCTCAGGAGTACGCCGTCCTCCGCCTTTTGAACGGCCAGTGGTTCCAGGTCGATTCGATCACCTTTGGATGGATCAAGAGCCTCGACAAGGCGTGTCGGTGCATCCGGGATGCGGTCTCGGGACCTTGCGACCCGTACGCGCCGAGTTGGGGATCTGCCGCACCGCGCTTTCATCAGCCCGACCAACGTTGCGCTTCCTGCCAGTGAGAAGGAGACCGCCATGTCGATCAAGACCTGCGAGGATGAGGCCGTTGTCCAGACGGTCGAACGGATGCGAGAGGTTCCTGCTGCGAGACGGCAGACACCGGCTGCATCCGCGGGAGTGACTGCTGTTGCTCCTGCGCTCGATGCCTGCGCGGCTATGTCGCCTGCCAGATCGAACACAGTGAGGCCCTGATCAGTCGCTATGTTCCCAAGCTCGGCTATGCCGTCATCGTCGAGGTGACGGAGTCTGAAGACCACACTGAAGGTGGCGAGCTGGTGGCCTTGATCGCCCCCGGCAAGGTCTGGTTTCCGGAGACCGCCGCCGGATGGATTCACTTGCCTGTGCCTGCCGCAGACCCCACCTCTCCCTCGTAGCGAAGCCAAGCCGGTGCTCTCCAGCGAGGGTGCGCCGGCCCCCCTCCTCTCTCCTTCCGGTTCGCTCCTGCCTTCCGCGGGTCTACCCGAGGGCGCCGGGCCGCAAGGCGCAAGCCCCTGCGGGCGCGCTCCGCGCGGCCTTGACCGCCCGGCCTCTCCCCCTCGGGTCGGCGCGGCTCGTCAGGAGCAAACCCGAAAGGAGATCCGTCATGACCAGCCAGCCCACCCCCACCGGAGCAACCGACAGACCACACCTCACGATCGAACGCTTGCACGAGCTTGTGAAAGCGTTCCTCCCTGATTACCTGCGCTTCGTCGAGCCCGGCTCAGTCAACTTTCTCGATCTGCAACAGCTCACCGTGCTCGAGACGGAGAGCCCGGCTTTCGTCGCGGCGACCGTTCCCGCGCCGCTCACGCAGGAGATTGTCACAGTCCTAGTTCTTCTTCAGGAACGACCTCTCTCGCGGCAGGAGCTCAGCCAAGCGATCACCGATCCCCTGGCACAGTTGGATCTTCGCCTCCTCGAGCCATTTCTCTTGAGTGTCATCTATCTCGACGGGGGCCGGCCCGGGGTCAATCTCGAAACCGCTGCTCTCTGCCGCCTGTTTGACCAGGACCTGGTCCGGATTTATTTCACCGCTTGGGGAGGCATCAAGAACCTGCGTGCCGAGTACTACGTCGATCGTCCGGAGCCCCTGGCGTGGGCTCTCGCACCCTACTTCCGCACCAACGATCCCGCAGCCCTTCGGGCACGCTGTCGCGCCCGCATCGCCGCAGCCAATGGCCTCGATGACGAACGCCGCGCTCTCCTACTGAGAGCAGTCGACGCCGCCGGGTAAGGAGCTCGCCTCGAGGAGAGAAGAAGCGGAGAGGAGGAAAGGGAGGGGAGCAAAGAGAGAAGGCAGAAACGCCTTCTCTCGCTTCCCAGGAGAGAGACCATGAGAGTCACGCCCAATGCGCAGAAAGTCGCCGCCGAGATCCTCGAAGCGTTCCGGTCGGGTGCCGTCCCGAAGGCCCTCGCCATCACGTTTCTCACCCGCCACCTCGACTCCCCGTCCACCCGATGGAGCCGGCGCAACCGGCTGATCGCCGCACTGCGCGGCCACTCCGATGCCCGCGGTTTCCGCCAATGGGGCGAGGTCGGCCGCCACGTCCGGGCCGGCGAGCGCGCCTTCTACATCCTCGGACCGTGTGTCATCCGGAAGAAGAATCAGACCGAGAACGCTCCGGACCTCACGATCGACGAGGAAGAGGATCTCGAAGTCTCCGGCTTCCAGGCCATCGCGGTTTTCGGCTACGACCAGACCGAAGGCGAGCCCCTGCCGGAAAGGGAGGAGACGGCCCCATTCCTCGAAGCCCTCCCTCTCCTCGAAGTGGCCCGTCACTGGGGGCTCCGGGTCATCTCCGTGTCGCCCGACAGACATCTGGGCTACTACCTGCCCGGAGTCGAGATCGGCCTGGCGGTCAAGAACCTGGCCACCTGGACGCATGAGCTCGTCCACGGAGCGGATGACCGGCTCGGGACGCTCACCCGCGGCCGTGGCCAGAAGCTCGACAACGAAGTCGTGGCGGAGCTGGGCGGCGCCGTCCTGCTCGAATGCCTGGGCCACATGGTCGAGAGCGATCGCGGCGGGGCCTACCGGTACATCACCGTCTACTGCGAGAGACACTCCCGCGATCTGTTGTCCGTCTGCACCGAGCTTCTCGACCGGACCTGTGCCGCCGTCGAGCTGATCCTCAAGACCGCAACGGAGCTGGAGGCTCGACAGGAGGCGGCTTGAGCCAGGAGAAAGTCGAGGGCGGCCTCCGTGCGGGCCGCCGCCGGTCGAGCCCGGCGTGCTCCGTGCTTTGGACCCTTCCGATCCTCGAGATCCTGATATCCTCGAAAGAGCCTGCCTCAGCTTGGTGACTGGTGTACCTCTCGGCAGGGGAGAGGCGATTCCATGTTCTACGCACATTCAGGCCCATCCCGTGACCGCTGGGAGCCGCTCTCCGAGCACCTCCGTGATGTCGCACGCTTGGCTCGCGAGCACGCGGCGGTTTTTGGCGTCGGCGACGAGGCCTATCTGGCTGGGCTTCTTCATGATCTCGGGAAGTACAGCGAGACGTTCACCCACCGGTTGGAGGGAAAGGAGCACGGCCTCGATCACTGGTCTCTCGGCGCTTGGGCCTCGCTCATGGAGTATAAACAGAATGGCTTGGCGGCGGCGCTCGCCGTCCAGGGGCACCACATCGGTCTCCAGAAGGCCGACAAGGACTCGCTGGGGGAGCTGCGGCCCGAATTTCTCGTAGCGCGGCATCCGCTTGGGCTCCGGCTCACGGAAGCACGGCTGGAGCCGCTTCTCGAGCGGCTGCGGCTGGACGGCGTCGCCCTTCCACCCCCTCCGGCATCGGGCTACACGCTCACCGGGCCTCCCGGAGCCGGCGCCCGAATGCTCGACGTGCGGATGCTCTTTTCGGCGCTGGTGGATGCCGATTTCCTGGAGACCGAGGCCCATTTCCGCCGCGCTCCGGACGGCGCGAAGTGGCATCGCCCTGCCGGTCCTTCTCTCCAGCCTTCCGTGGCGCTGGCTCTCCTGGAAAGCCACCTCAAAAGTCTCGCTCAAACGACCCGGGCGGCTCCCGAGGTGTCGAGTCTTCGCGCTGATCTCCTCCGCGACTGCCTGGGCTCTGGAAGCCTCTCCCGGGATCTTTTCACTCTGACCGCCCCGACCGGCGCCGGAAAGACTCTGGCGATGCTCGCCTTCGCTCTGCGCCATGCTCAGGTGCACGGGCTGCGCCGCGTCGTCGTGGCCATCCCCTTTCTCAGCATCCTTGAGCAGACCGCGCGGGTCTACAAGGATCTCTTCGAGCCGGTTTTCGGCCCCCACTATGTCCTGGAGCACCACAGCCTCGCCGGAACACGGCGAGAGCCGGGAGAAGGGAAGGGCGAGGCCGACCCGCAGAGTGAAGAGAGGAGGATGGACGGCTGGCTGCGGGAGAACTGGGACGCGCCTCTGATCGTGACCACCAGCGTGCAGATCCTGGAGTCCCTGTTCGCGAACCGGCCCTCGGCGTGCCGCAAGCTCCATCGGCTCGCCGGCAGCGTCGTCCTCTTCGATGAGGTCCAGACGTTGCCGCCGAAGCTGGCCGTGCCAACTCTCGCGGCGCTCTCCCGACTCGCTGAACGCTACGGTTCGAGCGTCGTCTTTTCCACCGCCACGCAGCCGGCGTTCGAATCTTTCGATGAACGGGTCCGGGAATACAGCCCCGGAGGCTGGAATCCCAAGGAGATCGTGGCCTCTGTGCCGGCTCTTTTCCAAAGGACCCGTCGCTTCGAGGTCGACTGGAATCTCGAACCGCCGCGGTCCTGGGAATCCATCGCGCAAGAGCTGGTCGATCACCGGCAAGCCCTCTGCATCGTCAACCTCAAGCGCCATGCTCTCGCGCTGGCCGCGCTGTTGAAGCAGCGGAATCTTCCCGGTCTTTTTCACCTCTCGACCAACATGTGCCCGGCTCATCGCGAGCAGGCGCTGGCGAAGGTGCGGCAACGGCTCGACGCCAAGGAGCCTTGCGTCTTGATCTCGACGCAGTGTGTGGAAGCGGGAGTCGACGTCGATTTTCCGTTGGTCTATCGCGCCCTGGCTCCTCTTGAGTCGATCGCGCAGGCCGCCGGCCGCTGCAATCGCAATGGCAGGCTCCAAGGTCAGGGCCTCGTCAAGGTCTTCGTGCCGGAGGACGAGGGCTATCCGCCGGGCGCCTACGGGCAGGCCGCTTCCGTCACCCGGTTCCTCTTCAAAACGCGCGGCTCCGAGAGCATGGACCTCCAGGACGCCGAGCTCTTTCGTCTCTACTACCATACGTTCTATTGCCTCACGGGACTGGCAGAAAGCGATCAAGGGGAGGCCAAAGAACTCGACGTGGCCATCTGCTGCCAGGACTTCCCGGAGACAGCGAAGCTGTACCGCCTGATCAAGCAGGACGCCATCAGCGTTCTGGTGCCCTTCGATGAGGCGGCCTTCGGCGCCCTGACCGCAAGGCTCCGCAAGGAGGGCCGCCTCACGGCCGCGTGGATTCAAGACGCCAGACCTCACACGGTGAGCCTCATCCGGCCCAAGGACGACGATCCCATCCAGCGATTCCTCGCCCCGGCTCCCGTGGGCAAGGGAGAGACCTCGGACGACTGGTTCGTCTACCTGAACGCGGACCACTACGACCGGAAGCTCCTGGGGCTCACCGGCGCGGAGGACTCCTGGATCGCGTAGGCAAAACAGGGAGGGACTCCGCAGAGGCAGTCCCTCCTTCAACAGCAAAAAGCCTAGAGTGTTTCAATCCGCTCCTGAAAACAGGAGTAGCCGCCCCCCGCAGGAGGCTTAGCGTGGCCCAGAATACCACCACATGAGGCGAGAACACCGTTCACTCTTGGCTGTTGCTTTGAAGAGGGTCAGCCTTGACAGGACTCTATGCTTCATGGCAGGCTTTCACCTCAGTTGAAGGTGAAGCGCTGAGCAAGGAGCCGAGCGCGGGAAGGGGGCAACGGTGGACCACGACTCGTCGAATCTGCAGCACAGTGACTATATCGTCTATGTCGATGAGAGTGGCGATCACGGCTTGGCATCGATCGACCCACAGTTTCCGGTCTTCGTTCTTGCCTTCTGCATTTTCCGCAAGGAGGACTACAGGCTTCTCGCAGTCCCAGCTCTCCAGGCTTTCAAGTTCCGGCATTTCGGACACGACATGGTCGTTCTCCACGAACGGGACATCCGGAAGGCCGGGGGCGTGTTCTCCTTCCTCACCCATACCGAACGCCGTGAGGCGTTCATGCGAGATCTCAGTCAGATCATTGACGAGGCTCCTCTGACGCTGATCGCTTCGGTCATCCAGAAAGAGAAGCTCTGTAAGCGGTATGTCTACCCGAAGAGTCCCTACGACATCGCTCTCGCCTTCGGCTTGGAGCGTCTCCACAGCTTTCTGAGGACTCATGGTCAGCAGGGGAGGCTGACCCACCTGGTCTTTGAAAGGCGCGGGAAGAGAGAGGACGCGGAGCTGACTCTCGAATTCGAGCGTGTCTGCCGGGGAGCAAACTACAAGGGAGAGAAACTTGCGTTCAAGCTGGAGCTTGCCGACAAACGAACCAATTGCGGCGGCCTTCAACTCGCGGATCTTTTTGCCCGGCCAATTGGCCGGAAGGTCATGGACCCCAACACTCCCAATCGCGCCTTCGACATCATCTACAAGAAATTCTACCAGAGCGGAGGGCAAGTCGATGGCAGAGGGCTCAAGGTCTTCCCTTGAAAGCAAAAGGCCTCAGCTTTCGCTGAGGCCATCTGCCGACCGGGGTTCCCCAATCCTTGACAGAGTATGCCTCGTGTCGCGGCACCCTGTCAAGCCTGTCAGCACGACAAGCACGACAGCCCCTCTCTTGTAGACCAGAACATTTTCCGCCCAAACGTGTCTCACTATCCAGGCTGACCCGGAGGAGGACACATGAGCCCAGCCCAGCAGAGTCTCGAAGTGTGGGGAGACTTCGCCTGTTACAGCCGGCCCGAGCTGAAGGTCGAGCGCTTCAGCTATCCCTGCATCACCCCTTCCGCGGCCCGCGGGATCTTTGACGCGATCTACGCCAAGCCTGCAGAGTTTCGCTGGCAGGTGAACGAGATCGAGGTCCTCGCCCCTCCCTCGTACATTGCGCTGCGCCGCAATGAGGTCAAGGACAAGGTCAACGTCAACGCGTTGGCCGACTTCATGGCCGGCAAACGCGAGCCGGAGCCGATCTGGGCGGATGGCGACCGTGACCTGCTGGGGACCGACGAGAGGGGACGGACCCAGCGCCAGACGATGGCCCTCAAGAACGTCCGCTACCGTCTCCATGCCGAGATCCTCCCCTGGCCGGAGCACCGTGCCCGGCAGACGGCCTTGGAGGCCCAGTTCGTGCGCCGCGCGGAACGCGGCAAATGCTTCTACCAACCGTATTTCGGCTGCCGGGAGTTCCCGGCCTACTTCAAGCTGGCCGAGCAGGGCGCCGAGCCCCGGCCCATCGGGCTCGACCTCGACATCGGGTTGATGCTCTATGACGTCTTCGACCTCGCCCGCCCGGGTACCAAACACGACTCTCCCTCGGTCAGCCTCTTCCGTGCCGTGCTGCGCGGCGGCGTGCTGCGGGTACCCGAATACTCCAGCCCCGACGTGCTGAAGGGCGCCGGAGGGACGGCCTGATGCTCGACCATCTCGTCACCTATGCGCGGACCCACGGCCTGGTGGCCGAGCCGGGCTTCGCACCCAAGACGGCGCGCTGGGCCATTCTCTGCGATCCGGCCGGAGCCTTTCAGGAGGTGTTGGACCTCGCCGATCCGGAGGAGAAGGGAAGCCCCGGCAGGACATTCCCGCGTTGCCCCGAGCTGTCGCAGCCGGAGATCAAACGCGGAGGGGCGGGTTGCCGGCACTTCCTCGTGGATTCGGCCGATGTCGTGGCTCTCCATGCCGCCGAGGCTCCGGACGCCAAGCTCCACGCCAAGCACGCCTATTTCACCGGCCTCCTCCGCCAGGCGGCGGAAGTCATGCCGCGTTTGGCCGGCGTCGCCGCGATGCTCGACGACGAGGCGAGCCTGCAAGCGATCCGGGATCGGTTGCTGGCTCGCAAAGCGAAGCCCACCGACAAAGCGACGTTCGCCATCTTCGGCGAGAGCCCCCTCTATCCCGTCGAGTCGGACGCCTGGCACGATTGGTGGCGCCGGTTCCGGCGGACGCTCGGGACCGATCCCGCCGCGCCACCGGTGGAGAAGGACGGAGTTCCCCTGGTGCGCTGCCTGGCGAGCGGCGAGCTGGTCGAGCCGGTCGCGACGCAGCCCAAGATCGCCGGCCTCTCCGATGTCGGGGGCTTGGCGATGGGGGATGTGTTGGCGTCGTTCAAGCAGGACGCTTTCTGCTCGTACGGGTTCGTGCAGGCCGCCAATGCTCCCGTGTCGGAGCAGATCGGTGCGGAATATCGCGCCGCCCTCAATCATCTCCTCCGCGAGCACAGCCACAGGCTCGTGAGCGCCAAGGTCGTCCACTGGTTCAAGGAGAGAGTTCCTCCCGAAGACGATCCTCTGAGCTGGTTGGCCGGAAGCGACGAGCAGAACGAGCTCAACGCCCAGCAGCGGGCCCGTGAGCTGCTCGACGCCATTCGCACCGGCCAGCGCCCGTCTCTGGCCGGGAACCGCTACTACGCCCTGACTCTTTCCGGAGCCTCGGGCCGCGTGATGATCCGGGATTGGATGGAAGGACAGTTCGAAGATCTCGTCCAGAAGATCAGCGCCTGGTTCGATCATCTGTCCATCGTCCGGCGCGATGGTCAAGGGCTGGCGCCTTCGCCGAAGCTCTTCGCGGTCTTCGGCGCCCTGGTGCGCGACCTCAAGGACCTGCCGGCTCCGCTGGAAACCGCGCTGTGGCGGGTCGCCGTGCGCGGAGAGGCCATTCCCTGGCAAGCCATGGCGCAGGCCCTGGCGCGCATGAAGATCGACATTCTTGGCAACGAAACATTGAATCACGCCCGCGTGGGGCTCCTCAAAGCTTTCCATGTGCGGCAAGGAGATCGCGAGATGCATCCGAATTTGAACGAAGAGCATCCCGAGCCGGCGTATCACTGCGGGCGTCTGATGGCACTGTTCGCCGCTCTGCAATACCGCGCGCTCGGCGATGTCGGAGCCGGCGTCGTCCAGAGGTATTACGCGGCGGCGAGCGCCACTCCCGCCCTGGTGCTCGGCCGGCTCAACCGCACCGCCCAGTTCCATCTCAACAAGCTCGACCCCGGATTGGCCCGCTGGTACGAGAGGCGGCTGGCGAGCCTCTGGGCCTGCATCCGCGACCGCGTGCCGCGGACGTTGTCGCTGGAACAGCAAAGCCTCTTCGCCCTCGGCTATTACCAGCAGATCGCCTCCGACCGCGCTGGCACCGTCAAACCCGATTCTCAAGAAACCGAAGTTGCCTCCGGCCCCCAGGAGACTTCCCATGACTGAGCCGATCGAAAACCGCTATGAGTTCCTTTTCCTTTTCGACTGCGAGAACGGCAACCCCAACGGTGACCCGGACGCGGGCAACGCACCGCGCCTGGATCCGGAGGACATGCGCGGGCTGGTCTCCGACGTCGCGATCAAGCGCCGCATCCGGAACTACGTCCAACTCGCCCGCGGCAATCAGATGCCGTACTCCATCTTCGTCGAGCACGCGACCAACTTGAACCGCCCCATCGCCAAGGCGCACGAGGAGACCGGCGGTCTTCCGGAGACCAAGAAGGGAGCTTCCAAGAGCAAGGTCGAGGCCGCCAAGCATTGGATCTGCCAGAATTTCTTCGATGTCCGCGCTTTCGGCGCCGTCATGAGCACCGGCGCCAACGCCGGCCAGGTGCGCGGTCCGGTCCAGATCGCATTCGCCCGCTCCGTCGATCCCGTGCTGGCGCTCGATCTCTCGATCACCCGCATGGCCGTCGCCGCCGACGTCAAGGGATCGAGCTCGTCCGCCGACATCGCGAAGTGGGAAGCCGACCAGGCGGAAGACACGCTCCGCACGATGGGGAGAAAGTCCCTGATCCCCTATGGCCTCTTCATCGGCAAGGGCTTCATCAGTGCCCATCTGGCCCAGGAGACCGGCTTCAACGAGGAGGATCTGGCGCTCCTCTGGGAATCCCTGCTCAACATGTACGAGCACGACCGGTCCGCCAGCAAAGGGGTGATGACGGTGCAGCGGCCACTCTACGTCTTCAAGCACGTCGGAACCGATGCCACGGACCAGCGTCGGCGGCAGGCCATGCTCGGCTGTGCACCGGCGCACGAGCTGTTCGATCTCGTTTCTGTGAAGAAGAAGGACGGCGTCGATGCGCCACGGTCCTTCGCTGACTATGAGGTGACCGTCCACCGGGATCGCCTGCCCAAGGGAGTGGAGCTCCTGGAGATCCGGTGACGACGGTGTTCTCCGAAGACGACCTCGTCCCCCTCTCCGCCTTGCAACATCTGCTCTTCTGTGAGCGGCAGGCGGCGTTGATTCATCTCGAACGAGTGTGGGCGGAGAATTCGTTTACGCTCGAGGGGAAACATCTCCATGAGCGGGTGGACCGTGGAGAAGGGGAGTCCCGGGGGGATTTGCGGATCGCGCGGGGGCTTACTTTGCGCAGCTTTCGCCTCGGGTTGAGCGGCAAGGCGGATGCGGTGGAGTTTCACCGGGGACCGGAGGGGGTATGGCTGCCTTTTCCGGTGGAGTACAAGCGCGGCCGTCCGAAGAAGCATCAGGCGGACGAGGTGCAGCTCTGTGCTCAGGCGCTTTGCCTCGAAGAGATGCTCGGCGTTTCCATTCCTTCCGGTGCTCTGTTCTATGGGGAGACCCGACGGCGGCTTGACGTCGCTTTCGATTTCGCGCTGCGGCTGGTCACGGAACAGGCCGCGGCGCGGATGCACGAGATCCTCAACTCCGGCGTCACTCCCTTGCCGGTCCGCGAGCCGAAATGCGATCAGTGCTCTCTCCTGGAGATCTGCATGCCGGATGCTCCTTCGTCCTCCGTCCAACGCTACCTCGACCGTGCCCTCAGGAGTGAGCCATGAAGCGCCATCAGAACACTCTCTATGTCACCACGCAGGGCGCTTATCTGGCCAAGGACGGCGAGGCGGTCGCCGTCCGCGTCGCGGAGGAGACGCGTCTTCGAATTCCCATCCACACTCTCGGCGGCATCGTCTGCTTCGGCCAGGTGGGCGCCAGCCCGTTCCTCCTCGGCTTTTGCGGCGAGCGCGGCGTGGCGGTCTCTTTCCTCACCGAGAACGGGCGCTTCCTCGCCCGCGTGCAGGGTCCGGTGTCGGGCAACGTCCTGCTACGCCGCGAGCAATATCGCAGGGCGGACGACGACTCCGGCGCCGCCGGCATCACGCGGTCACTCCTCGCGGCCAAGATCGCCAACAGCCGCACAGTCATCCAGCGCGCCCTCCGCGACCGCCCGCAATCGCCCGGCGTCGAGACTCTCCGGTCCGCCGCCATGGTTCTCGGCCAGCATTTGGACAGCCTGCGCGAAGGGATTCCGCTCGACGGTCTGCGCGGGATCGAAGGGAATGCTGCGCGCCTCTATTTCGAAGTGTTCGACGAGCTCATCACCCAACAGAAGGAAGACTTCTTCTTCCGCGAGCGCAGCCGCCGGCCGCCGCTCGACAACGTCAACGCTCTCCTCTCGTTCCTCTACACCCTGCTGTGCCACGACTGCGCGGCCGCCCTGGAGTCTGTCGGGCTCGATCCCGCTGTGGGCTTTCTCCACCGCGACCGGCCCGGGCGGCCGAGCCTGGCGCTCGATCTCATGGAGGAGTTCCGCGCCGTCCTCGCCGATCGGCTGGCGCTCTCGCTGATCAACCTCCAGCAGATCCGCGGTGACGGCTTTTCCCGCGGCGAGACCGGCGGCGTGATGATGGACGAGGCGACGCGCAAGAAGGTCCTGGTCGAGTATCAGAAGCGGAAGCAGGAAGAGATCGTCCACCCCTTTCTGGGCGAAAAGACGACCGTCGGCCTGCTGCCGCACCTTCAGGCCGCGCTCCTCGCCCGGCACCTCCGTGCGGACCTGGACGGCTACCCGCCCTTCCTCTGGAAATGAGGAGACCCGCCGATGATGGTCATCGTGAGCTACGACGTCTCGACTACCACCCCCGCTGGCCGCCGCCGTTTGCGCCGGGTCGCCAAGATCTGTCTCGACTTCGGGCAGCGCGTCCAGAACTCCGTCTTCGAATGCCTCGTCGATCCCACCCAATGGACCGACCTCCGTCTCCGCCTGCTCAGCGCTTTTGATGAGACCGAGGACAGCCTCCGTTTCTACTTCCTCGGCAGCAACTGGAAGGGCCGCACCGAGCACTTCGGCATCAAGACCGTCCTCGATCTTGATGGTCCTCTCCTCGTGTAGCATCTCTCCCACGAGCCAATGCGAACCCCAAGCGCCCACGAGCGCTCCTCCGGAGGTTCGCGGAAAGGGGAAGCTGCTGAAAAGTAACGCTGTTGCGTGCTGGAGCCGCGAGCTCAAGCGTCGCCCGGGTCTTCCCAGTCGGAAGGTTCGCGGAAACGCCGTCCGGAACGTCTGATTCTGCAAGACTTACCGAGGCCGCCGTCGCCCCCCGCGCGGGGGCGTGGATTGAAACCTCGTCCGCGTTGCCGTCTAGGACGTCGAAGCAGTCGCCCCCCGCGCGGGGACGTGGATTGAAACCATGTGCAGCGCCCGGGCGGCGCCGAGCAACTCGTCGCCCCCCGCGCGGGGGCGTGGATTGAAACAT
>DATARD010000207.1:0-40006 GCA_036264355.1 Thermoanaerobaculia bacterium
GCCAGGCACCGCGCACGTTCAGGTTGCCGCTTTTGCCGCCGCTCAGGATGCGCAGGCTGATCAGGTTGACCAGCAGACCGCCGACCGCGATGCCCACCATCACCGGCGCATTGACGTGCTCCGGCTTGCGGAAGCGCTCGAAGGCCTCGATGATGACGTAGATCGAGATCGCGACCAGCGTGGCGCCGTTGGCGAGCGCAGCCAGGATCTCGGTGCGGTGAAACCCCCAGGTGCGCCGCGGTGTCGGCGGGCGCTGCGCGATCCAGATCGCGAAGAGCGACAGCAGGAGCGCCGCGGCGTCCGACAGCATGTGGCCGGCGTCGGCGAGCAGGGCGAGAGAGCCGGTGAACAGGCCGCCCAGAAGCTCGGCCAGCATGTAGACCAGCGACAAGGCCAGGGTGATGGCGAGCCGCCGCCGGTTGCCATCCACCGGGCCGTGGTGGTGGTGCGAATGTCCGTGCGAGTGCGAGTGTCCGGCGCCCATAGCAGAGGAAGGATACCGCGGCCCGGACCGTAGCGCCTACGGGGCTCCGGCGATCGCGTACTCGAAGTCGTACGAATGCTTTCCGTCGGCGATGATGATCTTCATCGTGCCGGTCAGCCCGGCGAGCTCCCCCGTGCCGGAGTCCGGCACCACGGTGATGGAGAGAGACGGCACGCCCCGGTTCATGGTGGCGTTGTGCTGGAGCGCGAACCTGCCGGTGCGGCCGTGCAAACGGCCGCTGACCCACTCGATCGCCACATAGCCGGCGCTGCCCTTCTCGACCGTGCCGGCGGTCAGCATCTCGCCCTGGCTCGTCGCTTCGAGATCGCCGTGAAACTGCTTGTCGATCGACATCCTGCCAAACCCCTCGACCTTGGCGGCCGTCGCCTGCGGGCTGAGCTTGACCTCGAACGTGCCGGTTGCGTGCTTCGACATGCCCTCTCCCTTCTGGACAGTCTGTGGATAGACCGAAGAGCTGCAAACCAGGGCCAGGCAGAGACCTGCGACGACGACAGCTCCGGCGCGCGCCCGGTTCCTCATGCTTCCTCCTCCCGGATCGCCGGGACGGACTGCGCCTCGATCAGGCGCTCCAGGTTGATCGAGAAGCCGACCGCCGAGACTTCGGCTCCGAGGCGCCGGAAGAGACTGTCATACCGGCCGCCACCGCCGACCGGCAGGGAGGCGGCCCCGGCGAAGGCGCGAAAGACGATGCCGTCGTAGTAGGAACGCTCCCCCGTCTCGGCGTGGATGCGCGGATCGAGCCGGTGAAGGGAGAACTCCGCGAGATCGACGCTCAGGCAAGCCGCAGGGAAACGCGCTGCGAGCTCATCGCGCAACGCCAGCAGGCTCTTGAGCCGGCCGGCGGCCGGTTGGCCGAGATCCTCCGGCCGTTCCGGCAGGCCTGTCCGGACCACCGGCAGCAGAGCCGGACAGGCTTGGCGCACCGCGTCGCGCTCCCGCCGCGCCACCGCCGCAGCGAGCGCCGCCGGGTCCCCGGTTTTGGCCGTGAGCAGCAGCTCGTCGAGCGCGCCGGCAAAGCTGAGCACGATCTGGATGCGCTGGGTGACATCGGGCGCGAGGGCCTGCAAAAACAGATGCAGCACCTCGCGCTCGGCCGCCTCGCTCTCCTCGCCCCCGACTCCCAGCAGTTCGGCGCCTATCTGGTAAAACTCGCGGTGCCGTCCGGCGCGCTCTTCCTCATAACGGATGACGTCGCCGCGGTAGAAGATGCGCAGCGGCAACGCCATACTCTCCATGCGTGGAGCGAGCAGGCGGGCGAGCATGGGAGTGAAGTCGCTCCGCAGGGCGAGCTGCTCGCCGTCGCGATCGATGA
This sequence comes from Thermoanaerobaculia bacterium, assembly GCA_036264355.1. GTDB lineage: Bacteria > Acidobacteriota > Thermoanaerobaculia > Multivoradales > UBA5704 > UBA5704. The sequence continues at coordinate 1,818 of DATARD010000207.1, forward strand.
AACGATACAGCTCGCCGCGGCTGGCCGCGGTGAGGAGTGCCTCGTAGGGCTCCAGGTAGTCCAGGATTGGCAGAATGACCTCACCATAGCCAGCCTTCTGCAGCAGTCCGGCCAGCCGTCCCTCCTCCTCGCGCCGCGTGCGGGCGCTCTCGAAGAGGAGAGCCGTGACGCCGACAGGCAGAGCGGCCGAGATCCTCACGCTTGCCCCGCTTTCACGGTGGGCCGCAGGGCGCGGAAGTCCCCGCCCAGGGTGCGCTCGGTAGTCCGGCACACTACCGAGCGCCGCCCGCAACTGGGCCGACGTCTTGACCGGGATGCTCTTGGATCGAAAGGTGTCGGCAGGGGCGGTGCGTGCGAAGAGGAGTCCGGTAAGGAGCGGGGCGACACAGCACTTAGAGAACGCATGCAGATTCCTCCACGGAACACCGGGCGCATCGGCACCGGAAATGCTAAGGCGATGATTGAGCCCGGGGCCAGGTCCCTAAAATGTGGCAAGGCTAAGTCGGACTAGGGCGGTTGGATTCGGGCTCAGGTGAGGGTGTCCGTGCAAGCGCGAGTGTCTGGCACCCATGACGGTAGAGAATACCGCGGAGCGACCCATTCTGCTCAGTCTGTGGATAGACCGAAGAGCAAACCAGGCCCATGCAGAGGCCCGCGATGACCACAGCTCCGACGTGCGCTCGGTTCCTCATGCTGCCTCCCCATGTGGAAAGAACGGCGAGCGTCTCACGCCTTGTTCACGATATCGTACACGGTCTGGAGACGTGGGTGCCCTGCGGGCAGTGCCACCTGCCCCTGGCCGGCGCAAATGGCGGAGAACTAGACTCCGACCTATGAGTCACCGACGCGCTGCCGTCAAGCCAGAACAATCGCTGGCGGCCAATGCAGTCGGCCTGGGCGCTCGTTCAGTTCCCGGTTGGAGCACGGCCGAGGAGCAGACGGAGGTTTGTCTGGATGGCCGACAACAGGGAACCGACGGAGGCGGAGCGGACCACCGCCGTCGTGGCGACGGCCAGTCTGATTGCTCAGAGCCGCGTCAGCACAGATCGCAGGAACGAGGGAAAGTCCAATCAGGAAGAGACAGTGGCAGAGCGATTGCTCGCCGCAGGACTGACGCTCGTCGGGACGCGGAAGATAACGACATTCCGGCAGGCCCCGAACCCGGGCGAGTTCTGCCGAGAGAGCACCCTGGGAACCCGCAAAGCGGATCTGATCGCCACCGCCTGGGATGGCCGGATCGTGCCCATCGAATGCAAGGTCTCCAACTCGGCGACCAACTCCGTCAAGCGGTTGAACAATGACGCCGCGGTCAAGGCGACATCCTGGAGAAGGGACTTCGGGAACACTCAGGTGGTACCCGTCGCGGTGCTGAGCGGCGTTTTCAAGCTACACAACTTGACGGATGCCCAGGATCGGGGTCTGAGCTTGATCTGGGCGCATAACCTGGAACCATTCGTCGAGTGGTTGTTGGCGACCAAGGGTTAGCCTTTACCCGGGATTGCTGGAGCGCGAACCTGCCGGCGCGCCAGCTCCGCCAACTCCATCGCGTGCTCCCGCCGTCTCTCCTGATGGAGCACGTCTGGCGTGGAACGCTTCGTGGTCGCGAGGAAACGCCGCCTGCTCCTCCAATGACGCGGCAATCTCCTGCACAGTCCACCGCTGTTTCATGGCTGCATCCTGGTCGAAAATCGACGGCAAGGTATCACGTCGCCTGGAGATTTGGTCGGGAATGACGAGCAATTCGCGACCCATGCGCTGCAATCGAGGAGACATCTGCTGCAATTCGCGACTTTCCCCAGCCGTCTCTCGTCTTCTGTCGTTCGTTTCTCGTTCTTTCGCGGCTTTTTCTCGATCAACCCGAGCTAACCAGCGACTGATTGTCGTCTATTTTCGACTTATCCACTCTGATTCTCGACTTCTCTAGCGAGAGCCTCGACTTTCTGGGAGATTTTCTCGACCGCTTGACCTTGCTTCTCGACCTGCGCTGGTCAATTCTCGACCATTTCCCTTGAACTGGTCTCCGGTTGCGTACGTTTGGCGGTTGAAGGGCTGGCGTAGGTCGAGAATTGCTGGCGTTTGTCGATTCACCTCGCTGATTTCGCGACCAAGTCGAGGTCATTCGCGACCACGGGCCGCAGTCCGGATGACGTCGGCCTCGATCCGGTTGACGCGGACCTCAGTCTGGCAGAGGCGGCCCCTCGATCTGCTGGCTAACATCCTGGAGAAGGGACTTCGGAGGATACTCAGGCGGTGACCCGTCGCGGTGCTGAGCGGCGTTTTCAAGCGGCACAACTTGACGGATGCTCAGGATCGGGGTCTGAGCTTGATCTGGGCGCACAACCTGGAACCACTCGTCGAGTGGTTGTGGGCGACCAGGGCTTAGTTTTTACCCGGGATTCCGGTCCGCTCCTTCGCGTCGTTCTCGAAAACATCCTTGAATCGCCGTTCGTTCTCCTCGTCCCGATACACATAGGCCCAGAAGGCCGCCAGAGAGGTGGCGAGCGTCTGGGTGTTTTTGACATTAGACCCCCAAGTGCCGCGATCCGGGCCTTTTCGGATCCAGACCGGTGAACCGACACAATCCTTGCAGAGCTTGACGAGCTCACGCGCGCTGTCAAGGCTCGGCTCCAAGCTGTCCCGCAAGACCACGGCCGGCCAGAGGAAAAACTGGCTCAAGCGCGAGAGCGTCCCAATCTGCTTCGTCTGCTTGGCGAGCAGAGCGGACAACGTTCGAAGGCGACCCTGGTCACTTCCCAAGGCCAGCTCCATGATTTCCGGGCCGAGGCGCTGCAAATCGAGACAGGTCCAGGCGATGTGACCGAAGATAAATGAGTGCGGCTCCTCTGCCCCCTCGCTCAGCAGGTCCTTGCCGTTGACACCGAGGAGGTGGTCCCAGCGCTGGCGCAGCAGAGCCTCGACCTTGCTGCTCTCGATCTTGCAGCCCTCCTCGAGCCAGTCCTTGCCCGTCGTACGCCGGATTTCGCGATCGATCGCAAGACAGTGCGTCACGGCACGCGCCGCCCACGCAAGATAGTCCCCCGATTTGATGGCTCCCTCCGGGACGTGCTTCGCCCCAAGCCCCCACCATATATCGCTCGTGGCCGGTAGAGAGAGCATGTAGGCCAGCAGGCCCTGCACCGTCTGGTCAATGTCTTTCTTGTTCGAGTTATTGGCGAACCGCTGGAGGTCCTCTTCCGGAAAGAGGCGCCGGGCGTGCGTAAAGATAAAAAGCAGACGCGCGGTGCAGAGAGTGCAGCGATCGTGACCATAGGCATGCTCAGGATTCTCTTCGTCCCACGTGACCTTTTCGCCAAGGAGATCTCGCACACCTCCCATGACCTCACTGCGGAAACGCGACGAACCGAAGTCGACGCATGCCCTGGCCATGAGGACCGATTCGATTCCGTTCTGCCAGTTGCGGCCGCAGAACCGCCAAGCGGGATGGAGGATGTCCTCAAAACTCTTGGTGAAGAGCTTCTCCATCTCACCCTTCTTTTCATGGTGGCGGACGGTCAGAAACACAGGGAAGAGGCTCTCCTGCACCTGATGTGGATCGCTGGCCAGCCGCTCCCGTACGCGCTGGACGATCGGCTCTAAACTCTTATTGTCCAAGGCTACACGCGGCTCGTCCTGGTTGACGGGGCTCAGGGTATAGATGGCAATCAGATCGAGCAGTGTCGTGACTTCAGCAAGAGAATTCGAGGCGACCGTTTTGACCGATTCGCGGAGCCGCTCCTCCAGTGCGGCCTCGACCAATGGCTTGAATTCTGCGTCAGTGCCAGGAGCGCCTTCGCAGCAGAACTCGGGAGGCCAGAACTCGAGAGGCCATCCGGAATGGACCTTGGCCACTTTGTCGAGCTTTTCGGTGAAGCGGGCCGCCATGGTCAGCAGCCAGCGGGCTGTCGCGCTCATCGGAACCCCATCTTTGGCCTGGAGCTCGCCATGGACCCGGCCGCGCTGGATTTTGTACCGCACCTCATCTTTCTTGCGGCCCAGATATATGTCAAGCACCGGATCGTCGATGGCCCGGAGCTCTCCTTTCCGCACGGGATTGGCCGAGGGGAGAAAGGGATGCTCCGCAGGCAGCTCTTCCGCCGCGGTGAACAACGCATGAAGAAGAGAGAACCGGACTTGCGCCGGGTATTCGCCGATTTTTATCTCGTAATCCTCGATGGGCTCACCAGGCTCCGGGAACGTCTGCCAGGCACAAAGCTTCAGCAACGACTCCAGAAAGTGGTCGCACTCTTCTGGAGTGCTCTTCTCTCGGTAAGAGGATGGGATAAGACGCGACTTCACTTTGGCGTCGTCCTGGAAATACTCGCGGAGCAATTCCTCGGTCAATTCGCCATGATGAAACAGCAACCGCCACCCCGGGTTTTTGTTGACCCGACCTCGGCCATAGCCGCGGTAGTAGCCAAGGTCGTGCAGGAAGGCGGCACAGTGAAGAAGGTACTTCTCCGGAGAGCTCAGGCAGATTCCAACATTCTTGGCGAGAGAAAGGCAGAGGCCGAACACCGTGTAGCCGTGCTCCTCGACGCTCGTGGCGCTACGCTCGGCAACGTCCAGAGAAAGACGGATCTCCATCGCGATCTTCAGGCAGTATGCAAGAGCCCTACGCTCTGATCGGGTCATGAAGGTTGGTTCCAAGCCCTTCGGGACAGGCTCCTGCTCGTCTTCACTCTCCTTTGACTTTTTCGATGAGTGGAGCCGGGGTTCCAGGCTCTCCATGAAATTTTCGAAGGTCGCATCTTCCCCGGTAATCAGCAGGTCCTGGGATCCGCGCTCTGCCATCACCAGAAGCAGGCGGGGGTCAGGGCGCCCCGGGCTGATCACAAGGAGTTTTTTATCGCGTGGGTCCTTCCCGGGGGAGAACGCACGCAGAGCGGCTGCAATCTTTGCATCGACACCGGAGTAACCAATACACAAGACATCATTTTCGGTCAGAATCTCCTGGGCGCTCTGCTGCTCGTCGGGATCCGAAAACAGATCACTATTGGCGATGTCAAGGATAAGGTCATTTCTCACATGGACCTGATTTTTTCGCAAAGTTCCAAGACGTTCGCGTGAAGCCTTCACCGCCTTCAGGGCTTCTTCCAAACGCTTTTCATTTTCCTGTCTTTCTACCGTGAGCAGTTTGTAGAGCCTAAGGCCTTCATTGCGAAGGGACCGAACCTCTCGACGCAGCTTCGGGGCCTGCTTGACTGACTGCCTATGCTCTTGGTAAAAGCTCTCCAGCTCCGTATGCATATGATGATCATCGAGCGGAGCGTTGCTCCCGGCGGCTTTCACAAGACGTGTGGAAATATTTAAAATACCATCTATGGCGTCCTTTGGGAGATCTCCGATCGTGCCATGAGGCTTATAGACCATCAATAGATTCGGAACCGAGGTGCGGAAGCTGGTGGAGACTCGGAAATCTACATTTTCTTTCTCGAGGGCCTCTTCAAGAAGAGTATCGAAATTCATATTGACGATGGCCTTGATATGCCCAGCCTTGGCTAGATGCGCAAGCCGCCGGTAAGCTGGACAGAAGGCGCCCTTCACTCGTCTCAAGTAAAAATCCAGGATGCGCTTGCGGTCTGCAGGCCCTTGGGACTGCCAATACTTGTCGAGCAGATCGCGAAGGACTTCGAGCTTCCAATCCGGGTCTGGGGATTCACGGAAGAAGTCCTCCCAGAGGTATGTGAGGAGCTCCAAAAAACTTGGTAGACCATATTGCCGGGAGCAGCCGGCGCCGAGCAAGACCACAAGCTTGCCATCTTTCTTTTCCGCGTGTGCATCTCCGCTGCTCGGAGGCGACCACAGGGGTGGGTCGATTCGATTGAACAGCATGGTCAGGGTACGGTCGAACTCATTCTCGGTCCTGTCCATCACCTCTCTCCATGGCAGGATGAGCCGGGGGTAGCCGGTTTCCTGCTTATTCCTATTTGGACACGATCATATAGCAAATGTTGAGGCGTTGCGGCCTAGCCGCCAACAAGGAAGGAACGCCGTTCGAGAAGCTGAACGAAGGAGGGGGAATTACACCCGCCCCGCCTCCACCACTCCCCGCACCTTCCGGATGTCCCCATCCAGAGTGCGGTCCGTGAGCATCGGCTCGATGTGCTCGCGGATGCGGTGGTAGGCGCGGCGGGTTCCTTCGCCGAGCCAGGCGGCGATGGGCTCGCGGTTCTCGGCGGCGACCCAGGCGGCGAAGGTGTCGGAGTCGGCTTCGGCGTCTTCCCAGGTGCGGAAGGGGGGACGAGGCGTGTTGACGCCTTGCGGATCCTTGCTGACCGCGAGCGTGCGCCATTCGATCGCCTGGGCGGCGACCATCAGCTCGATGGCGAGGACGGCCTGGGCGTTGCGCAGGACGGTGCGCAGCTTGCGCGCGGCGATGGTGGCCATCGCGTTGTGGTCCTCGCTGTTGGCGGAGGTGGGGATGGAGTCCACGGTGGCCGGATGGGTGAGGACCTTGTTCTCGGAGACGATGCCGGCGGCGCAGTACTGGGCGATCATGTAGCCCGAGTTCACGCCCGGATGGGGGATGAGGTTGCCGGGCAGGTTGCGGTTGTGGTGCGCGTCGAGCAGCATCTGGGTGCGCCGCTCGGAGATGTCGGCCAGCTCGGCCAGGCCGATCGCGAGAGCGTCCGCGGAGATGCCGACCGGCTCGCCGTGGAAGTTGCCCGCCGAGTAGCCGGCGCGCTCGTCGCCGTGGTAGTCCTCCGGCCAGTTGGCACGGAATTCCAGGTCCCAGGGGTCACTGCCGCCCGGAAAGAAGAGCGGGTTGTCGGTGGCAGCGTTGATCTCATTTTCGGCCGTGGTGCGCGCGTAGGCGATTGTGTCCCGGGCCGCTCCGTGCACGGCCGGGGCACAGCGCAGGGAGTAGACGTCCTGTACGGCGCCGGCCCTTTCGATCAGGCGGCTCCCTTTGAGAAGGCTCCGGATGTTCGCCGCGCTGGCGATCTGTCCGGCGTGGCCGCGGGCATCGTGGATCTTCGGATCGAATGCCCGGGCGCAGCCGCAGACGGCTTCGAGGCTGAGCGCACAGGCGGTGTCCGCGGTGTCCGCGGCTCGTTCGGCGTCGTGGACGGCGAGCGCGAGGAGGGCGGCGGAAAAGGTGGCGCCGTTGGTGAGGGCCAGACCTTCTTTATAGGAGATGTCCGGCACCTCCATCCCCAGGTCGGCCTTGAGGTGGTCGAGACCGGCCCGCAGCTCCCGGGGCCGGAAGCTCAGATCGTCCGGCGTACGCACCAGGAAGTAGCGGTTCTCGCCCAGCAGGGTGACGAAGAGGTGGGAGAGCGGGCTCAGGTCACCGCTCGATCCCACCGAGCCGCGGATCGGGACGAGGGGGATGATCCCCTGGTTGATCATCGCCCGGACGGCTTCCGTCATCTCCGGACGGATGCCCGAGTTTCCCTTCAGGAAAGCGTTCAGCCGGATGACCAGCGCGGCCCGCACGACCTCGGGATCGAAATAGTTGGCAGGGTGCAGGTCATCGGAAGATTCCCCCGCTCCGACCGTGTGGCTGCGCAGGATGTTGCTCTGCAGCTTGCGCAGCTCCTTCGGCGCGACGGCGATGTTCTTGAACTCGCCAAAGCCGGTGGTGACGCCGTACTCGAGGACCGGCGGCGTCCCGTCTTCCCGGTGTTTCTTGTAGCACTCGATGAGACCTTCGATCTGGTCCCGGCTCGCCCTGATGCGGGCGGCGGCGTCCGGATGGATCTCGACCCGCACGCGCGGATCGCGCGCCACCCGGGCGAGATCCTCCAGAGTGAGAGGAGGGCCGCCGAGAGTGAGGACGGCGTGATGGGCAGGGTCGCTCACCGCGTCGATTCCAGAGATTGACCCTTTTCGATCTCGGCCAGCATGGCACGGACGGCGGCGACCAACTCGCTCCGCTGGACCTCGCGCTGGCCGGGCCGTTCTTCCAGCCACTCCTCGCGCTTGGCGAGCTTCTCGGCGCGCTGGCGGCCGACGTCCATATCCTTGAGCGTCACGATCCCCTTCTCTTTCTCGTTCGAGCCATAGAGAAGAACGATGGGGATGCCCCAGGCGTCGGCGTACTTGAGCTGCTTGCCGGGGCCCTTGGCCGCTCCGAGATAGAGCTCGGTCGCGATGCCGGCGCGGCGCAGCTCCCAGGTCATGGCGACGTAGTCGTCCTGGAGCGCCGCGTCCATGTTGGTGATCAAGACTTTGGCGGTGCTCTTCTGGCGGCCGGCCCGGCCGAGGTGGATGAGCGCGGCGAGGAGCCGGTCGACGCCGATCGAGGCGCCGGTCGCCGGCACCTCTTCGCCGAGGAAGCGCAGCACCAGCCCGTCGTAGCGGCCGCCGCCGAAGACCGAACCGAACTGCGGCGCGTCGAGAAGCATGGCCTCGAAGACCGGGCCGGTATAGTAGGCGAGGCCGCGGGCGATCGACAGATCGAGGGAGGCGCGGTCCGGGCCGTAGCCCAGCGAGTAGAGGTGGTTGGAGATGCGCTCCACCAGACCGACCTCGCGGTCGGCTCCTTCGACGCCGACGAACAGGTCGCGCAGCGCCGCCACCACCTCGCGCCGGTCGTCGGCGCGGATGGCGAGGAAGCGCTCGATCTTGTCCACCTGCGCAGAGGCGAATCCAAGCCCCTTGATCTCGTCGCCCGACGCGTCGAAGTAGCCCTTGGTGAGCTCCAGGCGGACCTTCTCCAGCCCGACCTTGTCGAGCTTGTCGAGGACGCGGAAGACATCGGCTCCGCGCTCGGCCGGAATGCCGGCGAAGGTGAGCAGGGTGTTGAGGATGCCGCGCGAGGAGAAGCGCACCAGGTAGGGCCCGACGTTGAGCGCGGAGAGCGTGTCGCACATCCCGGCGATGATTTCGGTGTCGGCGACCTCGGAGACGACGCCCACCGAGTCGAGATCGAACTGGGTGAACTCGCGGAAGCGGCCCGGGCCCGGCTTGTCGGCGCGCCAGACCGGCGACACCTGGTAGCGGCGGAACGGGCGCGGCAGATCGCGGTACTGCGCCACCACGCGGGCGAGCGGCACGGTGAGGTCGAAGCGCAGGCCGAGCTTCTCCTCCTCCGGGTTCGAGACGGTGAAGATCGACTGCTGCGCCTCGGCGCCGGCCGATGAGCCGAGCAGGACGTCCAGGTATTCGACGGCGGGAGTGCCCAGCGGAACGAAACCGTACAGCTCGTAGACACCACGGATGGTGTCGATCATCCACTGGCGCGCCAACATCTGATCGGGCAGAAGGTCGCGCAGTCCGCGCGAGAGGCGCGGTTCCACTATCTCAGACATGGCCGGCATCTCCAGCGAAGCTGGCGCTATGAAGAACGAAAGCTTGGTACCGACGTCCGGATTTGAACCGGAGACCTCCTGATCCACAGTCAGGCGCTCTAGCCAACTGAGCTACGCCGGCTCAGACAGAGGCAAGATCCTAAGCGGGAAGCCTCCCCCTTGTCAAAGGCGTCTCAGGTCGCCACCAGAAGGTGCGATCCGAACCGCCTTCTGTCATCGTACCAGACGCGGCGCAGGCCGAACCCCGCCTCTTCTCCCAACCGGCCGATCTGGCCGGAGCGGAACTTATACGAGCTTTCGGTATGGATGGTTTCCCCCGCCGCGAACGGCACCTCGAGACCGAGAGCGCGGATCATCACGGTCTGCTCGCGCAGGCTTTCGAGGTGCATCTCGATCCTGCCGCGCTCGCGGTCGTAGCGCGCCCGGTGGCGGAAGCCGGTCAGGTCGAAAGCGCCGCCCAGCTCCCGGTTGATACGCACGAGGAGGTTGAGGTTGAAGGCCGCAGTGACACCCAGCGCGTCGTCATAAGCGGGGATCAGGATCTCCTCCGGCTTGTCGAGGTCGGCGCCAAGCAGCAAGCCGTCCCCGGGAGCGAGCAGAACACGCACGTCGCGCAGCAGCGCCAGGCGCTCCTGCGGATCGAGGTTACCGACGGTCGAGCCGAGAAAGAGGACAAGCGTGCGGTCGGCGCCCGGTGGCAAGGCATGCCGTGCCAGACTGCGCAAGGCGGTCTGGTAGTCGGCCACGAAGGCGGTGACGCGCAGCTCCGGATAGGCGCCCAGAAGCTGGTCGCTGCTGTGCTCGATCGCGCTCCGCGAGATGTCGAGCGGCAGGTAGTCGAGATCGCCCTGGCGGTCCAGCACGGCCTCGATCAGCAGGCGCGTCTTCTGCGCATCGCCGCTCCCGAGCTCGACGAGGCGCAGCCGGCCGGGGAGCGCGGCGGCGATCTCGCCAGCATGGTCGCGGAAGATCTCCGCCTCGGCGCGCGTCACGTAGTACTCGGGAAGCTCGCAGATCGCCTCGAAGAGGCGCGAGCCCAGGGCATCGTAGAAATACTTGGGCCGGAGGACCTTCGGCGTCGCGGTGAGCCCCCGCCGGACATCATCGGCGAAGCTGTCGGCTGGCGGAAGGGTCTCCAGGTGAAGCTCGAAGCGGAGGTCGGCGGCGGTCGTGGTCGCGTCGATCATGGTCTCATCTCCCCGATGTTTCCCAAACCGATGTTTCCCCAACAGTATTTCCCGAACGGCGTTCCCCAAAGAGAATACGCTCGTTGTGGGAGGGTGGATTTGAGGGGTCCAGCCACGGATCTGAAACGGGTGTTGCCGGGGTGCTTCCGGTGTTTCCAGACAAGGGCGCCAATGGTAGCATGCGCCCGAAACCGAGAACGAGGAGCCCAGGCTGCAGGAGCCCCATGCATGAGCGAGCAGGACCGAGAGACTCTGGAGATTGACGTTCTTTTCGTCGGCGCCGGACCGGCGAGCCTGGCAGGGGCCTATCATCTCGCCCGCCTGATCCGGAACCACAACGAGTCCGCGCGCGGCGGCAAGCTCGAGATCTCGATCGCGGTGCTGGAGAAGGGGCGCGAGATCGGCAGCCACGCGCTCTCCGGCGCCGTGGTCGATCCGCGCGCCCTGCGCGAGCTCTTTCCCGCCGACTGGAAGAAGGCGCCGTTCGAGGGGAAGGTGGACCACGACCACGAAGAGGTCCTCTTCCTCACCGAGAAACACGCCCTGTCGCTGCCCATCTCGCCGCCGCTCGAAAACGACGGCAGCTACGTCGCCTCGCTGGGCCGCCTGCTCAAATGGATGGCGCCGAAAGTCGAGGAGTCCGGCGTCGATCTCTTCTTCGAGTTCCCCGCCGCCCGCGCGCTGGTCGAGGACGGCCGCGTGGTGGGGGTGCGCACGACCGACCGGGGCGTTTCGCATAGCGGCGACAAGAAAGCAAACTTCGAGCCCGGTGTCGACATCCGCTCGCAGGTGGTGGTGCTCGGCGAAGGTCCACGCGGCACGCTGGTCAGGCAGCTCGACGAGCAGCTCGGCCTCTGGGCGGGCAAAAACCCGCAGATCTACGCCCTCGGCCTCAAGGAGGTCTGGGACGTGCCGGCCGGCCGCTTCGCGCCGGGTCAGGTGCTCCACACCCTCGGCTGGCCGCTGGGCTTCGACAACTTCGGCGGCGGCTTCGTCTACGGCATGCAGAACGACCAGGTGATCGTGGGCCTGGTCGCCGGCCTCGATTACAAGAACCCGCTGTTCGATCCCCATCTCGAATTCCAGCGCCTGAAGACGCATCCGCGGATCGCCGGCATCCTCGACGGCGGGAAGATGGCGTTCTACGGCGCCAAGGCGCTCCCCGAGGGAGGCTGGTGGGCCTTGCCGCGGATGGCGGGCGACGGCTTCCTGATCATCGGCGACTCGGCGGGCTTCCTGAACGGCGAGCGGCTCAAGGGGATCCATCTCGGCATGAAGTCGGGGATGCTCGCCGCCGAGACGATCTTCGAAGCGCTCAAGGCCGGCGGCATCACCCAGGAGCGTCTGGCCGCCTATCCCGGCAAAGTCGAAGCGAGCTGGATCAAGGAGGAGATGTTCCCGGCGCGCAACTTCCACCAGGCGTTCGACCACGGCTTCTTCGCCGGCATGCTCCAGGCCGGCCTCGGCCAGGTGACGAACGGCCGCGGCTGGGGACTGTTCGACCGCATCGAGACCTCTCCCGGTCACGAGCGGATGGTGAAGCTCAACACACCGGACGGGCAGCGCCTGAAGCCGGGAGCCCAGCTGCCGGCGAGCCCGCTGGTGGTCGACCGCCTCGCCGACGTCTACCACTCCGGCACCGGCCACGAGGAAGACCAGCCGGTCCACCTCCTGGTGGCCGACACCGACGTCTGCATCTACCAGTGCGCGGTCGAATACGGCAACCCCTGCCAGCGCTTCTGCCCCGCCGCGGTCTACGAGATGGTCCCCGAGCCGGCCTCCCCCACCGGCCAGCGGCTCCAGATCAACGCCAGCAACTGCGTGCACTGCAAGACCTGCGACATCATGGACCCCTACGGCATCATCACCTGGGTTCCGCCGGAAGGCGGCGGTGGCCCCAACTACGGGAAGATGTAGGATCGAGGGAGATCCATCATGCTCGACCAGATCACCAAAGAGCAGTTCCTGCCTCATGTGGGCTCCACGTTCCAGGTCCGTCTGAATCCGCAGGAGACGGTGGCGCTCACCCTCGCCGAGGTGAGCGTCTACCCCGACCACGAAGAAGGACCGCGGCGGCAGCCCTTCTCGCTCATCTTCCACGGCGCCCACCGGTTCGTGCTGCCGCAGCGGATCTATCCGGTCGAGCACGAGGGCTTCGAACCGATGGATCTCTTCCTGGTCCCCATCGGCCCGGACGGACAGGGCATGCGCTACGAAGCGGTGTTCAACTAACTTTCCGAATCGGACAGCGGCCCCACGGGGCGTTCCATCAGGTGATAGACGCCCTTGTCCACGATCGGCGCGAATCCGAGCCGCTCGTAGAGGCGGAGCGCCGGATTGTTTTTTTCGACATGGATGCGCACCGGCTTCCCCGCCGCGTTGCCTTCTTCGATGACCTTGCGCACGAGCGCGCCGCCGACACCGAAATTCCGGTGCTCCGGCAGGAGCGCGATGTCGACCAGGCGGATCTCCTTCTCGCGGCGGTGGAGGTAGAGCCGTCCCGCCGGAACGCCGTCGCGCTCGATGACGAGCCAGGCGGCGCCCGGATAGTTGGCCTGGTAATAGGCGTGCTGCGCCTCGAACTGCGAGCGGCAGAAGGCGAGCTTCTGCTCGTCGGTCCAGGGCACCGGCGCGAGCTCCTCCCACCGGGTGCTCGCATACACCCGGCCGAGGAGCTCCATGTCGTCGTCGCGGATCGGCCGGAGGGTCACTCCGGGAATGGAGGTCTTCACAACCTCTATTCTGCCGCGATCGGCTCCACGCTGACCACCACCGAGCAGAGATCGGCCTTCTGGCCTTTCTGCTTGGCGCCCGGAAGATCGAGAGCCGAGTCCCAGATCCCCGGCCGCACCCCGAGAACGTAGATCCCGCGCTGCAGCTTGGGCCGTCCTTGTTGCCAGTCGGCGGTGAAGCTGGTCTGGAAGCGCCGTTGAACGGGAGCCGCGCCGAGCTGACAGACGGTGCGCATCGCGATGTCGAGCCGGCCGTCGAGCCCGAGCGGCACCCGGAACGAGACCGGGGGCGATGCGCTGCCTTTCCGCCGGAAACTCCACGCCAGATAGCGCGCCGGCACCGGCACCGCAGGATCGGGAGCCGGAAACAGCACATCCAGATCGATCGCCTCGACCCCCTTGCAGTCCGCCGGCTCGGCCGGATAGAGCCCGTGGATGGTGAGCTTGATATCGCCGCCCGCGAGCTTCTGGTCCCCCAGGGTGAGCCCGGCCGCCGGCAGCACCGGCAGTGAATCGGGCTCCGCGGCGGACATCTTCTTGGGAATGCTCCACTTCATGTGATCGTAGTGAAGGGAAAGCTGATCACTCCCTTCAAGGAATCCGACCGACAGCGGCTCAACCGCCGGAGCCTGCGCCGCCTGTGCTGCCTGAGCCAGGCCACCAGCCCAGGGCAACGCGACGCCCACCGCGCCCAGAGCCAGAAAATGCCGCCGGCTCAGATGCTGCTGTGGCACCTCGTTCTGCGGACTCATGGAGATCTCCTCTCATCCGGACAAACATCGATAAATAGATCCATGGAGATTAGCACAGCAATCTCCCCACGGAACCCGACATCTCGGTCCGCCGTCGAGAAGAGAATTTCAGATTGTTTGGAGAGGATGCTGAGAGCAGGGAGGGCCGGATCTCTGGGACCCGGCCCGTCCTGTTCGAGAGACGGCTTACGTACGCGGCGGGTACACGCCCTGGAGCGCGATGCAGAAGTTGAGCGTCAGGTAGGGCTGCAGATTGTTGTGCGGCTGGTCGCCGCCGGCGGGGGTGAGCGCGTTGTCATTGAGACTGACAAAGGGCGTTGTGCTGTCCGGGACGTACATGCCAATGCCGACTCCCTGTGCAAGCAGGTTTTGCTGGGCATGGTTGTCGATGCCGTCCTGCGTCGAGGCCATCCAATTGTGCGAGTGGGATGGAATCTCGCTCTCGAGCAACGAGACGGTATCGGAGCCTCCGGTCTCACCGAGGTCATGCAGTGACAAGCCTGGCCCCTGTCCAGGGTGCATCGGTGCGTTGCCCTGCATGTTCGGGAGGGCGAAGTTGGACTTGCCGTCACCGCCGTACGTAGTGCCGAGCAACGAGAAGAGAGCTGTATTCTGCGAGAGGGGCAGGATCTGGCCGTCACAAAAAGCCCAGCCCTTCGGGGCAAAATTGAACGGAAAGATGCGAATCTCGGCGACGAAAGGATCCATGTCTCTCTCCTAGGTCTGTGACGGGAAGATTCCGAACAACGAAATGATAAAGTCGACGCACAGGTATGGTTGAAAATTGTCGTGCGGCTGACTGCCCCCGGTGGAACCGATCGAGCTCGGGCTGAGAGGCGTCAGGGGCGCGTCAGTACCATACGCGAACGTTGTAGACAACGGCGCCTGGGCAAGGACGTTGGTCGTCGGATCGAGTGTGGTCGCGGCCCCCGTCGACCCGAGCAGCGCATGGGAGTGGGCGGGGATCTGCGACACGGTCAACGTCACGGTCTCGACACCGCCCGTTTCGGCGAGGGTGAAACCGTTACCAAAGTGAAGCGGAATCCGACCCCGCAGGTCCGGCAGCGCGAATGTCGACTGCCCGTCGCCGCCATAGGTCGTACCGATCAGGTTGAAGAGCGTCTCGTACTCAGAAATCGGCAGGAGCTGCCCTTCGCAAAACATCCAGCCCGCCGGGGCGAAGTTCCCAGCGAACATCCGGATCTCACCAACATAAGGTTGTGCCATCGTTTTCCCCTTAAGTCTGCGACGGGAAGATGCCCTGCAGGGCGATCGAGAAGTTCAGCACCAAGAACGGCTGCATATTGAGATGAGCCTGGCTGCCGCCCACATTCGCAATCGAATTCGCAGCCAGGGCAACCAGGGACTGCGGCCCCGAGTATAGGAACGATCCTCTTGCCTGGCTGAGGAGCTTCGTGTTGGCCGGCGTGCTGCCCGCTCCGGCCGGGGCTTGCGCGGAGCTGACCTTGGTGGAATGGACGTGGGTCGGTATCTCACTGATGGACAACGTATGCCCCTGCTCGCCACCCCTCTCGCCGAGAGTGTGGCCACTGCCCATATGAATGGGGGCTCTCCCTTGTAAATTCGGCAGCCCGAAGTTCACGCGCCCATCACCGCCGTACGTCGTCCCGAGCAGTGAGAAGAGCCCCTGGTTCTGGTTGATGGGCAACAACTGTCCGTCGCAGAGCGCCCAGCCCTTCGGCGGAAAGCCAAAGGACATGATTCTGATCTCGGATAGGAACGGTTCCGCCATTTTTACCTCCTCCAGTCGACGAAAAAGTTTAACCGCACAACTTCATGAGTCGTCATGGCGCTGCTCAGGGGGCAGTACAGCTACCGAACACGCTACCGGCGACAACGATTGTGGGCCCGCCGCCAGATGGATTCTGGCTATCCACCCACGAGGCTGCCGCGCTCGCGCTGGTGCCTGACAGGCCCTGGATGTTGAAAACGTAATCGCTCCGCCTCTGTGTCAGGCCGATACCAGAATCGACACCGCTGCCCGCGGCTGTGTTGCCCGAGATGTTGACGCAGAGTGACGGGTGGACGCCTGCCACCGTCGCGGTCGCCGAGCCAGAGTCGAGGAGAACTCCGAAACGGTTGCAGCCGCCGCAATTCGGTGCGGCGAAGCTGTTGCCAGTGATCGTCGCCGAGACGCTCGCATTCGAGTTGCTGCCGGCGAGAACGATGAGACCGTTGCCGTCCTGGCCAGTGACGGTGTTGCCGGTGATCTTACCCGAGAGTTGCGGGGCGTCCGTGCTCAGCGTGTTGAACGTGGCGCCGTAACTGATCGCTTGAGCACCTACGCTCACAATTCCCGCGATGACATTGTTGGTGACGTCGCAGGTAGCCACTGGATTTGCACCCTCAACGTTGACGCCGATCTCGGTACCGGCGGTGTTCGAGATGTTGTTGTTGTCGATCTTCCATGCCGCTTGGCCGGAGCCGAACAGCGTCGCCAGGACGGCGTTCGCACCCATCGGATTCGCGGCGCTCTGCCCGTGGATCTGGTTGGTCTGGATCAGGATGATATTCGTCGCACTGTTGGGCGTGCCCCACGAGCCGCCCGCACCGGAGCTGTTGCCGTATTGCGCCGTGATACCGCTGCCGCCGGGGAAGTTTGTAACCGTGTTGTTGGAAATAGTTGCCTTGGTGATGTTCGAGGTCCCGCTCGCGGAGCCAAAGCCGAGCAAACGAATACCAGAGCCCAGAGAGCTCCCGCTCGAGGTCGAGCTCGTCAGGGTGTTGCCGGTGATGGTGGCGTTGCTGATCGTCCCGGCGAAATTCTGGATGTCGATCCCGTGCTCGAAGGCGTTGGTCAAGGTATTCCCAGTGATCGTCACGACACCGGAGACGTTGTTCTCCGTGCCCGCCGATTGGAATCCGAAGCCGATGTTCGACCGGTCGTCCACTGGAGCTGCGGCGGTGCCGGAGCTGTCGATCAGGCCGTTGGTGAACGTGAAGTCGGTCACCGAGCTGCCGCTCACGCCGCTCTTGCCCGTCGTCTGGATCTTCATGTTGTTGAACGATGGTCCCTTGGTGCTCGTCAACGAAATGCCCGCGGCAGTCGTGTGTTGAATCGTCCCACCGGAAGGCTGCGCGCCGGTGCCCAGGATAGTCAGTCCGCCGGATGCCCCTGTGGTGTTGAGCACGATGCCGTTCGCCGGACCGCTCGCCGCCGTACCGGCCGAGATGCTCTTGAACTTCAAGCCCGACGCACCGATCGTGGTGTTCGCCACGTTCAAGGCCGTGCCCGTCGTCGTCGTCAGCGTGCTGCTGGTATCGGTCGCCGTCACCGTGCCGCCGCCCGTGGCGTTGAACGCGGTGTTGGCGCCGGCGCTTAGGGTCAGCGTGCCGGTGAAGCTGATCGTCGAGCCGGTGTTGCTGGTGAGGTCGACGCCCTTGCCGGCGGTGGTGTTGATCGTGCCGGCGTAGCTGATCGTCGCGTTGCTGCTCCCCACCTGGAAGCCGGTGCCGCTCGAGCCCGAGATGCTGCTTCCCGAGGGGGCCGAGAAGGTACCGGTGACGCTGTTGAAGGCGGCGCCCGTGGTCGCGCTGTTGGTGCTGCTGACCAACTGCCAGATCTGGTTGTTCATCGCCACGGTCGAGAAATCGATCGCCGGACCGCCGACGGCCGTGACGGTGGCCACCGGAGAGATGACGCCGGGAAAGCCGATCCGGAAGCCCGCCGAGCCGGTGTAGGCCGTCGTGCCGGAGGCGCGGAGGCCGGCGCCGCCGTCGGCGAAGATGTCGAGATCGGTGAATCCGAGATCGCCTGACACGTTGGTCAACACTATTCCCGAGGCGCCGACGCCGTTGCCGGAAGCGCCGATGACCGTGGCGCCGCCGGACACCTGATCGAAGCTCCCGCCCGGCACGGCGTCGAACTTCGCAGAGGTGACAAGGATGCCGGACCCCACCGTGTTGCCACTCACCGCGTTGTTCGCGAAGCCTGTGATAGTCGTCGTGCCGGCGACCGAGCCGTCGATCACGATGCCCGAGGCTCCGGACTGCACCGTGTTGTCGTGGACGGAGAGCACCAGCTGGCCGGCTCCGGCTGCCGTCCGCGCGTCGAAGGCGTTGGCGGCGCTGGAGATCGTGTTGGTCGACGAGATGACGGCGACCGTGCCGTTCGCGTTGGTGGTCGTCGAGACGCCGATGCCGGTCGCGGTGATGGTGTCGTTCTGCACCGTCGCGGTGTAGGTGCCCATGGTGCTCGCGGTCAGGTTGATGCCCTTGCCCGTGGCGCCGCGGACGTTGTCGTCGCTGATCGTGATGATCACGGCGTTGGCGCCGGTCGCGTTGACGGTGATCGCATTGGAGGTCGCGCCGGTCGCCTCGAGGTCGAGGCCGCGGATCTCTACGTTGTTGCGGCTGCCCGCCGTCGCCGGGACGGTGACCACGTCCGTGCTCGCGGTCGTGGTGCGGATGTGCGGCTTGTTGGTTGCCGTCACGAGCGGCGTGCCGAAGCTCGGGACGTTCAAGTCGATGCCCTGGCCCCACAGCTTCTGGCCGTCCTTGAGCGTGATGGCGCCGGCAAGCGGCGTCGTGGCGGTGTTGCCCTCGAAGATGAAGATGATGTCGCCGTTGTTCGTGGTCGCCGCGTTGAACGCCGTGATGGTGTCGAACGCGTTGTTCGACCGGCCGTCACCGCCGGCCGGGTTGTTCGAATCAACCACGTCGCGGATGTACCAAACCGGCACGCCGACGTCGATCCTGACTGTGCCCGTCGTCGAGGCCTGGGTGTCGGTCACCTGGTAGGTAAACGAGTCGTTGTTCGCCACCCCGATGCCGGTGAAGCCGGCCGGCGGAACGTAGGTGAACGAGCCGTCGGTGAAGAGTTGATAGCTGCCGCCCTTGACCGTGGAACCGGAGGCGGCCACGATCGCCGGCGCCACCGGACCGTCCGGATCGGTGAACGGACCGGCCTTGGCGACCACGCTCTGCGCATCCGACCAGGAGGCGACACCCGGGATGGTGGCACCGGCCACGTGGAGCTGCGTGTTGCCCGGCGTGGTGTAGCTGATCGTCGGGTTGGTGATCGACGGCGGATCGTTGACCGGAGTGACGTTGACGGTCGAGGAGGCGATGTTGCTGGCATGGTTGGCCGCTGCGCCGTCGTCGACCTGCCAAGAGATGGTGCGCGGCGAGCCGGACGGATTGTCGCTCGAGTTGAAGTAGGTGACGCTGCGGAGCGCCGTCTGATAGTTCGCCAACGAGCTCGAGCCGGAGAGGGTGAGGACACCGGTCCCGGCGTTGTAACCTCCGGTGATGCCATTCTGGTTCGTGAAGCCGAGCACGTCCTGGCCGCTGGCGAAATTGCCGGTGATCACCACCGCCGCGCTCACGAGGTTGGCGCTATCGGGATCCGTCACGGTGATCGTCGTGTCGATTGCGGTCGCTACCTGATTCTCGGTGTAGTTGAGCGTCCCGCCAGCCGTGAGAGTCGGCGGGTCGTTGACCGCGACGACGGTGACCGAACGGTTCAGCGTGTTGCTGTTGAGGCCGCCGTCGTTGGCGATGAAGGAGATCGTGCGCGCCGTCGTATTCGGATTCTGCGACGCGTTGTTGTAGGTCACGCTGCGCAGCACCTGCTGGTAGTGGGCCACCGTGTCCGAGCCGGTCAGGCTCAGGGTCGGCGCCACGTAGGAAGCTGTGATCGACGTGCCGGCGGTGGTGGCGGCGAGCGTTTCGAGCCCGGTGTCGAGCAGATTGGTGATCGTCACCGTCGCCGAGGCGAGGTTGGGGCTGTCCACGTCGACCACCGTCATCAACGGCTCAACCGGCACCGGACCGCCATCCTCGGTGAACGTCGTCGTGCCGCCGCCGGAGGTGAGGACCGGCGGATGCGGCGAGCGGACGACGTGGACCGTGGTGTTCGCCGTGTTGCTGTTGAGCGTTCCGTCGTTGTCGACGAAGGCGATGACCCGGTCCGTGATGTTCGGATTGATCTGCGTGTTGTTGTAGGTGACGCTGCGCAGCACCTGCTGGTAGTGGGCCAGGGTGTCGGAGCCGGAGAGCGTCAAGGTCGGCGCGGTGTAGGAGGCCACGATCGAGGTGCCGGCGGTGGTCGCCGCCAGCGTCTCGAAGCCGGTGTCCTGGACGTTGGTGATCGTCACCGTCGCCGAGGCGAGGTTCGCGTTGTCGACGTCGGTCACCGTGATGCCGGGATCGACCGCCACGGCCGCGCCGCCCTCGGTGAAGGTCGGCGAGCCGCCGCCGGCGGTCAGCACCGGCGCGTCGTCCACCGGCGTCACGGTGACGTTCTTGGTCGCCGCGGCGCTGTTGAGGGCGCCGTCGTTGGCCACGAAAGAGACGACGCGCGTCGTGCCGTTCGGGTTCTGCGAGGTGTTGTTGTAGGTCACGCTCTGCAGAACCTGCTGGTAGTGCGCCTGCGAATCGGAGCCGGTCAGGGTCAGGGTCGGCGCCGCGTAGACGGCGGTGATCGACGTCCCCGCCGTCGTCGCCGCGAGGAATTCGGCGCCGGCGTCGAGCAGGTTGGTGATCGTCACCGTCGCCGAGGCCAGGCTCGGGCTGTCCGGATCGGTCACCGTGACCCCCGCGTCCACCGTCACCGCGCCGCCGTCCTCGGTGAAGGAGGTGGCGCCGCCGGTCGTCGTCACCACCGGCGCGTTGTTGACCGCGGTGACGGAGACCGACTTGAGCCCCGTATTGCTGTTCGCGGTGCCGTCGTTGGCCACGAAGGCGATCGAGCGCGTGGTGGTGGTCGGATTCTGCGAGGTGTTGTTGTAGGTGACGCTGCGCAGCACCTGCTGGTAGTGCGCGAGGGTGTCCGACCCGGTCAGCGTCAACGTCGGCGCCGCGTAGACGGCCACGATCGAGGTGCCGCCGGTCGACGCCGCCAGGAATTCAGCGCCGGAGTCGAGCAGGTTGGTGATCGTCACCGTCGCCGAGGCGAGGTTCGCGTTGTCGACGTCGGTTACCGTGACTCCGGCGTCTACCACCACCGCGCCGCCGCCCTCGGTGAAGGCGGTGACGCCGCCGGTCGTCGTCACCACCGGCGCCTGGTTGACCGCGGTGATGGCCACCGACTTGAGCGCCGGCGTGCTGTTCGCGGTGCCGTCGT
The DNA here is from genome assembly GCA_036264355.1 of Thermoanaerobaculia bacterium. Lineage (GTDB taxonomy): Bacteria > Acidobacteriota > Thermoanaerobaculia > Multivoradales > UBA5704 > UBA5704. The sequence continues at coordinate 22,833 of DATARD010000207.1, forward strand.
TGGCGACGAAGGAGATCGAGCGCGCCGTCGTCGATGGATTCTGCGACGTGTTGTTGTAGGTCACGTTGCGCAGCACCTGCTGGTAGTGCGCGAGGGTGTCCGACCCGGTGAGGGTCAGGGTCGGCGCCGCGTAGACGGCGGTGATCGAGGTGCCCGCGGTCGACGTGGCGAGGAATTCGGAGCCGGCGTCGAGCAGGTTGGAGATCGTCACCGTCGCCGACGCCAGGTTCGCATTGTCGACGTCCGTCACCGTGACTCCGGCGTCCACCACCACCGCGCCGCCGCCTTCGGTGAACGAGGACGCGCCGCCGGTCGTCGTCACCACCGGCGGATTGTTCACCGCGGTGATGCTCACCGGCTTGGTCGCCGGGGTGCTGTTCGCGGTGCCGTCGTTGGCCACGAAGGAGATCGACCGCGTCGTGGTGGTCGGATTCTGCGAGGTGTTGTTATAGGTCACGCTGCGCAGCACCTGCTGGTAGTGGGCGACCGTGTCGGAGCCGGTGAGGGTCAACGTCGGCGCCGCGTAGACGGCGGTGATCGACGTCCCCGTCGTGGTCGCTGCCAGCACCTCGGACCCGGAGTCGAGCAGGTTGGTGATCGTCACCGCCGCCGAGGCGAGGTTGGTGTTGTCCACGTCGGTCACCGTGACCCCCGCGTCCACCGTCACCGCGCCGCCGGCCTCGGTGAACGAGGTCGTACCGCCGGTCGTGGTCACCACCGGCGCGTTGTTGACCGCCGTGACGCTCACCGTCTTGAGCGCCGTGTTGCTGTTCGAGGTCCCGTCGTTGGCGACGAAAGCGAGCACCCGCGACGTCGTAGTCGGGTTCTGCGAGGTGTTGTTGTAGGTCACGCTGCGCAGCACCTGCTGGTAGTGCGCCACGGTGTCCGACCCGGTGAGGGTCAGGGTCGGCGCCGCGTAGACCGCCGCGATCGACGTCCCCGCCGTGTTCGCTGCCAGTGTCTCGGACCCGGCGTCGAGCAGGTTGGTGATCGTCACCGTCGCCGACGCGAGGTTGGTGCTGTCCGCGTCGGTCACCGTGACCCCTCCATCGACCACCACCGCGCCGCCGGCCTCGGTGAACGAGGTCACGCCGCCGGTCGTCGTCACCACCGGCGCGTCGTTGACCGCGGTGATGGTCACCGGCTTGGTCGCCGTGTTGCTGTTCGCGGTGCCGTCGTTGGCCACGAAGGAGATCGACCGCGTCGTGGTGGTCGGGTTCTGCGAGCTGTTGTCGTAGGTCACGCTGGCCAGCACCTGCTGGTAGTGGGCCACCGTGTCCGAGCCGGTGAGGGTCAGGGTCGGCGCCGCGTAGACGGCGGTGATCGAGGTGCCCGCGGTGTTCGCCGCCAGCGTCTCGGCTCCGGAATCGAGCAGGTTGGTGATCGTCACCGTCGCCGACGCCAAGTTGGCGTTGTCGACGTCGGTCACCGTGATGCCGGAGTCCACCGTGACCGGTCCGCCGGCCTCGGTGAAGCTGGTGGTGCCGCCTGTCGTCGTCACCACCGGCGCATCGTTGACCGCCGTGATGTTGACGGTGGTGTTGACGGTGTTGCTGTTGGTGACCCCGTCATTCGCGGCGAAAGAGACCGTGCGCGGTGTCGTCGTCGGATTCTGTGAGCTGTTGCTGTAGGTGACGGATTGCAGCACCTGCTGGTAGTTGGCCAGGGTGTCGACCCCGGACAGCGTCAGGGTGGGCGCCGCGTAGGTGGCGGTGATCGCCGTGCCTGCCGTGTTCGCGGCCAGCGTCTCCGCGCCGGCGTCCAGGAGGTTGGTGATCGTCACCGTCGCCGAGGAGAGCGTCGGGCTCGCCACGTCGGTCACCGTGACCCCTGGGTCGACGACGACCGGCGCGCCATCCTCGGTGAAGGTCGGCGAGCCGCCGCCGGCCACCATCACCGGCCCGGCGACATCGTAATAGCCGTTGATGTCGATGACCAGGTGGAGCGTCGAGCCGGTGGGGATGGTCACCTGAATCCCGAGCGAGCCGTCGGCGGCCAGGAGGGCGGCCTGCAAGAAGTCCGACTTGGCGGGCGCGGGAATCGAAGAAAAGGCGAAATCGCCCGCGGCATCGGCGGGCGGCGTAAGACCGGGATAGAGCAGCACATAGCCCGACGTCGAGAAGTTCGTCACCGCCACGTTCAGCACCACGACCTTGGCCGAGGCCGGCACGCCGCACCTGCCACCGACCATGAGCCGCCGCGGGTTGGTCGCGTTGGAGCCGCCGGTGAAGATCCCGCCGTCGCCAAGCGCCCCGGGCTGCCGGGTGTCGAGCACCCGGCAGGGCGTAACCGTGTAGTAGTCGTTCGGAACCGTTCCGGAGACCACCCGTTGCGCCGGTTTGCCGGGCTTGACCGGATTTTTGGCCGGGCTCGCCGGAGCGGAGGCGGCCGGCTTGGCCGGTCGCGCCACCTTGCCGGCGGCCGGCGCCGCGGTCCAGGCCGGAACGCTCATCCCGAGCAGGAAAACGGTCAGGAGAACGAACAGGACACTCGCGGTGACCGACTTGGCAGTAAAGACTTTAGGGCCCATCCTCAATCTCCTTCACGTTCCCTCAAGGGAGTCGACGCCCGGTGCGGAAAGGCCGGGCTGCCGTTGACCGGTTGGCAACGGGAACAGATGGAATTTCATCATTCAGTTTGTTCATTCGGGACACTGTGACGACAGAGCTTATCTTTTTAGTGATAGCGCGCCGTCCTCGGACGAAGAAACCGGGCCTGACAAACCCGGTTTGGATCTTCTTCGACTCGTTAGGCTCAACTCTATACCAAATTGCCGCGCTCTGGAACAGGGCATTTCCTCAGTCGCCTTCAGTCCCCTTCGGCCGCCTCGGCATTGGGCTCATCGGCTCCCCCCTTCCCCGGCGGCGGGACGCCGAAAAGCGCCTGCACCAGCCTGGCGGAGGGGCGCCAGAAATCGTTCCCCTTGCCGCGCAGGTTCCACAGCAGAATCACCGCGGAGCCGCGGCCCGGCAGGCGTTGCCACATGCTGGTGAAACCGGGGACGGCGCCGTTCTTGGCCAGCACTTCGGTGCCTTCCGCCATCCGCCGCTGCCAGCCCGGCGTGAAATGCCAGGGATGCTGGGTGCCCGGCGGAATGGTGGGAGCCAACATCTGTCGGTAAGTTACCACTTTCATCAATTTCTGCTGCCAGAGCGCAGCTTCGAGCTTCAGCAGGTCGTTGAGCGTCGATTCCAGGCCGCCGGACGGGACGCCGTAGCCGCCGGCCACGAAGTCCGGCGCGGCTTGCCGCAGCTTTTTCGGACCGATGCTGTAGCCGGTCGCGCGGTTGGGGCTGGCGACGTTGACCCCGGTCGAGCTCATGCGCAGAGGCGTGAAGACGCGGCGCTGCATGTACTCAAGATACGGTGCGCCGCTCACCGCCTCGATGAGCTGGCCAATGATCGCAAAGTTGAAATTGTTATATTCCTGATCGGTACCGGGAGAAAAACGCAGCGGCTGGCTCGCGGCTTCCTGCAGAGCGGCGGCGAAGGTGGGGACTTTCTGCACCGCCGGGATGCCGCTGGTGTGGGTCATGAGCTGGCGGATGGTGATGGGGTGCCAGGCCGGCGGCAGAGCGGGCAGGTATTTGCCGATCGCGTCGTCGAGACGGATCTTGCCGTCCTCGACCAGCAGCATGGCGCCGACCGCGGTGACCGCCTTGGAGATCGAGCCGATCGAGAACACGGTGTCGCCGTCCGGCACGTCTCCCGAGGGCAGGGCGCGGACGCCGTAGCCTTTGCTGAGCACCACCTGGCCGCCGTCGACCACGGCGAGGACGAGGCCGGGGGTGCCGTGCTCGGCCATGGCGGCACGGATGATGGGGTCGACCTTGGCTTCGATCTGCGCCGTCCGCTCGGCGGCCGAGGGGCGCGCGGGACGTTGCCGGCGAGCGGCTTCGACCCGCAGCGTGACCAGGAGAACCAGGGGGATCAGAACGCACAGCGCGAAGGCGATTCTGCGCAGGACGCGGGTCGACATGGCGGCCTCCTTCATCTCTCTGTCGGACAACCCTAACACTCTCGACCTGGATATAGGATGAAGAGCGGGATGAAGGCACCCGCTTTCCGGAGGACGACCATGCCCGCTGCCATCCGCGCTGCATTGCTGTGCTGCTGCCTCCTCGGCCTGCTGAGCGCCCGTCCGTCGCCGGCCGCGGCCGGTGACCCGGAAAGCACCGGCTTCGTGCAGGTGCCCGGCGGCGAGCTGGCCTACGAGGTCCAGGGCGACGGACCGCCGCTCATCTTCCTGCACGACGGCCTGCTGCCGAGCGCCACCTGGGACGGCCAGCTCGCGGCCTTCGCCAAGACCTTCCGGGTGATCCGCTACGACCGCCGCGGCTATGGCAAGTCGACGCCGCCGGCGGGCAAGGGGAGCTGGTCGGACGTCGACGACCTCGCCGCCGTCTTCGCCGCCCTCCACGTCGAGCGCGCCGTGCTCGTCGGCTGCTCCAGCGGCGCGGCGCTCGCGGTCGATTTCACCCTCGCCCATCCCGAGCGCGTGGAGTCCCTGGTGCTGGTGGGACCGGTGGTGAGCGGCCTCGCGCTGTCGGAGCACTTCACCCGCCGCGGCATCGTCGACTTCCTGCCGCTGTACCGCGAGCAGAGCCTGGAGAAAGCGATCGACAACAGCGTCGCGGACCGCTGGCTCACCGACGCCGGCAACACCGCGGCGCGGGCGAAGCTGCGCACCCTGTTGACCGCCAACCCGGCGGCGGTCCGCGGCATCCCCGAAGCCAAGGCGCCGGACCGTCCGGCCGCCGGCCGCCTCGGCGAGATCCACGTGCCGGCGCTGATCGTGGTCGGCGCCTCGGACATCCCGGACGTCCACGCGCATTCGGGCGTCCTCGAAGCCGGCATCCACGGCGCCCGCCGGGTGGTGCTCCCCGGCGCCGGCCATCTCGTCCATCTCGAAAAGCCGGACGAATTCAACCGTCTCGTCTTCGAGTTTCTCCGCCCGGCCGATGTCGCCCGAGCGCAACTGGACGCCTACCGGGGGGACCGCACCTTCGAAGAGGGCCGCGACCTCTTCGCCTACGGCACCGGATCGCTCGACGTGACGGAGATCGCCACCGAGGACCGCGGCGGCGTCAAGGTGGTGGACCTGCACTACGCCAGCCCGCTCGGCGGCAGGGTGCCGGCCTATCTCATCCTGCCGCCGGGCGGCGGCAAGCATCCGGGCGTGGTCTTCCTCCATCCGGGCCAGGGAGACCGCTCGACGTTCGTGGACGAAGCGGTGGGACTGGCACGGCGGGGGATCGTCAGCCTGACGATCGGCGCTCCGTTCACGCGACCCGAATTCAAGCAGCGGGAACGGACCGTCTTCGCTCCAGACGTCGACCGCCAGGATCAGCTCCAGACGGTCATCGACCTGCGCGCCGCCTTCGACCTCCTCGCCGGCCGGTCGGAGGTGGATGCGGCGCGCCTCGCCTATGTCGGCCACAGCCTGGGCGCCACGGTGGGCGGCACCCTGGCGGGAGTCGACCGGCGGCCCATCGCCTTCGTGCTGATGGCCGGCTACCCCGCCCTCAGCCGCGCCTATCGCCACGGTTCGAGCTCGACCGCCCTGGTCTTCCAGGAATTCCTCACCCCGGAGCAGCAAGACGCCTACGCCAAGGCCCTCGACCCGCTCGACGCCGTCCACTGGATCGGCCACGCGGCGCCGGCGAAGCTCCTCTTCCAGTGGGCTCGCCGCGACGAATACATCAGCCCGGTCGACGCCGCCCTCTATCTCCAGGCCGCGAGCTCCCCGAAAGAAGAGACGTGGTACGACACGGACCACTTCTTCAATGATCAGGCGCGGCAGGACCGGGATGCTTGGCTGGCGAGGGTGTTGGGGGTGAAGTAGGCCCCAGATCCTCCACCGCCGCCCGCAAGATCTCCGCAACACTCCACGCCTGCGCGATGCACCCCCGCGGCGCGTGCGGCGGATCGCTGTCGAAGATCTCGGAGACCGAGCCGAGGCCGGCTTCGCCGAGATGCGGCGCGAAGGCGGCGAGGAGCTCCCGCCCCTGGCGCCGGCCCTCCTCGCCGCGCACCCGGACCAGAGCGGTGAGATAAGGACCGAGGAGCCACGGCCAGACCGTCCCCTGGTGATAGGCGCCGTCGCGCTCCGGGGGGCTGCCGGTACAGCGCGGCCGATAGGCGGGATCGTCAGGCGCCAGGGTGCGCAGGCCGACCGGGGTCAGCAGCTTCGCCTCGACGGCGTGCAGGATGCGCTCGGCCCGCGCGCCGGTCACCAGGGGGAACGGCAACGACAAGGCAAGGAGCTGATTGGGCCGCAGGCTCGCGTCCGAGCCGCTGTCCTGAACGTTGTCATACAAGAAGCCGGCCGCTTCATTCCAGAAGAGATCGTTGAAGCGCGCCGCCGCGGCCACCGACCGCTGCCGCGGATCGCTGCCGTCTCCGCCCCAGCGTTCGCGCAAGGCGGCGAGGATCGACAGGGCGTTCACCCAAAGCGCCTGGATCTCCACCGGCTTGCCGCTCCGCGGCGTCACCACCCAATCGCCCACCCGGGCGTCCATCCAGGTGAGCTGCACGCCGGGCGCGCCGGAAGCCAGCAGGCCGTCCATATCCTCCTTGATGCCGTGCCGGGTGCCGCGCCGGTGCCAGGCGAGGATGTCCTCCAGCACCGGCAGCAGCTCGCCGCGCACGAAGTTTTCGTCGCCGGTCGCCTGGAGGTATTTCCACACCGCCACGAAGTACCAGAGGCTGGCGTCGACGGTGTTGTATTCGGGCGTTTCTCCCTGATCCGGAAACCGGTTCGGCAGCATCCCCTCGCTCATCGCCTGTGCGAAGGCGCGGAGAATCCCCTGCGCTGCGTCAAAACGCCGGGTGATCAGACAGAGACCGGGAAGCGAGATCATGGTGTCCCGTCCCCAATCCGAGAACCAGTGATAGCCGGCGATGACGGTGCGCAGAGCCTCTCCCCGGCGCACGATGAAGGAGTCGCCGGCCGCGGCGAGCGCACGGCAGAAGGGATCGGAGCCGCCGAAGGCGTCGAGCACCGCGGCACGGCGCAGGCGCTCCGTCTCCGCGAGGGCGAAGGCGTCCCGGCTCACGGGATCGCTGGTCGCAACGATCACCCCGAGCCGCGCACCGGGCGCGAGGTCCACCGTCAGCAGGCCAGGAGTGAACAGATCCTCCTCGCAGTCGAGGCCGCGCTCGCGCTCGCGATCGTACTGAAAGCGATTCCACCAATCGGGCGAAGGCTGCCAGGCGGCTCCCGGGACATGCACGAAAACCTCCGGAAGACCGTCGTACATGCGATACATCAGAGAGCTGCCGGAGAACCGCCCCTCGCGATGGACGAAGCCGTTCGCGTGCGCCGTCGCATGGTAGTCGCGGCCGGCGAAGAACGGCCGCAGGGCGAGATGGACGGTGGACGGTGCGTCGAGGACCTCATAGAGGACGAGCCGGGTGGCTTCTCCATGGACCGCGATGACCGTCTTGCGCAGCTTCACTCCGGCGAAGGCGTAGTCCCAGACCGGAAAGACCCCTTTGCGGAAGCTCGCCAGGTGCTCGAAGCCGCGCGGATGGATGGCGCCCGGGAAGCGGTTGCAGGCGAGATCGAATTCGGCTCCGTCCTCCGCATCGCGGACCGTCACCGTCTCGTCGAGCCGGGAGAGGAGGACCATGCGCCCCACCGGCGGATGGGTGGCGGCGACCAGCAGGCCGTGGTAGCGGCGGGTGTGGGCGCCGAGGATCGTCGAGCCCGCCCAGCCGCCGAGGCCGTCGGTCTCCAGCCACTCGAGCCCGGTGGCGCGCGCGAAGTCACGGCAGACGTCCGGTCCCATCGTCCATTCCAGATCCTGCACCGCGGTTTCCTCCGCTTTCGGTTCTCCGTCATGATAGGCCGCATGAGCCACACGGTCACGGTCCGCATCTACTATCCGATCCGGTCGCCCGAGACGGAGGGGACGATCGCCCTGCGCACCGACGCCGACTGGAACACCGACGTCGAGCCGGCGGAGATCGCCGAGGACGGCACCCGGTTCGATTTTCCGGTCGATCTCCCCGGGCCGTTCCGCTACTTCAAGCCGGTGCTGCGCCGCGGCGGCGATCTGCTCTGGTCGCAGGGCGAGAACTGGCTGGTGCTCGCCGACGGGCCGGACACCAAGGACGTCTTTCCCCACTTCCTGCCCGACACCACGAGCGGCGTGAGCGACCTCCTGCACCTGCCGTCACAGGACGGACACCGCAATCACGCGATGCGCATCTTCCATCCGCCGGGCTACACCGAGAACACCCTGGCCCGCTACCCCGTCCTCTACATGCAGGACGGCCAGAACCTCTTCTTCCCGCAGGAGGCGTTCGGCGGCCACGAGTGGATGGTGGACGAGACGCTGGACATCCTCGACGCGATGAGCCTGGTGCGCGCGGCGCTCATCGTCGGCATCTATCCGCAGGACCGGATGGCCGACTACACCAGGCCCGGCTATGAGGACTACGGCCGCTATCTGGTGGAAGAGGTCAAGCCCTGGGTCGACGGCAACTACCGCACCTGGACCGCACCCGCGGACACCGTGGTCATGGGCTCGTCGCTGGGCGGCGTCGTGTCGCTGTATCTCGCCTGGCAGTGGCCGGAGGTGTTCGGCAACGCCGGCTGCCTCTCCAGCACGTTCGGCTATCAGGACGACCTGCACGAGCGGATCGAGGCGGAGCCCAAGCGGCCGATCAAGGTCTATCTCGACAGCGGCTGGCCGGGAGACAACTACGAGGTCACCCGCACCATGCGCAACACCCTGCGCTCCCAGGGGTATCAGCAGGGCAAGGACCTCTTCTACCTCGCCTTCCCGCGCGCCCGGCACACCGAGGAGGATTGGGCGATGCGGGCCCACATCCCGTTCCAGTTCTTCTTTGGGGAGTGAAAACCTACCGCCAGGCGAACAGCGGCTGCTCGTAGTGGGCCACCCGCACCTCGCGGCCGCGCACCGCCACCTCGGCGAACTGGTGGAGGATCGCCGCCGTGGGCGCATACAGAAGGCCGAGCGGCAGCGAAAGAGCGAGCACCGGTCGGTCGCTCTGCGGAATGGTCAGCAGGACCAGGGAATCGGGAGCGAGCAGCGCCTCCAGCGGCACGCGGTCGATGCGGGCCACCTCGGACGGATCGGGCCGCAATGGATCGGCCGAGCCCCAGAGGACGACCGGGGTGATCACGAAGCCGGAGCGCGTCGGATAGTCGTCGAGCAGACCGAGCACGTTCTCCGCCGGCAGCGCGAGACCGATCTCCTCGGCCAGCTCGCGCCGCGCCGCGTCCTCGGCGCTCTCCCCCGGATCGCGCCGGCCGCCGGGGCACGACCACTGGCCACCGTGCCGCCGCAGACCCGATGCGCGGACGGTGAGCAGCACGTCGGACTCCCCCGCCGCGTCCGGCACCACCACGACCGCCACCGCGGCGGCCCGGCGGCCGTCCAGCGAAAGTGCCCGGCGCTCGAAGCGCTCCAGATGGAGACGGAGGGTCTCCCGCAGCTCGCCGGCGAAGCGCATTCAGCCCCGCGGGCGGAAGCGGTCGGCGGATTTGACCAGGGCCTTGATGCGCTGCTTTTCGCGCATCCGGGCGATGGCGTCCTGCTTGACGCGAATCTGGCGCTGCTCTCCCTGGAGCTTGCGCCAGCTCTCCAGGCGGTCGGCGTCGAGGCTGCCCGCCGCCACCGCCGCCTCGACGGCGCAGCCGGGCGTGCCCTGGTGCGCGCAGTCGTTGAAACGGCACTCGGCCGCCAGCTCCTCGATGTCGGCGAAGACGGTGCCGAGCCCTTCGTCCGCTTCCCAGAGCTGCAGCTCGCGCATGCCCGGCGTGTCGAGCAGCAGGGCGCCGGACGGGGTGATGAACAGCGCGCGGTGCGTCGTCGTATGGCGTCCGCGGTCGTCGCTCGCGCGCACCGGTCCGGTGCTCTGCGCCTCGCGGCCGAGGAGGTGGTTGATCAGGGTCGACTTGCCGACCCCCGACGAGCCGAGCACGCTCATCGTCCGTCCCGGCAGCAGGAACGGCGCCAGCGCGTCGATCCCCTGCCCGGTCCGCGCGCTGATCGCGAGCACCGGCACGCCGAGCGCGATCTCCTCCGTCTCGCGCACCCGCTCCTCCCACTCCGGCTCGACGTCCAGCTTGCTGAGCACCAGCACCGGCTCGGCGCCGCTCTCCCAGCCGGCGGCGAGATAGCGCTCGATGCGCCGCGGATTGAAATCGCGGTCGAGCCCCACCATCAGGAAGACGGTGTCGATGTTGGCGGCGATGACCTGCTCGTCGGTGCGCAGGCCGGCGGTCTTGCGCGAGAGCTTGCTGCGGCGCGGCAGCACGGCGCGGATCAGCCCCGGCTCGCCCGGCGACCCCGGAGGCCGCACCGCCACCCAATCCCCCACCGCCGGAGCGCCGCCGCCTTCCTCTCCATGCTCCCCGTACCACAGCCGGCCCGCCGGAGACGCAGTCATCTCCGGCCGCTCCGCGCTCCCCATCGCCAGCTCATACGCCCCGCGCAGCTCGCGCATCACGCGGCCCGGCAGCATCCCCTGCTCGCCATGCGGCGCGAAGCCGGCGGCAAAGAAGTCGTTCCAGCCGAGCTCGGCGAGGGTGGGCGGCATGGGCACCAATATAGCGCGGAGAAGAAAAAGGACCTAAAGGACTGCAAGGACATAAAGGACAGGCACGGACCTCCACGGACCCCTCTGGATCGTCCTTTGATGTCCTTTATGTCCTTTATGTCCTTTGTCCTTTCACTCACCGCACCTTCACCACCACGAACGTCACATCGTCGTGCAGCGCCGTGCCGGCGGACCAGGCCTCGCCGGCCGCGGTCAGGTCGGCGATCACCCCTTCGGGGTCCTTGCCGGCGGTGGCGGCGAAGAGCTCGCTCACCCGTGGGTAGCCGAGGGGATCGCCGGCCGTCCCGAGGAGCTCGGGGAAGCCGTCGGTCATCAGGAGCAGCGTGTCGCCGGATGCGAGATCCGCTGCGCACTCCGGGTAGGCGGTCTCGGCGCGGGCCCCCAGCGGGGTGGCGTTCAGGCAGACCTCTTCGACGGTGCCGGTCGCCGCGCGGTGGATCAGCAGCGGCGGCATGCCGGCGGCCGAGGCGGTCAGATGCCCGCCGTGCAGGCGGAGCACCGAGAGCGCCATCGCCATCCGCCCGAGGTGCATGCGGCGGATCACCTCATTGGCGTGGCCGAGGAACGCGGCCGGCGCCAGCTCGGCGGCGCGGCCGGTGAACAGACCCTTGACCACCGTCACCATCGTCGCCGACGCGGCGCCGTGGCCGGTGGCGTCGCCGATCGCCAGGGTCAATCCGCCGTCCTCGCCTTGCAGGAAGTCGTAGTAGTCGCCGCCCACCTCGGTCGCCGTGCGCACGTAGACCGCCAGCTCGAGATCGCGCCGCCGCGGCAGCTCGCGCGGCAGGAGCGAGAGCTGGAACTGCCGCGCCTGCTCCAGCTCGCCGCTCTTGCGGGCGTTCTCGGCCTCCAGCAGACGGCGCTCGATCTCCCGCTCCTTGCGCAGGCGCTCCTGCTCCAGCAGCCGCTCCTGGTTCTCGTGCAGCTCCGCCGCCATGCGGTTGAACGCCGCGCCGAGGCGACCGATCTCATTCCGCGACCGCACCGGCACCCGCGCCGTCAGGTCGCCGTGGCCGAGCCGCTCGACGCCGTCGGTCAACAGGGAGAGATTGCGCGTCATCCGTCCGGAGAGCGGAAAGATGCCAAGGAAGCAGAGGCCGACCAGACCGAGGCCATAGGAGAAGTTGCGCACCGCCGCGCCGCGCATCTCGGCGAGCGACTTGCGGATCGGCCGCGCGACGCCGAAGCAGACGCCGCTCTCGGGGTCTTGGTCACCACCACCCAGGTCGGCCGCAGTTGCCGCGCCTGGACCTTGGGATCGCACGAGACCGGCACCGCGGAGAGCCTCGTCCGGTCCTCCGGCCGGCTGACGTAGAGGAGCCCCTTGGCGTCGAGCGCGAACGGCACCTCCCCCTGCTCGCGGCGCACGGCGAAGACGTCCTGCAGAAACGCCTCGGCACTGACATGCGGATTGATCCGCCCGATCACCTCACCCTTGTTGGTCAACGGGCAGCTCAGGTCGCCGACCAGCCGTTTCGACTCCTCCCGGCGGGCCGCGGCCTCCTGCTCCTGCTGCCGCTCCTGCTCCTGCTGCATCACGACCTGGCGCGCCACGGAAGCCATCTGGGAATGCACGTGGATGACCACCTGCTCGAACGTCGTCCGCTGGGCCTCCTGCCCCTCCTGCCCCTTGCCGTCGCCGGCGGCGATCTTGCCCGGCAGCAGCTCCAGCGAATCCACGAACGGCAGCTCGGCGGAGCTGATGCGGTCGAGGGCGCTCTTGACCGCGTCCGGAGACGCGTCGTCGATCGTCCCCAGGCGGGTGATCCGGTCGCGTATCGTCTGCCGCGTCGCCGCGAGCCGGTCCGTCATCTCATCCGTCAGCGCCTGCGTCTCCGACCACACCGCCTGGCGGAACGCCCGCTCCGACGACACATAGGAATAGAGGACGATCCCGCCGAGCGGCAGCACGGCCAGGAGGAGGAACGCGAGGGCGATCTGAGTACGAAGCTTCATGGGACAGACCTCAAGCCGGCCCGGCGGGAGAGCCGGGGCACGGACATGATACGCAGGATCGGGGGATTGGTTCAGGAGATGGACGGAGGGGGGTAGCCTATGAATTATCAAGAAAAATCTTGAAGAGCTTCGGCTCCGCACGGAAATTGGTCCTGCCGAGGCGTGATCGCCTCGATCTCTCCCGGTCCCAGCCGGCCCAATTCCAGCAGAGGCCGCGGTGCATTCCGGATCTCCAACCAGGCGGGAGGGGCAGCGATCCACTCCTGAAGTCGCCTGTCCGCCGCGGAGTGGCTCAACTCGCCGGCGACGGCCCGTGGCACAAGGACGCGCTCGAGAGAGCGGGCAAGACAGCGATTTCGTCAATCAGGAGGAGATAGCAGACGGCGCGCTTCAGGACCGCATCCGTCTCCCAGCGGGTCGGAAGGCCGAGCATCCGCTGGACTTCGGCAGCGGTGAGGACGCCCGTATGGTAGGCCTCGGCGGCGAGAGTCTGCAGGGCGTGCGCAGGCAGGTCGGTCCAGCTCTCACGAAGCTTGTCGACGATGTCATCCGGTACGTTGAGCAGGACTTCCATGGCACCTCCCTCGGCTTCAACTCCCTCTACTGTACCAATGTTCACCGGACTCTCCATCCACACCAGTCAGCGCGGCCTGCGCCTTCTCCGTTTCGCATCCTACTTTGCGTCAATTTGCATCGTTGCCGTCCAAAGATCCGATCTGACTCTTGCTCCCCCGGCCTGGCAGCTCGCTACGGTGCCGCGAAGGAGTGAATCTCTGTGTACGAACCCGGTCTAGTTGCGGCAAAACCAGAAACGGCAGATCGTCGGTTGCGAAAGTTTGCGGCATCTGCCTTGAGGTTCGCGGCTCCCGTCGGCTCAGCGGCGCATGCCGCCGGGTCTGCCACAGCGGACGCCGCCGGTTTCGCGGCGGGCGTCCGTCAAGTTGCGGCGTTTTTGCATCTTTCCATGGGTGCGCGCTCGGGTTTTGCCGCAAACTGCGCGGGTTTCGCGGCGGGATTCGCTTATCCCACCGCGCGGTACATCGGCGTCGGCCGCCACAGCCGGTAGATCTCGCGCACCGGCTCCGGGATCTCGATCCAGCGGTCGGTGCTGACCTCCTGGAGGATGAGGCTCATTGGGAAGAGCACGGAGAGGAAGTCCGGGGTGACCGGCTGCATGGTTCCCGGATGCAGCACCGGCTGCGGCGGCACCGGCAGGTCGGCGTTGATGTTGTACCAGGCTTGGGGAAGCTGGCTCTCGTCGAGCTGGATCTTATGCTGGGGCATGGGCGCTCCTTGGATTTGCCCGATGATAACTCCAGCTCATTCCCCTCGCTTTGCTTTCGGCTCCGGCCCGAGCGCGGCCAGCCGCCTGCGGGCCAGGGTGTAGGTGGAGATGATGTCCGTCGCCCCCGGCTGCGGCGGTGCCGGGATCCGGGTGTAGTAGCGCCGGGCCGCCTCGGGCAGGCCGTAGTGCTCGGCGAGGCGGCCGAAGACGTACCAGTCGCCGGCGTCGGGAGTCTCCGTGGCTCGCTCGGCCAGCGCTTGGAGGATGAGTTGGTACGCCTCCGCCGTCTTGCCCTGCTCGGCGTAGAGCGAGGCCAGGATGTGGAGAGAGTTCGGATCTTTGTAGTGGCTGAGCGTCGTCGCCCGCTGGCCCGCTTCGATCGCCTTGTCGTCCACCTTGCCGCGCACCAGCGCCAGCCAGGCCAGGTCGTTGAAGACGCCGGAGCCGGCCTTGCCCTGGTCGACGATCTTTCGCAACCGCCTCTCGGCCTCGCCGAGGTCTCCCTGATGGACGGCGACGGTGTAGAGGGACAGCGCGGGGAGCGGATCGTCCGCGGCGGCGGCCAACCTTTCCTCGGCGAAGCGATGCAGCTCGTCCCAGCTTCCGAGCCGCACGAGAGCGCCTTCGAGGAGATGATACGCACGTTTGGAGCGCGGGAACGCGGCGATCAGGCGCCGGGCCACGGCCGCCGTGTCGGCAGGTTTCTTCAAAGCCTGGTCGGCGAGGGCCAGAGACAGGTCGAAAGCGGTCCGCCGTGCGCCTTCCGGAGCCGCGTCCCGGCAGGCCAGGAGGATCGGCAGCGCCTTGCCGGAAGCCTCACTGCCGGCCAGCAGGCTCGCCGCGGCGCAGCGCGCCTCGTCAGCCGTGGCCTCGGCTCCCTGCGTCCACAAAGCCGTGAACGGAGGAGCGGCGAGCGGATCGTCGCCGCCGGCGCTCCCGATCTCCTGCCGCGCCCAGTCCAGCCACTGCCGGGCTCCCTTCAAATCGCCACGCTGGACGTGGAGAAAGGCTTCGAGACCGAGCGACTCGACGGCTTCGCCAGATCCGGCAAGCTTGGGCTTCCCGCCTTCTTGAACCAGGAAGACGGCAATGTCTTCCTTCGCGAACGGCGAGGACAGAGCGACCCGGTAGCCGGTCGCCGCGTCACCGGTGACCGTGGTGTGAAACAGGGCCAGGGACACGTCGGCCACCACGGCGGGAGAAACCTCGGTCTTGGTGCCAAGAGTCCGGCGGAAGGCTCCGAAGTCGCCTTTGAAAGAGTGGAGGGTTTTTTCTTCGTCTCCGAGCTCCCGGTCGAGCTCGTGGGCGATGAGAGGCTCGATCTGCGCCATCTCGGGAGAATCGGAGCCGAGGAACAGCAGGAGAAACCGCTTGACCACGTCCGCCGGATCGTCGAGCGAGAGGACCATCTCCTCGTGGGGCCGGACCTTGCGCAACAGGTCCGCGCGGGCGAGGATCTCGGCCGCGTTGGGGGCCTGCCGGGCGGCCGCGGCAAGCAGGGCCGCCGCGGCCGGATAACGGCGCGACACGACCAGCGTTTGCGCCGCCTGGAGCAGAGCGCCCTGCCGCTTGGCGCCATCGGGAAAGCTGCGTTCGGCCTGCGCGACCGCCGCGTCGGCGCTCTCGGTGGCCGCAATGGCCACCAGCCGCAGCGTCGAGCGCATCTCGGACTCCTCGATCTTGGCGAGCAACTCCTTCATCTCGGCGAAACGCCCGGCTTGCAGGAGCGCCACGAGAAGGTTGTCGTCATGGCCGTGCTTGTTGAGATCGGCTTGCAGCGCCCGGTATTCGTCGATGGCTGGCGCGAGGTCCACGGCGTAGTGCCTGCCCTTGTCGTCATACTCGAGGAGGATGGCGAGGTTGACCCGGATGGCGTCTTCCTTGGGCTCCAGCTCCTTGGCCTTCCGGTAAGCGGCGATGGCGCCGGCGCGGTCGAAGCCTTTGCCGAAGCTGCGCCCGACCTCGTCGTGCTGGAGGATCCAGGCGAGGGTCGAATAGGCCGGACCGAAGGCCGGCTCCAGCGCCACGGCGCGCCGCGCCTCCTCGCGCGCCACCTCGCCCATGCCGCCGGCGAGCAGCGCCCGGGCGAGGCGCATGCGCGGCAGGGCTTTCTTCGGCTCCAGGCCGGCAAGCCGCCGTAGCTCCGCGATGCCTTCGCGCACCCGGCCGGCGGCGAGGTGAGCCTCCCCCACCTGCTCGAACTTGAGCAGCAGCGGGCTCTCCTTGGACGCTTCGCGAACTCCGTCGCGGAGAGCGTCGAACTCCGCGGCGGTGAGCCGGCGCTTGTCGATCTCGAAGCGCAGCGTCGCGGTCAAAGCGCCGTCGTCCGCCACCGCGTACTCCTCGGACAGGGTGGCCGGCCCGAAATGCCGCACCCGTCCCGGGGGCGGCGGCTCTGCCTTGAAACCGGCCGGCGGCACGGCACGGTAGCGGATCTCCCGGCGGAACGGGGCGGGAATGGAGTACTCGGTCTGGCGCGGCGCCGGCTTGCCGTCTTTCTCGCCGCCTTCCGCCGTGAGCTCGTCCGGCAGGCCGCGGATGGCGGCGGTGGGGAAAAACGCGACCACCGCGCTCTGCATGTCGGTGAAGCCACGCGGCGCATCCTTCACCTCCACCCGGGTGTGGAACGGGCGCGCGAGGTCGGCAGGATCGGAATGGTCGGCCTTGCCGATCTGGTCGGTCAGGAAGGCGGTCCGCAGGTGCTCGGTGAGCATCTCATGCACCGCTTTCTCGCTCTGCGTCGCGTAGTGGACGCGCATGTCTCTCTCCGGCTCCCCCCAGAACTCGTCCGACTCCACCACCTGGGCCGGCCCGTAATCGGAGAGCACGAACTCGCGGGTGACAGCGACCCGGTTGTCCGCCGCCGTGGCTTCTGGAGTGCGCACTAGGCCGCTGGTCGCCGGGGTGGCGATCAGGGCCAGCCTGCCCTGGTCGCTCACCGGCAATTCGCCGGCCCGCGAATAGCGGTCGGTGGGATCGATCCAGATCTCCGGGGTACCGGGAAGCACGACGATGGCATGGTTGAAAGCGCCCATCCCGGGCAGCGTCTCCTCGACCTCCAGGCTGCGTTCGCCGGACTTGAGCAGGGCCACGTGCGCCGGGATGTCGAGCGCGCGGAGCAGCGCGGCCAGGAGGACCGCCTTGTCCTTGCAGTCGCCGAACTTGTGCCGCAGGGTGTCGGCCGGCGAGCGCGGGATGATGCCTCCCTCGCCGAGCTCGACGCCGGTGTAGCGGACCTCCGCGCCCAGCCGGGCGAGGATGCGGTCGATGGTCTCGCGCCGTGACGCGGCGGGGACGGCCGCGGCGTGCAGGAAGGTCTGGACTTCGGGAGCCTGGCC
>DATARD010000211.1:0-29800 GCA_036264355.1 Thermoanaerobaculia bacterium
CCACCCTTCACCCCACCCGGAATACCACCCTGGACGCCTCCGGACACCGCTCCGGAGTGATCCTCCTTCTCCTTTTTGCGCCGTTGCCGATCCTCGTCCGACTTCTTCCGGTCCGCGTCGCGCTTCTGGCGCATCTCGTCCCGGCGCTTCTCCGTCTCCGAGCTCTGGCGCTCGCGCAGAGCCTTGAGCTGCGGATTGGCATCCAGCGTCCGCCGGATCTCTTCGCGCATCGCAGCCGCCTGTTCGCGGATCTGCTTGCGCATGGTCTCGATCTCCAGCGCATGCTCCTTCATGAAGCGCTGCTGCTCCTCGCGGACCTTGCGGGTCAGCTCGTCCAGCTCGGCGCGATCCTTGGCGGTCAGATGAGACTGCTCGGCCATGTCCTGGACCTGTTTGCGGATCGCCGCCTTCTGCTCCGGAGTCAGGGGGTTGAACCGCTTGGAGTCGGCCGTCATCTCCTCGGCCTGGGCCTTGATCTTTTCGATCTCGGCCTCGGAGAGCTGGGCCTTCTGCTCCAGCTCCTTGGCCCGCGCCTCCAGATCCTTCAAGGCAGGGCTGTTCTCGAACTCCTTCATCACCTCTTGCAGCCGCTTCTCGGCCTCCTGCAGCGACGGCTGCACGCTCTTCTCGATCTGCTCGTTGACGGTGCGAAGCTGCTCATCGAGAGCTCGTGCCTCCTCTTCGGAGAGATGCTCGCGGTCGTAGATGTTCGCCAACTGCGCGTCCGCCGCGGCCAGCGACGCGATGCTCTCGAGAGGGTCGAGGGGGTGGCGATCGGCGAGCTCGGGAGCAGAGAGATCGACGTCGCCGGCACGGTCGGCGTCTTCCTCCGCTTTGATCTTTGACGCGATCTCCGGTTGCGGCCCGCGTGGCTCCTGAGATCCCCGCGGCTGTTCCATGGACGACGCCACCACCGCAGGTCCACTCCCGGCAGCAGTCGCGACGACGGCCGGCGGGCTCGCCGGGCTTGGGGGGTTCGAAGCCGCCGGGGCGACACCCGGCGCGGCGGCGATCACTGCCATCAGGAGGACCGCCATGCCGGCGGCCAGCCACAGCGGACGGACCCGATTTTCCGCCCGGTCGTCGCTCAGCAGGCGGCGGATGCGGTGCGCCAGGTGCGACGGCCGGTCGGCCATTCCGGGCGCCACCAGCGAGCCGAGCGGCTGGAACGACCAGCCGGCGACCTCGGTCAGGCAGCGGGCGAGGGAGAGCGGACGGCCGGTCTGCCCCACCGCCCATTCGTCGCTGCGCAGCTCCGACAGCTCGCGCAACCGCCGGCGGGCCACATGGTTGAGCGGCTGGAAGAAGAGGACGCTGGACAGGAAGTGACTGAACGCGAGCCAGAACGGATCGCGCCGCACCAGATGCGCCAGCTCGTGCGCCAGCATCCCCTCCTGCTGCTCCGGCGAGAGGGACGCCAACGCCCGCGGCGGCACGCAGATCTCCCGCCGCCGCAGTCCCAGAGCGATCGGCACCGGCAGGCGCGACGAGCAGCTCAGCCGCACCGGCTCGCCCAGGCCCGCCTCACCGGCCAGGCGGTGCAGAATGCCATGCATGTCGCCCCCGACCACCTCGGGCCGGGCACGCAGCCGGCGGCTCAGATAGAGGTGCGCCGCGAGCCAGCGCGCTCCCAGCGCCACCGCGCCGGCAAGCCACAGCCCGGCGAACAACGCCGGCCACGGGAGTGGCCGCGCCGGAGCCGCCGGCCGCACGGCCGCCTCGGCGCTGCGGAGGGCGATCCGGCCTGCGGGAGACGCAGGGAGATGAAGCGGTGTTGAAGCCAAGGGAGCCGAGGAAGCCGCTGGAGCGACCTGCTCCACGCGCTCCGCCCCCGCAGCCGGCGTTGCCAGGCCCCAACGGCCGGCCAGCGGGGTATAGCCGGCGGCGAGCTGCACCGACGCGGTGACCAGCGCCGCCATCAGAGCGAACCGCCACGCCGCCTCCTCAAGCGCCGGCCGGCGGCGCAACGGACCGCGGGCGGCCAGCCAGGCGAAGGCCAGGAAGAGCGTGCTGTGCAGCAGGTAGGTGAGCAACCAGGCGGTCACCTGACTTGCCGATGGAATAGCCGGGACCAACCCGGAGATCGACAGGTCGAACATGTCAACAGCCCTCCTTGGCTTCATGCGCGGAAATCAGCTCGCGGAGCTGGACCAGCTCAGCGGACTCCATATCATGCTCGGACAGCAGGTGATTGACCAGAGCGGTGACGTCGCCGCGGAAGAGCTGAGCGGTCAGGTCCGCCACCATCGAGTGGCGCACCTGCCCTTCGCTGACCGTCGGCCGGTAGATGAACCGGCGCCCTTCGGCCCGGTGATCGACCACGCCTTTCTTCTCCATCTTGACAAGCATAGTGGCAATCGTCGTCAGCGCCAGCCCGCGTTCCGGCTCCAGCGCCTCGTGCACGTCCGCCACCGTGGCCTCGCCATGCGCCCACAACACCCGCATGATCGCGAGCTGCAGGTCCCCGAGGTGGTGTGCTGTTTCCATATGGCTCTCCTCGTTCTCGACTACCCAGATAGTACTACCGCGGTAGTCTCTCGTCAAGGGGGTATACGGAGGCCCGCGGAGAAATGTTGCAGCTCCCGCACCCGCCCGGCCAGCTTTGCCAGCTCCATCGCCTCGGCCGGGCTCGTCGCCGCGGCTTTTTCGCCCTCCTCCGCGAGCAGCTCGGCCAGGCTCGCGAGATGGAACTCCCGGTGCCGCTCGACGAGGAACAGCCGTTCGGCGGCGGTGAGCGGCGCGAGGCGGCTCCAGAGGCGGGCGGCGCGCTGGCGGTCTTCCATCGCGGAATGGTCCGCGCGCTCCCACGGCTCGTCGTAGGCGGGATCGAGCTCCGCCAGCAGGCTGTTGATCGCCGAGCGGTCGGTCGCGGCCAGGGCCTGCGCGAGGTCGGCCAGGGCCGGCTCCAGGTCCGCGAACAGCTCGGCGGTGAAAGGGGTCACCGAAGCGCGCGCCGCCTGGAAGGCCGGGACGAGCGTCGCCTCCGCCAGCTCGATCGGCAGGCTCGCGCCCGCAAGAATCTGCTCGAGCTTCTTGCGCGGAGCGAGCTTGCCGTTCTCGTAGCGCAGCAGGGAGCTGGGATCGACCTTGCCGGCCTCCGCCATCTCCACCTGACTCCAGCCGCGCATCAGGCGCACCGCGATCAAGAGCAGTCCCTGGGTGTCCGCATCGATCGTCTGGGTCATCGCGTCTCCTCTCCATCCATGTCCAACCTGCATGTCAGTCGGCTTTTTCCTACCCACAGTCGGGTACCTTCATCCGTGGAGGCACTCCTGCCGGTCAATGAAGGCCGTCCAGGGGGCCGCCTCCACGAAAGGAGACGTACCATGTGGATCTGGAACTGGCTCAGCAGCCTGTGGGGTGACAACGGATGCATCGCCGATCCTGGAGGCAGCGGTTGCAGGATCACCACGGCCAGCACGGACAATGGCTGCCTGATCGATCCAGGTGGCCGCTGCGGAGGCTGAGCCATACCCTGGGCCCGGTGAGCTTCGCCGCCGGGCCTGTCTTTCAAGGCTCAAAGCGAAGCCGCGGATTGTGCCGCGCCCGGACCAGGTAGTCGAGGAGGCGCCGGATCAGTTCCACCGTGAGGCGTTCCTCTTCGGCCGCTTCGCAAAAAAGCCGCAAAGCCTTTTTGGCCTCTCCATGGACGCCTTGCTCGGTGAAGATCCATACCAATTGCCCTGCGAGAGCTTTTACCTCCTTGATCCGTCCCTGCCCACGGTAGATTGCGGCCAACTCCAAGCTGACTTCGGCGAAGTCATAGGGGATCTTGTGGTCGAAGGTTCGGCGCACTTGCTCCAAGGACGAAATTGCCTCCTCAACGCGCCCGAGACCGGCGGCAAGTCTCCCTTGCAGCCAAAGAGACCGCTCGAGATCCAGAACTGATCCGAGCGCAACCGCCCTCTCGCGGACCTTCGGCAGGAGATCTTCTCCTTCCTTGTACCGCTCCAGTCGGCAGAGGCAAACAATCCGGTTGAACTGCAGCCCGAACAAATGTCGAGGATCGCACTTCTCATCAATCAGGGGCTCCGCCTCAAGCAAAGTGGCCAGAGCGCGCTCGGCGTCTCCCATCTCCACCAGAGTCCCCGCCTTATTGAGAAGGATGCGCCCGGCCGCTTCTTTCGGAGCGAGCTTCAGAGCTTCGGCGTGCAGCGCCAACGCCTCGGAGTACCTCTCCTGATGCCGGCGCAAGGAAGCTTCGCGATCCGGCAAACGCCACCTCGCAAGCAGCCCCGGATCGGCGGCGGCTCCCGCTTCCCAGAGCTGCCGCGCCTTCGCGAATGCCTCGTCCGACTCCTGGAGCTTGCCGCCGACCCGGATGGCGTTCGCGAAGAAGATCCAGACATAGCCGAGGATGCGGAAGCGCCAGGCGTCCTCTCCCGGCGACAGCTCCGCGGCGAGCATGGCCAGGCGGGCCAGCTCCAAGGCGTCGGCTGCGCTGTGAGCCGCCGTCTTTTCGCTCTCGTGCGCGAGACACTCGGCCACCGCCCAGCGCTGGCACTCCTCGGCGTTCTCGATCGAGAGCCGGCGTTGCGCCGGAGAAACACCCGGAGCGAGCAGCCGGCGGCAGACCGCGGCGGCGCGATGGCGGTCACGCCGAGCCCGGCGGGCGCGGAGCATCTTGAGGGACTGGACCTCGGTGAGCGCCATGTCCGCCAGGCCGACCTGGATCGCCACCTCGCGGATGCGCAGCCGCTCTTCCGGCGACGGGTCCACCGGCGACCGCGGCCCCTCCTCCAGCAGCTCGGCGAGCGAGAGACTGAAGAGAAGGAAGGAGACGTACGCGGGCGTGTACTCCATGTGGCCGGCGAGCTGGTCGAGCTTCTCCCGGGAGGGAATCCGCGCGCCGCTCTCATAGAGCGACAGCATCTTCACGGAGATCCCGTCGGCCGTGGCCAGCTTCTCTTCACTCCACCCGCGATTCCGGCGCAGGGTGGTCAAGATGACACAGTGCGGATGGCGTGGCGTTTCGTTCATCGGCTCCTCTCGTAGTCCCTCTATCTAATAAGTTGCCGCAGACACTCTTTTTGGGACACGGAACCGAGATTCGCCGTCGTTCCCAAGCGAGACGTAGGAGAAATCCGCCCTCCCTGCCGGCCCACCTGGAAAAGTCCACGCGCTCCGCTCCGCGAGACGCGAACCCGTGTAAGGTCTCCGCTCGGAGGAGCGAGACATGGCGGACCTGGAAGAGTCCATGCGAGAGGAGATCCGCGCCGCGGTGGAAGAGCTGGAAGCCGTGCGCCAGCGCCTCACCGCCGCGTACACCCATCTGCCCACCTCACCGCGGCAGGACGTCATGTTCCTGGGCGAAGAAGACTGGGACTTCGTGACCGAGGCGCGAACGCTGATCGAGTGCGTGCTGCGCGACGAGCTCGCGACGGCGATCGAGGAGCTGGAGAAGCTGAAGAAGTAGGATCCAGGTATCATGGAGGGCGAGGTTCAGCCCGTGCCAGCCAGCAAAAACCCCATCCCCGACCCCCTCCTTCAAGCGAAGCGGCGGGAGATCCTCGCTCTGGCATCCCGCCACCACGCGCGCAGCCTGCAGGTCTTCGGCTCCTGTGCACGCGGCGAGGCCAACGCCGCCAGCGATGTCGATTTCCTTGTGGAGCTCGGTCCCGGCGCCACATTGATCGACCTCGGCTCGCTTCAGATGGACCTTCAGGACCTTCTCGGCCGGAAAGTCGACGTCGTCGAGCCGGACGCTCTGCACTGGTCCATCCGCGAGCGCGTGCTTCGGGAGGCGGTCCCGTTGTGAAGGACGACCGGCTCTACCTGCTCCACATCAGCGAAAGTCTGGGTCGGATCGAAGAGTACGTCACAGAAGGGAAAGAGGCGTTCTTCGCGGATCGCAAGACCCAGGACGCCGTCTTGCGCAACCTCCAGACGTTGGCGGAATCCAGCCAGCGTCTCTCCGAGCCGTTGAAGGCTTCCCGACCCGAGATCGATTGGCGGGGGATCGCCGGCCTCCGGAACATCTTGGTCCACGATTATCTCGGGATCAGCCTGCCGCGTGTCTGGGAGATCGTGGACGTCTTCCTCCCTCAGTTGAAAGCCGCAGTCCTCTATTGGCTGGAGGCTTGGCCCTCTTCAAGCTGATGGACTCGGAGGAAGCAGGTTCGGTGTCGACTACACCTTTGGTGCCGAGCGAGGCCGCCAGCACGGAAGTGCCGAAGTATCACGGCCACTCTTCGTCACGGAGGTCGACCACCGAATTGCCGGGATAGATTTTGGCACCCTGAAATGGCGCTCGCGCAATCCTGGCTGGCGGGGTCAATTTCGGACTTGGATGTCCGAGAGTCCGACCGTAAACCGCGAATATTTGTCTCCCGAGAGCCTCAGAAGCTCGGCGCTGAAGGAGAAGAGATCTCCGATCCCGGACCGACAGATGTCGCGCTGCCTTGAGCCTCTGCAGCCGGTTGAGGACCCTGTCGCCCCAGAATCCGCCCAGGAGGCAACAAGTACAGAATATAGGCAGCGGCGACGGCTGCTACTGTCCCCGCCGAAACATTGACCAGCCATTTGCTCGGCCTGCTCGGCTCTCCCATGGCTCGCGCTCCTCGGCTCTCTGGTGATGACAGAGTCTACCAGTATCACCTGTTCTCCCGATCCATCCTTGCCTCTGTCTGCCGCCACGAGCTTCGGAAGGCCCGGAATCGGCCGAACTCGGCTCGCGACAGCTTCGGATGGCAAAGAATGGACGGGCTCCGAGCCGCGCGAGCTCGGACGGCCTGGATTGGCCCCATTCCGGCTTGCAAAAGCTCCAGACGGCCTGGATGGCCCCATTCTGTCTTGCGGGAGCTTCGGACAGCCCGCAATGGCATCGTTCTGAGTTGCATAAGCTTCGGACGGCCCGGAATGGCGCTGGTCAGATCGTCATGAGTTTCTGCTGGCTCAGATCCCCGCCAGTCAAAACGAAATCGACTCCGGCAACGCGGAATCGCTCTGGTCAGACCGGCAGAAGCTTCTGACGGCGCAGAATCGGCCGGCTCAGACCGTCATGGGCTTCTTCCACCTCAGAATCGCGTGGCTCAAGACGTCCTGGGCTTGTGATGTCTCAGAATCGCGCCGGCTGGACCGCAATCGGTCTCTTCAACGCAGAATCGCGCGGCTCAAGGCGGCAGAAGCTTCTGACAACGCGGAATCGCGCGGCTCAGACCGGCGCCGCCCGGGCCAAGCCGGAAGCGCGGCGTTCTGAGATAGAGTCTCCGACCAACATGCCTCCGAAGCAGGAATCCCTCTCCGTCGAGTCGGGTGCGTCCGCCTATGCGGTGATGAGCGGTTTCGTGCGCTTTCTGCTGGCGCTTTTCTACCGGCGCATCGACGTGGTCGGTCTCGAGAACGTGCCGGCGGGCGGTGGGCTGGTGGTGGCGGCCAATCATCACAACTCGGTAGTGGATGCGATGCTGCTGATCGCCAAGCTGCCGCGACGGGTGCGGACGCTGGCCAATGCGCCTCTGTTCGGTCATGTGCTGATCGGACCGTTCCTGCGGCTGCTCGGCGCGCTGCCGGTGCACCGGCGCCAGGAGGCCGGCACGGACCCGGCGCGCAATGCGGATCTGTTCGCGGCGACCACGGCGACGCTCCGGGCCGGCGGCGCGATCGCGATCTTTCCGGAGGGGCGGACCCAGCCGGAGCCGGTGCTGCTGGAGCTGCGCACCGGTGCGGCGCGGATGCTGCTGGCTGCGGAGATGGCCGCCGAGACCGAGAAGTCCTCGGTGACCTTCCTGCCGGTGGGGCTCGTGTTCACCGCGCCGGGCACGTTCCGCGAAGGTCAGGCGCTGGTGCTGATCGGACCACCCATCCCGACGGCGGACGCGGTGGCGCTGGCGCGGACCGAGCCCGAGCGGGCGGCCCGCGAGCTGACGGACGAGCTGGCCGCCGTGCTGCGTGGGCTGATCGTCGAGGCGGATGACCGGCTCACGCTCCGGCACCTCCGTTTCGCCGAGGAGCTGTGGCGCTCCGAAGGCGGCAAGGTGCCGGTGGACTCGGCCGGCCGGGTGGCCTGGCTGCGGAGCGCGATGCGCAGCTATCGCCTGCTGCTCGAACGGGCGCCGGAACGGGTGGCGGCGTTCCGGCAACGGCTCGCGGAGCTGGAGACCGAGGTCGAGCGCTCGGGGCTCGGGCTGGCCCGGCTTGATCATCCCGTGACGCCGGCCCGGCTGGCCGGCCGCGTGGCCTGGCAGACGGTTCTGTTGTCGCTCCTCTCCCTGCCGGCGCTGGTAGGCATCGCGCTCCACATTGCACCGTATGAGCTGACCGGCGTGGGCGTACGGATGCTGAAGGCGACCGATGAGGAGGAGGCGACGGACAAAATCGCCATCGGGCTCCTCCTCTACCCGCTCTTCTGGATCCTGGAGACCTGGGCGGCGCTGCATTGGGGTGGCCGGTGGGCCGCGGGCGCGCTGCTCGTGATGCTCTTTCCGAGCGCTTTCTTCGCGCTCTCCTGGCGCGACCGGCTGGTGCGGCTGCGGCGGGAAGCCCATGCCTTCGTGCGCTGCCTGCGCGACCGCGAGCTTGCCGCACGGCTGCTGGAAAAGCGCCGGAGCCTCGCGGCGGAGATCGGCGAGCTGGGGGATCTGGTGCCGGAAGAGTGGCCGAGCTGAAATGAGGAGATCTCAATGAGCGTACCGCTGTGGGCTCTGCGCGCCGGCCTGGTGGCGGGGAGCCTCGCCGCCTGGTTCTGGACCCAATCGCTGCTCGGCAAGCGCGCCGCCGTCGAAGGCAGGATCGGCGACACGATTCTCGATTGGACCGCGCCGCTCAACCGGGCGCTGCACGAACGGCCGCGGGTGGCCAATGGGCTGCTGATCTTCACCTCGGCGCTGATCGATTGTCTCGGTCTGTTCCTCGTCTTTCAGGCGATCTTCGGCCCGAGCACGCGGCCTTTGGTGGGGCTTTTGATCCTGTTCGGATTGCGCCAGATCTGCCAGGGTCTCTGCGCCTTGCCGCCGCCCGAGGGGATGATCTGGCGCAATCCGGGTTTTCCCACCCTGCTCGTCACCTACGGCACCGCCACCGACCTCTTTTTCTCGGGGCATACCGCGATCGCCGTCTACGGCTGTCTGGAGCTGGCCCACTGGGGCGGAACGTGGGCGGCCGTCGCCGGTCTCGTGATCGCTGTCATCGAGGTGAGCGCGGTGCTGATCCTGCGGGCGCACTACACGATGGACGTGTTCACCGGCATCATCACCGCGCTGTGGGTGTGGAGCATCGTGTTCGCGCTCGGTGGCCGGCTGGACGCTCTGCTCGCCGGCTTCGCGGCACGGTGATGTCAGGATCGGATCGGCAGGGTCCTGGGCGGGCCGCGGCGCCGGGCACCAAAGGCGGCTCGGCGGTCGAGCCTCCGAGTCGACCTGGAAGCGGCCCTGGCCAGGATCGACGATCCCCCAGGCGAGGTTGAGCTCACCCCAGGGAAAGTTGACGATCCCCCAGGCGGAGTTGCTTGCGGCCGGTCCTGAAGTCGTCGCCGGAGCCGGCGACTTACTCCTCCGGTTCAGAATCGATGAGACTCTTCCGGCTCTTTTCTTCTTGCGGATCAGCGCCGCCCGAGTTTGCCAGCCACCAAAACACGATGGACACGGCAAGGCCGTTCACGCCCAAGAAGGTCGGAGAGAGCGCGGGGATGATATTCTTTGCATGCCCGAGCCATGTGAACACAAACGGCACTCCAAATCCGGTCGCAGCTACGATCCAGAGGCAATGGAGGTTCGCGCGTCGCAGGAGCAGATAGATAGGCAGGCCCACGACCAACGTGCCGAAGTAGGCAATCGGCAGTCCAAAGGACAAGAAATAGATCGCTACCCTAATGATTGTTCCCAGTAATTCAGAGGGATTGGGAGGATAGAGCGCAATGGACCAGGAGACGGTGACTGGCACGCTGATCCAAGGCGCAATCAAGACTGCTCGGACAAGCTCCATCGACCGACCTCCTCGATCGGACGTGGTCACATCCCGAGGAGAGCAGAGACGGCCCGAGGCGATGAGCATCGGCAGCAGCAACGCCTTCTCTCTCGCCGCAGCAGCCCAGTCAGGAAGCCGTCGCGGGAGCAGGCGACTCACCTCCTCCCATTCGGAATAGATAAGACGCTTCCGGTTCTTTTCTGCGGCCAGCAACCAAAACAAGATGGACACGGCAAGGCCGTTCACGCCGAAGAAGGTTGGAGAGAGCGCGGGGATGCTATTCTCTGCCCGCCCGAAGCACGTGAACACAAACGGCACTCCAAATCCGATCGCAGCCGCGATCCAGAGGCGATGGAGATTCGCGCGTCGCAGGAGAAGATAGGCGGGTAGTCCCACGACCAACGTGCCGAAGTAGGCGATCGGCACCCCAAAGACCGACATGTAAATCGCCCCCGTTATAATTGTTCCCAGGAATTCCTGGAAGGTAGGGGGTTTGGGAGGATAGAGCGCAATGGACCAGGAGACAGCGACCGGCACGCTGACCCAAGGCGCAATCAAGACTGCTCGGACAAGCCCCATCGACCGGCCCTCCTCGATCGAACGTGTTACGTCCCGACGGTAGCACAGTCAGCCCGGCCCCTCTTCGATCCGGGAAGGAATCTGGGCGCGCCGCAGGAGGTCGCCGAAGTGGCTTGTGACGCCGACGCGGCCGACGAGCACGACGCCGTCTCCGCTTCCCTGAATCCGGCTGATCAGCTCCCGCAGGGCCTCGATCCTTTGTGCGACATCAAAGCGGTGATAGCGCTCCGCGTCACCGGGGTGGACCACCCGTCCGGAGGAGGCGCTCCCACCCCGATGGAGTTGGAGGACCCAGACCCGCGCGCCGTCGTGGACCCATTCGCAGCGCACGGGGCCGAGGGTCGAGGCGGCGCGGCCGTAGGCGGAGCGGACGTCGCGCAGCACTTCGGCCGGCAGCTCTTCGGGCGGCTTGCGGCCGGTCATGAAGTCGTCGCCGGAGCCGGCGACGCCTTCGATCAACGGCTCGCCGCCCGGCTGCGCCACCAGGGCTCCGGAGTGGCGGGCGTCCACCGCCTGCTGGGCGAGGATGGAGGCGATGGCGTCGCCCTGTGGGTCTTCGGCGGCCAGGAGGCGGAACGGATCGAGCCAGCCGTGGTGGGTGGTGAAGAAACCGGGCACCTGCTCGACCGGACAGGTGCGGATCCAGGTCTCGGCAAGACTGGTGTCGACGCCGAAGCGGAACGGGGCGAGCCGGCGGGGGATGACCTGGACGCGCGGCACCGGCAGCCCCAGGGCATCGGCGATCAGCAGGCCGAAGGCCTTGTCCCCCACGTGGCGGCTGAAGCGGTTCGGCCAGGCGATCTCGGGCGCGGACGGCGGCGGTCCGGGCTTTTCGGTCTCCCAGAGGATGGTGTGCTCGTGGCGCACCCCACGGCGCAGAGGATGCAGGCTGAACTCCACCCGCATCTCCGGCTTTTCGTGGAGAGACGGAGCGAAGCCGTAGACGGTCTCCAGCAGACGCAGGCCAAGACGGCGCGGCAGGGCCGCCGTGCCCGGCTTCTCGACGCAGCGCGGCGTATCGCCCGGAGCGAATTCGAGGATGTCGCCGAACGCCACGCCGGAGACGCCGCCGTCTTCGATGTCCACCGTCTCGTTGACGATGGTGAACAGCCCCTCCGCCGCCAGCCGGCGCACCGCGGCGGCGACCTCTTCGGCGTTGGTCTTCCCATAGAGGAACTCGCGCGCCTTGGGTGACGCCGGCGCGTAGCTCCGCACGTTCACCGACCGCTCGGGAGAAGCGGCGAGGAGCGCCGCGACGGCTTCCTCCAGAGAGGCGAACGGCAGATTCGGCTCGCGGCCGCGCAGCCAGGCGTGGCGCTGGACGCCGTTCGGACCGAAGCTGACGAACTGGGCGACGTTCGCCCGCCGCGCCAGGCGGTCGAGGATCACGTCTTTCTGGTGCGGAGACGGGTCTGCCACGGCGAGGACGGGTTACTCCCGCATCCCCGATGCAGAGCCCAGGGGGGCGTAGCGCAAAACCATCAACTGCTCAGGACGAAGGCCAAGGGATGCGTAGGTCCGCCCATCACGGTCGGAGAACTCGACTTCCAGAGCCTTGCCGCCTCCAAGCACGTCAACTACCGTGCCGACCTGACCTCGACGGAGGTTGAAGTCAGGGACATCGACGGTCAGGGCGACGACCTCAAGCGTCTGAATTGGTTCTTCCATAGGCGGCCTTCTTCTCCGGATTATCGCACGCTTCCCTCGCCATCGGGGTCAAAGCCGGCCCTCCGCCCGTCCACCCGGGAGGGGGCAAGCCCCTCCCCTACTTTAAGATTGCGCTTATAGACAGCTTTTCTTTGCTTGTCTCCCCTCTCCCGGGGACGGGCGGGGGGAGCCGGGAGAGGGGTCGGGGGTGAGGGCGCTTTCCGGCACCGCCGCCGACTTTGACGAGCTTCCCCCTACACGTTCAACGCCGCCGACGGATGCGGGTGCTCGCGCCTCTCCAGCTCCTGATCCTTGTACTGGAGCAGGTAGAGACGATAGTAGATGCCGCGCAGGGCGAGCAGCTCCTGGTGGGTGCCCATCTCGCGGATCTCCCCCTTGTGCATCACGAGGATGCGGTCGGCCTTCTGGACGGTCGACAGGCGGTGGGCGATGACGATGCTGGTGCGCCCGGTGAGCAGGCGGTCGAGGGCCTTCTGGATGAGCTGCTCGGTCTCGGTGTCGATCGAGGAGGTCGCCTCGTCCAGGATGAGGATCTTGGGATCGAAGGCGAGGGCGCGGGCGAAGGCGATGAGCTGCTTCTGCCCCACCGAGAGACCGGCGCCGCGCTCGCGGACCGGCGCATTGAGGCCGCCCGGCAGCTTCTCGATGAACGGCAGGGCATGCACCTCGGCGGCGGCCCAGCGCACCCGCTCGTCGCTGATCGACTCCTCGCCCAGGCGGATGTTCTGCGCCACCGTCCCCGAGAAGAGGAAGACGTCCTGGAGGACCATGGCGATGCTCCGCCGCAGGCGCGCCGGGTCCCATTCGCGGACATCCACGCCGTCCACCCGCACGGCGCCGGAGTCGACGTCGTAGAAGCGCAGCAGCAGGTTGGCGAGGGTGCTCTTGCCGGCGCCGGTGTGGCCCACCACCGCCAGCGTCTCGCCGGGCGCGAGGCGGAAGGTCAGGCCGCGCAGCACCGGCTCCCCTTCCTTGTAGCTGAACACCACGTGATCGAACTCGATGGCTCCGCGGATGCCGCCGACACCCTCCGGCTGATACGGCTGGGCCGGCGGCACGATCGCCGGCTCGGTGTCGAGGAGACGGAAGATGCGCTCCGAGCTCGCCATGGCACCGAGCAGGATGTTGTACTTCTCCGACAGGTCCGAGAGCGGCTGGTAGAACCGTTGCACCAACTGGAGGAAAGCGACCAGGGTGCCGATCGTGAGAGCTTGCGAAATCACCCGGCCGCCGCCGAACCAGAGCAGGAGGCCGGTGCCGAGGGCGGTGATGAGCTCGACGCCGGGGAAGAAGACGGCGTAGTAGAAGATGGCGCGCACGTTGGCGTCGCGGTGGTCCTTGTTGATCGCTCCGAACTCCGCGTAGGAGCGCGCCTCGCGGTTGAAGAGCTGCACCACCGGCATGCCGGTGATGTGCTCCTGGAGGAAGGCGTTGATGCGGGCGATCTTGACCCGCACCTCGCGGAAGCTCCCCCGCACCCGCGCCCGGAACCAGGAGGTCAGCAGCACGATCAGCGGCACGATGGAGAACGACACCAGCGCCAGCCGCCAGTCGAACAGGAAGAGGATGCCGACGATGCCGGCGAGCAGCAGGACGTCGCCGAAGATGGCGACGATGCCGGCCGACAGCAGCTCGTTCAGGGCGTCCACGTCGGTGGTCACCCGGGTCACCAGGCGGCCGATGGGGTTCCGGTCGTAGAAGGAGATCGGCAGACGCTGGAGATGGGCGAAGATCTGCCGGCGCATGTCGTTCATCACATACTGGCCCATGAGCTGCATCAGGTACCCTTCGGCATACACGACGACGAAGGTGAGGACCAGCGCGGCCAGGTAGATCAGCGAGGTGATCGCCAGCCCCTGGGCCTGAACCCGGGCCGGATCGATGCCGCGGGCGTGCAGCAGGCCC
Organism: Thermoanaerobaculia bacterium; assembly: GCA_036264355.1. Taxonomy (GTDB): domain Bacteria; phylum Acidobacteriota; class Thermoanaerobaculia; order Multivoradales; family UBA5704; genus UBA5704. The sequence goes on from DATARD010000211.1 coordinate 14,056, forward strand.
GCCACCCAGGCGCTCGCCCCGGACAGCTTGGTTCCGGTCCGCGGCCAGATGAAGAGGTCCAGGGCGACCGCCACCGCCGGGGGACCGACGAGCTGGAGAAGCGAGGAGACGAGCATGAGCGCCACCGCCGCCACGGTCATCCCGCGGTAGGGGCGCAGATAGGCCAGCAACCGGCCCATCAGGCGGGAGTCGAAGGCCTTTTCGAGAGATTCTTCCTCGTGATGGCTGATCGGCTCGCTCACGGGGTTACCATATCCCAACGGGAGCCGGGGACCTTATGCCTGTTCATCTATTCCCTCAATGGTGTAGACTGCCGCCAGCTCACGCGCGTTCAGTTGTAGCGGAGTCTATCCGTTCTTCTTTGATCGGGAGTCTGTCGACATGCCGCCGACACTAAACCAGATGCTCAAGGACATGGTCGCCGCAGGCGGGTCCGACCTGCACATCACGACCAACTCGCCGCCGCAGATCCGGGTGGACGGCCATCTGCGCCCCCTGGAGGGGATCCCTGCGATGACGCCGTCGGAGACGAAGGCGCTGGCCTATTCGATCCTGACCGACAACCAGAAGCACCGGCTGGAGGAGGACCTGGAGATCGACCTCTCCTTCGGCATCAAGGGGCTGGCCCGCTTCCGCGCCAACATCTTCCACCAGCGCGGCGCCATCGCCGCCGTGTTCCGGCAGATCCCCTTCGAGATCAAGGGGTTCAAGGAGCTGGGCCTGCCGATCGTGATCGAGAAGCTGTGCGAGAAGCCGCGCGGGCTGATCCTGGTCACCGGACCGACCGGCTCGGGCAAGTCGACGACGCTGGCGGCGATGCTGGACAAGATCAACCGCGAGCGGTCGGAGCACATGATCACCATCGAGGATCCGGTCGAGTTCCTGCACTCGCACAAGAAATGCCTGGTGAACCAGCGCGAGGTGCACGCCGACACGCACGGCTTCGCCGCCGCCCTGCGCTCGGCCCTGCGGCAGGACCCGGACGTGGTGCTGATCGGCGAGATGCGCGACCTGGAGACCATCGAGTCGGCGCTGCGCATCGCCGAGACGGGCCACTTGACCTTCGCCACCCTGCACACCAACTCGTCGGCGCAGTCGATCAACCGCATCATCGACGTCTTCCCGGCGCACCAGCAGGGACAGATCCGGGCACAGCTCTCGATGGTGCTCGAAGGGATCGTCTGCCAGTCGCTGCTGCCCAAGGCCGGAGGCAAGGGGCGGGTGATGGCGATGGAGATCCTGATCCCCAACTCGGCGATCCGCAACCTGATCCGCGAGGACAAGGTGCACCAGATCTACGGCATGATGCAGGCCGGACAGTCCAAGTACGGGATGCAGACCTTCAACCAGTCGCTCGCCGCCCTCTACTTCAAGCGCATGATCACCCTGGAGACCGCGCTGATCCGCTCCTCGCTGCCGGACGAGCTGCAGGAGATGATCAACCGTGGTCCCGCTGCTTTGAACCCGCTGCTCGGCACGGAAAACGTAAGGAGCTGAGCCCATGCCTAGTTTCGTTTGGAAAGGTCGTACCCGCGCCGGGCAGGCGCAAGAGGGCGTGCTGCTGGCGGACAACCGCGACGCGGCGATCGCCAACCTGCGCCGGCAGCAGATCCAGGTCACCAACATCCGGGAGAAGGGGCGCGAGGTCAAGCTCGTGCCGCGCTTCTCCTTCAAGATCCCGCCGAAGCGCATCGCCATCTTCACCCGCCAGTTCTCGGTGATGCTCGACGCCGGCCTGCCGCTGGTGCAGTGTCTGGAGATCCTCGGCAGCCAGGAGGAGAGCAAGACGTTCGCCGCGATCATCACCGAGGTGAGGAGCGACGTCGAAGCCGGCATGTCGATCGCCGATTCGATGCGCAAGCATCCCAAGGCGTTCGACAACCTGTTCACCAACATGGTGGCGGCCGGCGAGGCCGGCGGTATCCTCGACGTCATCCTGCAGCGCCTCTCGATCTACATCGAGAAGGCGGTGAAGCTCAACAGCCAGGTGAAGTCGGCGCTCATCTACCCGGTGAGCATCATCGTCATCGCCGCCGGTGTGGTGTTCATCATCCTGTGGAAAGTCATCCCGGTGTTCGCCCAGCTCTTCGCCGGCCTGGGCGGCGAGATGCCGTTCCTCACCCGCATGGTGATCGGCGCCAGCAACTTCGTGGCGCGCTACATCATCCTCATCGTCCCGGCCATCGCCGCCGGCTGCTTCGCGGTCGCCAAGTGGCACCAGACGTACCGAGGCCGGCGCATCCTCGACGGCCTGCTGCTCAAGATCCCGGTCATCGGCATGCTGTTGCGCAAGATCGCCGTCGCCCGCTTCTGCCGCACCCTCGCCACCCTGACGGCGTCCGGCGTGCCGATCCTCGACGGCCTGGAGATCACCGCCAAGACGGCGGGCAACGCCATCATCGAAGACGCGGTCATGGCGGTGCGCAAGAGCGTCGAGGAAGGCAAGACGATCAGCGAGCCGCTCGCCGAGACCAAGGTGTTCCCGGCGATGGTGGTGCAGATGCTCAACGTCGGCGAGCAGACCGGCGCCCTCGACCAGATGCTGTCGAAGATCGCCGACTTCTATGAAGACGAGGTCGACACCGCCGTCGCCGGCCTGATGAAGCTCATCGAGCCGGTGATGATCACCGTGCTCGGCGTGGTCATCGGCACGATCGTCGCCGCCATGTACCTGCCGCTCTACTCGATCCTTTCCAAGATCGGCTGAGGAGCGACGCCGGAGGGGATGTCTCCCCTCCGGCGCCGGCTCGCCCCCCGGCTCCATGACCAACCTCTCCCGCCAGCTCCGTTGGTACATCGCCATCCGGCTGGTGGCCGTGGTGGCCGCGGTGGTGCCCTACGCCCTGTTCCAGATCGGTCCCGGCTCCACGCCGGAGCCCGGCGGCGACATCGGGTTCCTGGTACCCTGGCACACCGTCTTCTACCTGCTGGGCTTGACGTGCGGGGAGACGCTGGCCTACATCGCCCTGCTGCGCTTCCTGCGCGGCCACCCCAAGCTCCAGGCCTACATCCAGTTCGGCGGCGACCTGGTGCTGATCAGCGTCATCGTCTATTTCTACGGCGGCATCGAGAGCCCCTTCTCCCTTCTCTACCTGATCGTCATCGCGGTGGCCTCGACGCTGCTGCGCCGGCGGACCGGGATCACCGTGGCGAGCGCCGCGAACGTCCTCTACGGCGCTCTGATCCTGCTGGCCTACACCGGAAAGATCCATCCGCCCGGGCCCTCGGCCCCCCTGGTGCCGGTCGGCTGGGTGGTCTTCAACCTCGCCATCCACTGTTTCGGCTTCTATGCCGTGGCCTTGCTGACCTCGTACCTGGCCCGCCAGGCGCAGCGGGAGCTGGAGGAGAAGAGCGAGGATCTGGCCGACCTGCAGGTGATGCACAGCGACATCATCCAGTCGATCAACAGCGGCCTCATCACCACCGATCTCAACGGTGTGATCACCCTGGTGAACCAGGCCGGCCTGGCCATCCTGGACAAACCGGAGAGCGAGATGGTCGGGCGGAAGATCCAGGAATCCGGCCTCTTCTCGGCCCGCCAGTGGGGGGAGCTGACCGCCGCCAGCTCGCAACGCGGCCGGTTGCGGTCGGAGGTGGAGCTGGCGCGCGGCGAAGGCGAAACGGGCTACATCGGCTTTTCGATCTCCCAGCTCGCCGAGGCGGACGGCAAGCACCGCGGCTACATCGTCATCTTCCAGGACCTGACCCACTGGCGGCAGCTCCGCGAGGAGCTGCGGATCAAGGACCGCATGGCGGCGGTGGGCGAGCTCGCCGCCGGTCTGGCGCATGAGATCGGCAACCCCCTGGCCGCCATCTCGGGCTCGGTGCAGATGCTCTCGGGCGCGACCGGCAGCGACCCGGCGCAGCGCCGCCTCCTCGACATCCTGCTCAAGGAGAGCCAGCGCCTGGACCGCACCATCAAGGGCTTCCTCCGCTTCGCCAAGCCGCGCGAGCGGGCGAGCACGCCGTTCGACGTCGCCCGCGTGCTGGCGGAGAACTGCGAGCTGCTGCACAACAGCGAAGAGGTCTCCGACCGCCACCGCGTCGAGATCGACCTCCAGCCGCCCTCGGTCCATCTCATCGGCGACGCCGACCAGGTGAGCCAGATCTTCTGGAACCTGGCGCGCAACGCCCTGCGGGCGATGCCGGACGGCGGCACGTTGCGGGTGGTCGGGCGGATCGACGAGGAGGCGTACCGTTTCCAGGTGATCGACACCGGCCGCGGCATGTCGGAGGAGCAGCGGGCCAACCTTTTCCATCCGTTCCGCTCGTTCTTCGACAGCGGCACCGGAATCGGCATGGCCATCGTCTACCGCATCGTCCAGGACCATGGCGGCCGTCTGCACGTCGAAAGCCGGCAGGGGAGCGGAACCACCATTACCGTCGAGCTGCCGCGCGACGAGTCGGCGGCGGCGCTGGCCGCCATGGAGCCGGCCCGGCTCGCGGCTTCGGAATTGCCTTGATGGACCTGGCCTGAAGGAGATGGCTTGATGGGTGCACACCTGCTGATCGTCGACGACGAGGGAAGCATCCTCGACTTCCTCTCTCTCCTCTTCCAGCAGGAGGGGTACGAGGTGGACACCGCGCGCACCGTCGAGGAGGCCCGCCACGCGCTCGGCCATGCGACCTACGACCTCGTCCTCTGCGACGTCATGATGCCGGACGGCAACGGCATCGACCTGCTGCGCGAGATCAAGTCCGGCGAGGCCGATCCGGCGGTCATCATGATGACGGCCTACACCTCCACCAAGGCGGCGATCGAAGCGATGAAGCTCGGCGCCGCCGACTACATCTCGAAGCCGTTCGACGTCGAGGAGCTGAAGATCGTGGCGCAGAAGGCCCTGGAGCGGGCCGAGCTGGCCGATGAGAACATCTACCTGCGCCGCGAGCTGGCGCAGAAGTACACGTTCAACAACATCATCGGCAAGAGCGCGCGGATGCAGGCCATCTTCTCGCTGATCGAGCGCATCGCGCGCACCAGCTCGACGGTGCTGGTGCACGGCGAGAGCGGCACCGGCAAGGAGCTGATCGCCCGCGCGATCCACTTCGCGAGCCCGCGGGCGACGCGCCGGTTCCTCTCCATCAACTGCGGCGCGCTGCCCGAGAACCTGCTCGAGAGCGAGCTCTTCGGCCACGAGCGGGGCGCCTTCACCGGCGCCGTGCGCGACAAGAAAGGGCTCTTCCAGGAAGCCGACCGCGGCACCCTGTTCCTCGACGAGATCGGCGAAATGACGCCGACCATGCAGGTCAAGCTGCTGCGTGCCCTCCAGGAGAAGGTGGTGCGCAAGGTGGGCGGCAACGAAGAGGAGCCGGTCGACGTGCGGATCATCGCCGCCACCAACCAGGACCTGGAGGCCCGTATCGCGAGCGGCGACTTCCGCGAAGACCTCTTCTACCGGATCAACGTCCTGCCGATCCACCTGCCGCCGCTGCGCCAGCGCCGCGAAGACATCCCGCTGCTGGTCGACTTCTTCCTGCAGAAATACTGCAAGCAGATGGACATGGCGCCGAAGCCGATCTCCGTGGAAGCGATGCAGATGCTGGAGAGCTATGACTGGCCGGGCAACGTGCGCGAGCTCGAGAACCTGATCGAGCGCGCCCTGGCGCTCTCCCACGCCGAGACGATCACCACCCGCGACCTGCCGGTCCACCTCCTCACCCACCGCAAGATGAGCTCGGACCTGATCGAGCTGCCGGAAGAGGGCCTCGACCTGGAGAAGTATCTGGAAGGGATCCGCATTCAGCTCATGCAGCAGGCGCTCAACCGCACCGGTGGCGTGCAGACCCAGGCCGCCGAGGTCCTGGGGATGAGCTTCCGCTCGTTCCGGTACTACGCCAAGAAGGGCGGCCTCAAGGGAGAGTAGGCGCCGCGGCGGGGTTGTCCTCGGCGCGCCGCAGCAGCTCCAGCACCTGCTCGACCATCGCCCCGGTGGCGACCCGCTCCTCGAACGCCTTGTCGAGGAGCAGCAAGCTGCCCAGCGACTCGCGCTGGATGCGCAGCACCTTGAACACGCCGAGGACCTCGACGACGAGATCGCGCGCCTGGTCCTGGCGGTTTTCGCGGATGAGGACGGTGGCCATTTCGAGCGTGACCAGGGCCGCCTTGTAGTACAGGCCCGCCTCCTCGAAGCCGCGCTTCACCTCCAGGAACGCCTGCTCCGCCCGCCACAGCTCGCCAAGGTTGGCGTCGATCTGGGCGGCGAGCCAGCGCATCTTGAGGAGGTTCACCCGCCCTCCCACGGCTTCCGGAGAGGCGGGGAATTTCCACAGCAGGGCGCGCGCTTCGCCGAGGCGGCCGCAGGTGAGGAGGAAGTGCGCCTGATTGTGGATCGCCGCATAGAGCAGCGCGGGGTCGCGTCCCGGCTCGATCAGCGTCACCCCCTCCTGCAGCAGGCGGATCGCTTCCTCGGGCGCGCCGCTGTAGCCGACGTAGATGCCCTTGCTGATCAGCGCCCGGCCGGCCAGATGCCGGTCTCCGCGCCCCGAGTAGATGACATAGACGGTGTCGAGAGCCTCGCTGGCAGCCTCGAAATGCCGCCGGTCGGCGAAGAGCGAAGCGCGGACGTCGAACAGGCGGGCCTTCAGGAGATCGTCCCCGGTGCCGGACTGGAACGCCGCGTCGGCCTCGCCGAGCGTCCGTTCGGCGTCGTCCAGACGGTCGGAGACCCGGTAGGCGTTGCTCAACTCGAGCAGAGCCCGGCACTTCCAGTCCGCCACCCGCGGAACACCGAAGCGCCGTTCGCTCAAGCGCCCGGCGACATAGACCGCGAGGAACCCGGCATCGACCATCCGCTTGGGATCCTCATAGCGCAGCTCTTGGCAGAGGTCGAGCAGGGTCCGATAGGCGGCGAGACCGCTGAGCAGACGGGGGCTTTCCTGCAGGCCGGCAATCCCCCTCTCGGCGTAGATCGCCAAGGCACCCCGAACCCCGGAGCTCTCCCGCAAAGCACGCTGGCGCTCGAACAGGGTGGCGAATGACCGGTCGAGGGCATTGTCGTAGGCTGCATCAAGCTCAGGGGACAAATCCTTCTCCTCGTCATCCGCAGGAAACTTGCTCGCCAACAGGGGAAAGAGCCGAGGCGCCGCCGCGGAGCGGCACTCCGGGCAGGATAGCAGATGGCGGATGGAGGCTTGCAGCGGGACACCGCTGGTGATCGCCGTCAAATCCAATTCCGTGGTGTTGTCGCACACGCCAAAACCTCCCTCACGCAGGCTCAGAACGGAGCCACTAGCCGTTCGGATCGATACAAACACCCTGGTCTCCACCGCAAGTCACGACCGTACCGGATGTGGTGCCGCTGCCGGGAGCCGGAGAGGCCACGGTCTTCGCGAGAACATGGCCACCGTTCCATAAGCCCGAAAACCAATGCAAAACTAATTCCACCATGTTCCCGCTATCCATCAGAGGGCTGAACCCAGCCGCTTCGCTCGACACAGGAAATGTGACGTTGAGAGTGATGACCAGAGCAGTTCCCGCCAGGATGCTGCGAACCATTTGCCTTGACATTGCTTCATCCTCCGCCTCGGGATGGGCGATTGCGAGGTTCTTTCCCCGCCTTCGCCATGCGCCGGGAAGAGAGCAAACCGCATGCCAGATGAGAGGTCTTGCGGGGAGGATTGCGGGGGCTGGAGCTCTCTCCCGGCGGTAGGTCTTACGAACCGCCGGAAGGAGAGCGTGCAGACTTTACGCGCGTTTTACGCGTGCAGAAGGGGAAGGCGGTGACCGGTCCAGCCGGGGAAGAGCCTGGCATCGTCACGGATGGCGAGATGCTTGCCGGCCAGCTCGCAGAAGACGGCGCGGAAGTCGGTGGTCACCGGCAGGTCGCGCCCCTCATAGAGCGCGGCGCTGTCGAGGCCTTTCGGGAAGGTGCCGTGCACCTTGCCGCCGTCGACCTTGTTGCCGAGGACGAAGAGGCACGAGCCGTGGCCGTGGTCGGTGCCTCCCGAGCCGTTCTCGCGCACGGTGCGGCCGAACTCGGTCATGGTGGTGAGCAGCACGTCGTCCTGATAATCAGGCCCGAGGTCGGTCCAGAACGCCTCGATCGATCCGGCGAGGTCTTTCGCCTGGCGGGCGAAGGTGCCGTTCACCGTGCCCTGCTGCGCATGGGTGTCCCAGCCGCCGGACTCGGCGAAGGCGACTTCGAGGCCGACGCCGGCCTTCACCAGGAGCGCGATCTGGCGCATCGAATGGCCGAGCGGGCTCTCCGGATAGACCGTGCCGTTGGCCGGACGGTAGCGCGCGATCTGCTCCGGCTTCAGCATGTCGAGCGCCTGGAAGGTCTCGCTCGCGGTGTCGCGCAGCAATCCCTGGGAGGTCTGCTGGTAGAGCGCCTCGAAGCCCTGGCCGGCCGCCGCCGCGACGTTCTGCGCGCCGGGCAGGCGCACGCGGAAGTCGGCGAGGTCGGTCACCGCGATGGCCGGCTGGTCGCCGTAGAGGGAGCGCGGCATGGCCGCGGTCATCGCCACGGCGCGGAACGGCGTGGCGTCGTGGCCGAGCAGGCCGACCGCCCGGTTGAGCCAGCCCGACGGCGTGCCTTTGCGGCCCGGCGTGCCGGTCTCCATGTAGTCCTGGGCGTCGAAGTGGGAGCGCGTCGGATCGGGGGAGCCGACGGCGTGGACGATGGCCAGCCGGCTCTCTTTCCAAAATGGAAGCAGCGCATTGAAGCCGGGGTGCAGGCCGAAGCCGGTGCCGAGGTCGATTGCGGCCTCCTCGCCGCCGCTCTTCGCCGCGGTCATCGCCAGATGCGGCCGGACACCGCGGAGCGCCGCGTCGTCCAGGGTGGGCACCGCCATCAGGCCGTCCATGGCGCCGCGCTGAAAGATGGTGACCAGGACCTTCCGCCGCGCTCCGGCACCGCCCGTGGCGGCCTGCGCCGCCGCCGCCGCGCGGGTGAGGAAACGCGGACCGACGCCGAGCGTGAACAGGGCGATCCCGCCGGTCTTGAGGAACATTCTGCGGCTGTACATAGCGAGTCTCCTGATCGGCCTCAATGGCCTCAACGGCGTTGGAATTCCGGGGAGCCGAGGATCACGCCGACCACCTGCTCGAGAGGGGTCGGCGGATGCAGGTCTCGCGGCGGCCGGATCTGGTTTCCCATCCCCTTTCTGGCCCCACCCTGTCCAGCCTTTGCAAGGCGGGCAGCCCGCGGGCGGGCGGCTCCTTCATTCATCATCATGGTGTCGTCGTCACCGTCCGCCGCCTCCCGGCGGGGCGCCGCGTCGTCGATCTTCTGGGCCAGGCCGGGATCGGTGACCATCGGGGTGAGCTGCTTCAGCACCGGATCGAGATTGCGCCCGGGGAGGAGCAGGTTGGCGTAGACGGTGAGCGCCTCCTGGCGGGACTCGGGCTCTTTGCCGCCGTGCAGGGCGGGGAGGTCGAGGCCGACGCCGTCGACGCGGCCGGAGGCGAACTGCAGCCCGAAGTTCATCCGGTTGAGCAGCGAGCCGGTGTTGACCCACGCCTCGGCGCGGTCGGGATAGCCGGTCGGCGCCTGATAGGCGTAGAGCGGCTCGCCCATGTGCGAGATCCACTGCACGGCGGCCTGCGGATCGTCGACGTGGGCGCCGGTGCTCCGGATGGCCGAGACGGCCAGCTCGAAGGGGGACTTGATCTTGGCGCCCACCGTCTGGCGACTCCAGAATTCCGGCGACTCGGCGATGGCGCGCAGCATCGCGCGGACATCGCCGCCGCTCTGCAGGTAGACGGTGGACAGGTGGTCGACGAGCGCCTTCGAGGGCTGGTCGCTGACGAAGCGCACCGCCAGCTTGGTCGCCAGGTGACGGGCGGTCGACGGATGGGCCGCCAGCAGGTCGAGGACGTCCTCGCCGTCCTCCATGCCGCGGCCGGCGGGCAGGTGCTTGCCGAGCACGACCTTCGCTCCGGCGTCGTGCATGTCGGCGCGGAAGAGGAAGTCGCCCTGGGTGGCGAATCCCAGGCCGCCGGCACGCTGGGCGCGCGCCAGCCGGCGCTCGGCCTCTTCGCGGCGGGCCGGCGGAATGATCGTCCAGCCGGTGAAGGCGCGCGCCACCTGGATCACGTCGGCCTGGGTGTAGCCGCCGTCGACGCCGAGGGTGTGCAGCTCCATCAGCTCGCGGGCGTAGTTCTCGTTGACCCCGCGCTGCTTCTTGGCGGCCGGTTGCAGGCCCGCCGCAGGGGGCCGCTGCACGCCGAAGCGACCCCGGCCCCGGCGCATGGGCCGCCGCTCCATCTCGTCCTCTATGGTCGTCGTCGCGTTCGCCGCGGCGGTCGACTGGGCGTTGTCGAGATAGAGCAGCATGGCCGGGTGGCGCGCCGTGGCTTCCAGCAGCTCGCGCATCCGTCCCAGGGCGTGCGGCCGGATGGCGTCGCGCTCATAGGAGAGCAGCCAGGGGCGCGCCTTGTTGTCGGTCAGCGAGACGTTGAAATGGTTGAGCCAGAAGTCGGCCATCACCTCGGCGAGCTGGTTCTCGGAGTCGACGGCGCGGTAGAGCTTCTGCGCCGTGAGCTGGTCGAGCAGCTCCTTCTGCGGGTGGTAGCCTTGCTGGGCGGCCCAGCGCAGGACGGCCTGGCGGGTCTGCTTGCGCTGTTCGGGATCCTCCGACTTCTTCTCGGCGTCTTGGGGGACAGCTCCCGCCTTCTTCGCCTCGCGCAGCACCTCGCCCGGATTCGGATAGGTGCGCACGATGTCGGCGGATGGAAGAGCCAGGGCGGGCAGAGGGCGCAGATCCGCGGTGACCCGCGGATCGGGCAGATTGCCGGCGAGCTGGCGCTCGAACCAGCGGTCGAGGCCCATCTTGACGACCTCGTCCACCTGGCCGGGCCGGGGTCCGTAGGCGAACCGGTTGAGCAGATGGGCCGCCGCCTCGCGCTCGGTCAGCCCGGCGGCTTTCCAGGGAAGATGCACGGAGGGCTGGCGCTCGGTGCCGGCCGACAGCACCGCGACGCCCCCTCCCGGGGGCAGGCAGAGAGCGGCGGCGGCCAGGGCGATGACGATCAGGGTTGCGGCTTTCATGGTTCTGGAACCCCGCGGGACGGGAAAACTTGCGGTGGAGGGGGGAAAGGACAAAAGGACATAAAGGACTGCAAGGACATAAAGGACAAAACACGGACAGCCGTTTCTTTATGTCCTTTCTCTTCCGACCGGCACCACCCGGTCGGCCCGCAGAAACCACAGCTCGAACCGCGGCGCCTTCTTGAGCTCCAGGGCCTCCTGAATCGCCCGCATGTAGGCGGCGCCCTGCGGAGCGTAGGCGGCGGCACGGCGGTCGAGGTCGGCGGCGGTGGCGGTTTCGTCGGTCTTGTAGTCGGCGATGACGATCTCTCCGGTCGCCGGATCGCGGTAGAGGAGGTCGATCGCGCCGGTGACGACGCCGACCGGCGCGTGCGGGCCGTCTCCCGGCGGGATCAGCACCGGCAGCTCGCGGGCGAGGATGGAATCGCGCAGCTCAAGCAGGCGCCGGAGCAAACCGCTCGCGGCGAAGTGCTCCAGCAGCTCGGCGGCACGGGGGAGAGCACGCTCCAGCGCGTCGCCACCGGCGAGCGGGGTCAAATAGGCCCTGAGCAGACGACGTTGGCGCTCCAGCTCCATCTGCGGACCGACGGCGAGGTCCCACTCCTCCAGGGCGCGGTGGACCGCACCACCGGCGGCCATGGCGGCTTCGCGGTCGCTGGAATCGCCGGCAGGAAATTGCGGCGCCGGAGCTGGCTCGTCGGACAGCCGGCGCTCGGCGAGCTGTTGGCGGAGCAGCTCGTGGGCCTCCTCGGAGGCGGCGCCGCCGAACCGGCGGGCGCTGTGGGCGGCGGCGGCGAGGCGATCGGCGCGCAGGGCGGCCGAGGCACGGGCCACCTCGTCGGGAGACGGCAGGTCCGGACCGGCCGCCTCGGCGTCGTCGTCCATGCCGCGGGCCGGCCCGAGGGCGGGGAACTTCCAGAGCGCGCCGGCCGGGTCGGCGAAAGCGGCGGGCTCTCCCTCTCCCAAGGATCTTTCCCAGAGGACCGCCAGCGGCTCGGCGGGCCGGTCGGGGCGCGCGAGGAGGAGATCGAGGTGGGTGCGGGCCTGCTCACTGGACTTGACTTCCGGCTCCTCCGGCCAGGCGGCGGCGAGGACGAGACGATCCTTGGCGCGCGTCATGGCCACGTACAGGGTGCGCACCCGCTCGGCCGCCTCCACCCGCGCGCGCTCGGCGGCGATCTGGTCGTAGCCCAGGGTGGGCGCGCCGAACAGGCGGACCTCAATGCCGCCGACACCGCCACCCTCCAGACGGCCCACCTCGGTGCGCGGGCCGGCGTCGCCGCGCGGCGGCTTGTGGAGCTGCACCAGGTAGACGTGCTGGAAATCGAGCCCCTTGGCGCCATGGATGGTCATCACCTGCACCGCGTCTTCGGCGCCCTCCTGCGGCCTCCCCTCCTCGGCCTCGCGCGCCTCGGCGATGCTGCGGCGGAGGGCGCGCAGAATGGAGGTGAGATCGCCGCCGCCGTTCTCGACCGCGGTCAGGAGCTGGCGGAAGAAACGGTCGAGATTGGCCAGCCGATAGGGGCCGAGATAGCGGGCGGCCTCCACGGCCTCGGGAAGGAACAGCCGGCGCAACCGCTCGACGAAGACGTCCGCCGTCTCGCTGTCGAACGAAGCGCGGAGGAGCGCCAGATGCTCCAGAGCGGCGAGGAGACCCTGCTCCCAGCCGCGCAGGGCGGCGAGGCCCGGAATCTCGGAGGCGTGCACCGCCAGCTCACGCGCCGCCTCTGCGACGACGGTGCGCAGGGCCTCCAGCTTGGCCGCGCCCGCGATCCCAGGGATCAGCTCGGTGACGCGGCGCGGAAAGTCGCGCTGCCAGAGCGGGATGAGCGCGGCGTCCGGAACGCCCACCAGGGCGGAGCGGAGGACGGTGAGCAGGGCGAGATGATCGCCCGGATCGATCACCGCGCGCACCAGGGCGGCGGCTTCGATGATCTCGCGGCGGCGGTAATACTGCTTGTCGCGGCCGACGACGAACGGCACGCGGGCGCGGCGCAGGGCTTCGAGGTAGGTGTCGAGGTCGCCGGTGCTGCGCAGCAGGACGGCGATCTCTTTCCACGGCACGGCTTCGTCACGGTGCAGCGAACGGACGTCGGCCGCCAGCGCCGAGGCTTCCAGCTCCGCCGTCTCGACCGCCGCCATCCGGCCGCGCCCGCCGTTCTCCTCTTTCTTCCACGACACCCAATGCTCGACCGCCGCGCGGCCGCCGCGGCGGATCTCGGGAGCGCTCCGCCGCCGCTCGCAGGCGAGCAGCGGCTCAAAACGGGGTTGCAGGCCGGCGCTGTACACCATCACCGGCTCGATGACGCGCGCCACCTCGGCGAGGATGGCCGGCACCGAGCGGAAGTTCTCGACCAGCGACATCACCTCGCCGCCGTGCCGCTTGACGCGTTCGACGAAGCCCTCGTAGGCGCGGAGGTCGGCGCTGCGCCAGCCGTAGATCGACTGTTTCGGATCGCCCACCAGGAAGAGACCGGGAAGCTCGCCCCGCGGGCCGTCGAGCGCGATCCAGCGCAGGATCTCGCACTGCACCGCGTCGGTGTCCTGGAACTCGTCGACCAGGAGCTGATCGATCGACCGCCGCACCCGCGCCCGCACCTCGGCGTGGCTCGCCAGGAGGTCCCGGGCGCCGGTCAACAGCGAGTCGAAGGTGGCGATCCCCCGCGACCGCAGCTCGCGCTGCACCGCGGCAAGAAGGGGCGCCAGCGCACGCCGGGCGGCGCCGAGCAGCTCGGGATCGATGCAGCGCAAATGCTCGACGAGCCGGCCGAGGTCTCCGGCGCCAACGGTCAGCCCGGCCAGCGCATCGCCGAGCAGGCTCTGCTCGGTCTGGCTCGGCTTCCCCTTGCCCCACTTCCGCAGATGCTCGGTGAGGTTCGCAGGCAGCAGCTCATCGATCCAGGAGCGGAGCGTCTCGATCGTGAGGCCCTCACCGCCGGCACTGCGTAACCGCTCGATGAGCACGCCGAGCCCGCTCTCGACAGCCCGCGCATTGCGAATCCGCCCGGCCGGGCCGGCGAGGCGCGGCGCGAGGAGACCGTGCACCGCTTCGCAGGCGGCGGCGAGTCGGACGCCGAAGGCGCGCACCGGCTCCGGACCCAATGGATCTTTCTCCAAAGCCGCCGCGGGCAGACCGGCCTGGGCGAGGGCGATGAGCGCCTCGATGATCTCCTGCGGACCGATGCCGCGCACCGCGAGCGCCAGCAGATCGGGATCCCCCGGCGTGCCGTAGCCCGTACACAGCGAGGCGTCGACGACCTCGCCGACGACCTCTTCGAGCAGCCGTCCTTCGGCGTCGACCTGGAGCCGCGGATGGACGCCCGCCTCCAGCGGGTGCTCGGCGAGGAGGCCGAGGCAGAAGGCGTGAATGGTGCGCACGGCGAGATGGTCGAGGGCGCCGAGGAGGGCGCGGGCGCGGCGGGCCACCTCCGGCAGCGGAGGAAAGACCTCGGCGTCGAGCCAGTCCGGCAGCGGACCGCCCGCGGCCAGGGCGCCCAGCTCCTGCGCGGCGCGGGCCGCCATCTCCGCCGCCGCGGCCTCGGTGAAGGTGATCGCCACGACACCGCGCAGCACGTCGGCGGCGGTGCGTTCCGGGCTTGCCTCGCCCTCGGGCTTGAGGGCGGGCCGTGCCGCCGGCCGGGCCGCCCGTTCGTCCAGCACCCGCTGCCAGCCGACGCCGAGGGTCCAGGCCAGGAGACGGCCGATGAGCGTCGTGGTTTTGCCGGTGCCGGCGCCGGCCTCGAGGATCAGCGGGTGGTAGAAACGCCGCTGCGCCTCTTTGCGCGCCGCCCGGTCGTCCTCGCGCAGGGCGTCCTCGGAAGGGATCTCCGGTCTCTTCCCGGACCCGGAGCCGGAGCCGGAGCCGAAACGGCCGACGATCAACTGGCCGGTCACGACTCTTCTCCTCCCCCGCCGTTCTCCGGAGATTCACTCTCACTCATCGGCTCCTTCATCGGCAGCCGCCAGACCGCGAGCAGCGACTGCTCTGCCGACACGGTGGTCTCCCCCGCAGCCTGCGTCCATTCGAAGAGCCGGTTGCGCGATCCGGAATCGAGCCGCAGGCAGGCTTCGGAGACGGCGCAGTAGGCGCACCGCGCGGGCTCCTTGCGGCCGGTGGTGTCGACCACGCGCGGAAAGAAGCTGCCGCTGTCCCAGGCCGACAGGACGGCGCGGACGGCGCGGTCGAAGGCGGCGGCGAATTCCTCGTCGCCGGATTCCACGGCGAACTCCCGCTCCGGCGCATCGGGCTTGAGATAGAGGTACCGGCCGCGCGCCGGCTCTCCGGCCGCGGCGAGAAGATAGGCCACGGCCTGGAGGTAGGTGCCGGAACGGACGCGGGCCAGGAAGTTGGCGCGGCGGGTGGCCTCGGTCTTCTTGTCGGAGAGGGGGCGGCCGGTCTTGTAGTCGGTGAAGCGGAGCCCCGCGGAATCGCCCCGATCGACCCGATCGACCCGATCGATCCGATCGACGCGGAAGCGCAGCGGCCGGCGCTTCCCCGCCGCATCGACGACCTCGACATTTTCACGGCTCTCGGCGCGCAGGACCGCCAGCACGCCCTCCGGCCAGTCGGTCTCTCCGGCGGCATCCACATAGGGGCGGGCCCGCGCGGCCAGCGCACGCGCCAGACCCGGCAGCAGAATCCCCTCGGCGGCGAGGGTCTGCACCGCGACTTCGAGGATCAGAGCGTCGAGGCCGGACGAAGCAGGCCAGGGGACCAGGCGCTCCGGCTCCGCGCCGGCGATCCGCTCCAGGAC
>DATARD010000242.1:0-32528 GCA_036264355.1 Thermoanaerobaculia bacterium
CGGCGGTCCATCGCCCGCACCATGTCGATGACCTTGCGGTCACGCGGCGAGTCGGTGAAGTCGCTGTAGGGAGTGCCGAGGAGGTCGTAGATCTGGCGCATCTGGTGGACGAGCCAGACGACTTTGCGCGGATGGCGGACGAGGTAGGACGGAAACCGGGTGGCGATCACCAGGTCGATGCGCTGGCCGCCTGCCGCGGTGAGGTCGAGGAGGCGCCAGGCGAGGCCGCTCTTCAAGAGCTGGACGCGGTCGGCCCAGGCGAAGGGGAGAGCCACGGTGTCCACCTCGTGGCCGCGGGCGAGCAGCTCGTCGCGCAGCGATTCGACGAGCATCTCGGCGCCGCCATAGGAGAAGGGGACGTGGGTGGAGCAGAGGACGATTCGCATCAGCAGGGCCGCATCAGTCCGGTTCGCTCTCCCGCTCCCGCTTTTCGAGGGCGGACAGCCGCGCGTCCATCTCCCTGAGCTGGCGGAGCAGCCGCTCCTCGGCCTGCAACAGATCTTGCACCAGACGGCTCGCCGTCTGGTTGAAGGCGTTCTGCTGCTCGACAACCGGCCGCATGTACCACTTGAAAAAGAGATGGAACATGGCCTTGCGGGCGAAGACCAGGAAGCGGCCGACGACCGGCCGCGGCGACACGGCGATGGGCTCCTGGATGAACTCCTTGGCGGTCAGCTCTGCGAGCTTGAAACGCGCCTCGTCGGTCGCCGCACCGACCGTCGCCAGCTCCGCCCGCCGCTGGCGCACTCCGGCACGCAATCGTGCCAGGATGTCTTCCACCGGCTCACTCAAAATCCACCCCCTGTGAAGTCGAGGAAGACGCCCAGGTAGCGGTAGTCCTGGTTCTTCGGATCGCGGTGGCCCGGCATCACGCCGTCCGTGCTGGTGAGGGTGAAGCGGTAGAAATACTCGCCGCCCGGGCTGGCGGGGAAAAATCCGAGGTTCCTCGCCACCGGCTCGATCTTCAGCTCGACCGGCGTGCCGGCGCGCTTGGCCTCGGAGTCGAAGCGGACGATCACTTTCTCTGCTCCGCTGTCGAGCGTCACCTCATTGGCGTCGGACAGCGACTCCATCCGGAAGCGCAGGGCGTCGAGCGGCTTCTGCGAGACCACCACGACCTCCGAGCGCGAAGCGCCGCGCACCCAGATGCCGTGCGGGTGGATCTCCTCCCAGAAGAAGTTTTCCTTCGGCAGCACCCAGACGCCCTGCCCCCAGTCGCGCATCGCGTAGCCGGGGATGCGCCCGTAGCCGATCAGCGTCAGCTCCAGAGGAAGCGCCTGGAACGGCCGCGTGCGCACGTGCGCCTGCAGCGTCGTCTCCGGCGTCACCGCGAGGAGCGGCATCGCCTCGACCGACGCCGTCCACAAGCCGGCGGCGAGGAACGGCAGCACCAGGCTCCGCCGCGCGCGGATCCGCCCGGGCAGGAAGAGAAGCGCCGGATAGATGCTCGCGAAGTAGCGGTTGCCCAGGAATCCCGCGCCGCCGTGGTAGTTGTTCGGCCGCATGATGAGGAAGACGGCGCAGTAGCCGGCGATGGCCAGGAACAGCAGGTGGCGCGAACGGTCTTTGGGGCCAACCAGATAGAGACCGAAGGCGAAAATGGCGAATGGGAAGTACGGCAGCAGCCCGGTGTGCCGGCCGAGGAAGAAGTATTCGACGTCGCGCACGAACATCCGGCCGTTGGTCTCGACGCCGAGCCCGGACCAGGAGCCGTAGCTGGTGCCGCGGTACGCTTGCCAGAGATCCTTCTTGCTCTCGATCGGATAGTCGGACTCGAACGACCGCCGCTGCACGCCGCGGTACGGGCTCCAGGTGCCGGTGAGCTTCCACTGTACGCCCATCATGAGAACGAGACCGACGAGCAGCGGCGCGGCCATTGCCAGCACGCCCTTGAAGCGCCGCTGCCAGAGAAGATCGACGACGATCGGCGCGCCGAGGGCCACGGTGGGCTCCTTGGACATGTACGCCGCGGCGAGCAGCAGGCCGGCGCCGGCGAGCAGCCAGTAATCGCGGGCGATCCATACCTCTTTCTTGCGCAGGATCTGCCAGAGGAGGAGCGGAAAGAAGAGACAGCCCATGTTGAACACCTCGGGCTGCATCCAGAAGATGTAATTGACCGCCACCGCGCAGAAGAAGAAGCCGGCCAGGAAGACCAGCACGGCCCCCGGCTCGCGCCGGACCTTCTCGAAATACCACCAGGCGGCGAAGAACATCGCCAGGTAGACCGCCATGTTGAAGACGACCAGCCCCTGGACGCCGAACACGGCATAGAACGGCACCGCCGCCAGCGAATAGGCGAACGGCTTGCCGAAGTGCATGCTCTTGCCGCCGTCCTTGGTGAACAGGATGACGCCGTAGGGTCCCTGGTCCCAGAGCCGGTAGGCGCGCAGCAGGTCGCGGTGGTCGTAGGTGAGGTCGTGGTCGTGCCAGAGGCTCTGCGTCATCATGACGTAGGCCGCTTCGTCGGCGACCGGCCCCGGCGGGAAGTGGATCTTGTAGATCGTTCCGGCCAATCCGAGCAGGACGATGGCCAGGCAGAGGGCGGGAAGGAAGCGGGATCGCATAGGCGGTGTAGTCGTATCGATGGCCGTATCGGATAGGCGGGACAACGATACCGTATACGCACCTGGCATGTCCTGGGTCACCGCCGTATAAGCCATATAGAATGCCGGCAACTGCCGCGACGCCCGAACTCCTCCATGCCCATCGAGCCACGCCCCGCCACCCGGCCTGCCCTGTGGAGCCACACTCTCGCCTTGCTGGGCTATCTCGCCCTGACGCTCCTCTTCCTACGTCCGGCGGCCACGGTGCTCGGCACGCACATCGCTCCCGATCCCGGCGATCCGCTGTTCAACATGGTCGTCCTCAAGTGGGGCATCCACGAGATGCGGACGGACATGCACGGATTCTGGAGCATGCCGTTCTTCTATCCGGCGCACGGGGTCACGACCTACTCGGACCACCTGCTCGGGCCGGCGGCCTTCGCGACTCTGTTCACCGCGGTGATTCCGAATCCAATCGCCGCGTACAACCTGCTGTTCCTCGGCTCGTTCGTCCTCTGTGGGTTCAACACCTGGTTCGTGCTGCGGAAGAGCGGGCTCGGCGCTGCGGCGGCGTTCCTCGGCGGCTGCCTGTTCGCCTTTTCGCCGTTCCGCTGGGACCAGCTCAGCCACATCCAGGTGCTCCTCATGGCCTGGATTCCGGTCACGCTGTGGACTTGGGACCGGCTGCTCACCGCGCCCACCTGGCGGCGGGCGGCGGTCTTCTTCCTCTTCTATGTCCTCCACGTCACCGGCGGCAGCTACCTGGGGTACATGATCCACTACCCGCTGCTGGTGCTGCTGCTGTTCCGCCTTCGCGGGCTCTCGAGCGACCGGCGAGCGGCACTGCGCATCCTGATCCCCCTGGGCCTGGCTTGCGGTCTGGTGCTGGCCGGCGTCTATCTGCCCTATCTGCTCGCCGTGAGCCATCAGGCGCGGTCGCCGCACGAGATCCAGATCTTCGGCGCCTCGCTGGTGAGCTATCTCACACCCACGAGCAACAATCTCTATGCGGATCTCTGGCCCGACGTGCTGAAACGGCCGGAGAATGCGCTCTTCCCCGGCATCTTCACCGCCGTCCTCGCCTTCCTGGCCGCCCGGCGCGGCTGGAAACGGCGGCGGACTCCGCCGCTACGCCCCCTGTCGCGCGCGCGGCGGATCATCCTGTGGACCTTGACCGTTCTCGCCATCCTCGCCTGGCTGGAGAGCGAATTGCGCGTCTGGGCCATCGCCGTCAATTTCAAGGCGCCCGCTCTCGAGGTGCTGAGCGCACACCGGCTGGGCATCTTCTTTCTGGTGGCCTGCCTCCTGGCGCTCGTCCTGCGCCGGATCTGGGGCGGCAACTGGCCGCTCCGCCTGGCGGATCTCGATCCGTGGGAGCGTGGCGTGCTGGTCTCGGGCGTCCTCTGCTTTCTGGTCACCTTCCCCTTGCTCTACCTGCCGCTGATGCGGTTGATTCCCGGGCTTTCCGGAATGCGCGTGCCGTCGCGCTTCGACGCCTTCGTCTCCTTCTCCCTGGTCTTCTTCGCTGCCGGTGAGCTCGACCGGCGGCTCGGCGAGACCCGGCCGGAGCGCAGGAAGCTGGCGGTGGGCGTCGTGACGGCTCTCCTTCTGCTGGAAGTCACACCGCGGCCGATCGAATGGTCGCCCCTGGCGCAGGAGAAGGACTTCGCTCCCGTATACCACTGGCTGGCGGCACAGCGGAACGTCGACGGCCTGCTCGAGCTGCCGCTCCATGACAACTCGACCGACATCTCCTACATGTACTTCGCGACGCTGCACTGGAAGCCGCTCGTCAACGGCTACAGCGGCTACATTCCGGAGCACTACGCCGAGCTGATGAGGAGCTGCTGCTATCCGTTGCCGGACCCGGAACAGCTCGGCCAGCTCCGCCGCTGGGGAGTGACCCATGTGCTGCTGCACAAGAAGGAGCTGATCGACCGGTGGGAACGGCGCCGGGCCTGGCGCTGGCTCGACGATCCGGGCATCTCCCTGGAGTACGAAGACGACAACGACCGGGTCTACGGGATCGCGGAGCCGATCCGCTAAGATCCCCCCTCCATGTCCACGCCCAGCTCCAACCCTCCAAATCGTCCAAACATCGCCGTCGATCTCCGCGCTCTGGTCCCCACCGCGACCGGCATCGGCGTCTACACCCGGTCGCTCCTCCTGGAGCTGGCGGCGCGGGGGGCGAACCGGTATCTGGGACTGGCGCACCGTCCGCCGCGCGAGGAGGCCGAGCTGGCGGCGGCGGGCATCGCGATCGAGCATCAGCCGGCGCCCCTCGGAGTGATCTGGCAGCAGCTCCGGCTGCCGCAACGGCTGGCCCAGGGCGACATCGATCTTCTCTGGTCGCCGCTCATCACCCTTCCGTTGCGCTGCACGGTGCCGGCGGTCGCGACGGTGCACGACCTGACCACCGTGCTGATGCCCGAGACGCACCGGCTTAAGGTGAAGTGGAGCATCCTGCCGTTCTTGCGTGCCTCCCTCGACCGCGCCGAGCGGCTGGTGACCATCTCCCATGCCACGGCGCGCGACATCGCCTTCCACTTTCCGCACTGCGCCGCCAAGCTGCGGGTGGTCTATCCCGGCATCGATCCCGAGTTCCGCCCCGGCACCTGGGGCGAGATCGACGACATCCGCCAGGAGATTGGAGCGCCGGAGGGATACATCCTCTACGCCGGCACCCTGGAGCCGCGCAAAAACGTCGGCGCCGTCCTCGACGCCTGGGAAGCGCTCCACGAAGAGAATCCGCAGACCCCGCCGCTCGTTCTGGTGGGACCGTACGGCTGGCAGAGCGAGCACCTGGTGAAAAGGATCGAGACCCTGAAACCGCTCGGTCTCCAGGCGCACGGCCACGTCGACCGTGTCCACCTGGTGCGTCTCTTCCAAGGCGCCAGCCTCTTCGTCTACCCCTCCTTCTACGAAGGCTTCGGCCTGCCACCGGCCGAAGCCCTCGCCTGCGGCATCCCCACCATCGTCTCCAACGTCTCCAGCCTGCCGGAAGTGATCGGCAAAGCCGGCGTCCAGGTCGATCCCGGAGACGCCGGAGAGCTCGCGATGGCGATCCGCGATCTGCTTGCGTCGCCAGGAAGGCAGGAGGAGCTGAAAGCCCGCGGGATTGAGCAGGCGGCTCAGTTCCGCTGGGACACGGCGGCGGAGCAGATGGAGGAGGTTTTTCGGGAGGCGCTGGGGGGTTGAGGCGAACTACTGCCGGCCCGGCAGGACAACCCGGTCGTAGACGTCGCGCATCGCCAACGTGCAGCCGATTGAAGGCAGATCCAGCACGTCTTCAATGCGGCTCGTCTCGGTCAGCAGCCAGCCGGCCGGCTGTTTGACGAAGTGCTCGGCATAGACCCGGTCTTGGGCCAAGAGAAGGTATTCGACAAAGGTGGGGATGGTGCGGTAGGCACCGAACTTGGCTCCACGATCGTAGCTTTCCGTGCTGGGAGACAGAACCTCGATGATCAAGGTGGGAGTGAGGAGCGTGTCGACCTCTTCATCAGCGAACTGTGGATCGCAGGATACAGAGACATCCGGATAGGTCAGGAGGTCCGCCGCGGCGGCCAGGAGCCGCATATCGTTCGTATAGACCTCGCACCCGCGACCCCGGAGCTGCCCATGGAGCGCCGCGAAGGCATTCCCGGCGATCAGGTTGTGGACCCGGCTGGCGCCGGCCATGGCGCAGGTCTCGCCATGCAGATATTCGCTCTTCGTTTCGGAGCGCCTCTCCAGGGCCAAGTACTCTTCAACGGAGACGCGGTGAAGGGGTTCGGAGGCCATGGAACCAATGTAGCACACAGAGAAGCCGCTACCGAGGAGGCGCTCTCGCCCATAACCTGGCCGGTCGACTTCGTCTCAGGACGCGAGTCTCATAACTCCGGCCAAGCTACGCTTCTTGATCTCCACGACCGCTCGCCATGAGAGCGGTTTTCAGGTTGTCCTGAAACACCTCGTTAGCCGGGTCGAGCTCTACCGCCCGTTTCAGATGAGGAATGGCCCTCTCAAGCGCTCCCTACATCCCTTCAGAATCATCGTCAACGCAAGAGACATTGCCGTATAGACGACACTGAGCAGGGCCTTCAATGTCGCGTTGGCGTAAGCTGGCAACACAAGGAAGCCTCAGCTCTCCGTCGTTCCGGCTTCTTTGAGCGCTCGGGTGAGCAGATCGGAGATACCCAGGCTCTCCGCCCAGGTCTGCAGGTAGGAAAAATCTAGTCTTGGACCTTGCAGGCGGAGGACTCCCTGCAGGTCATACCACTGCCGATCGGAGACGCCGCCCCCGTCCGCGTACCAGAGAAGTTTGTGGAGGACGATGTCCTCCGGAGACGAAAACCAGAGAGACCGGCCCAGGCCGGGGACCTCCAGGCTCACCCGGCGCGCCATGTTCTGCCGAGCGAATGGTGTCGTCTTGGCGATGAAGACGTCAACCTTGTACACCGTCGCGAGATGGATGGCGTTGAAGCTGCGCCGGGTCTGGATCGCGTGGTCTACTCGTTCCCGATCGACGTAATAGGTGCCTTGAAGAGCAAGAACGAAAGGCTCGGCATGCTCCGGACGGAGATCCGCGACGAGGTCGGCGTCCTGGGTGGCGCGGGCTACCCCCACGAAGCTGCTGGCGACCGAGCCGCCAACGTGCCAGGGGACGCCGAGCGCTTCCAGGGCATCGACCACGGGGATCAGGGCCTGCCAGAGCTCAGGGCTGCTGATCATAGAAGCCGAGCTCCCGGCGCCGGGCGACCACCGCCCTTGCGACCTCCGCGTCCTCATACAGCTCGCGCAGGAGAATCTCGTCAAGCTCCGGCTGGCTCGCGTCCGGATGGGCGCGGCGGACGGCCTCGCGGGCGGCCTGCCGGCAGAAGTCGCTCAGCTCGATCATCCGCTGGAGCTGAAAGGCGGGGCCTCGGGCGCGGATTCCGTCGAGCCAGACCTTTTCGACTTCGAGAGGTGTGTCGGCCGAGAGCGGTTTCATAGAGGATCAAGGGTAGAGGGGACTGATGCCTACCAGGCATCGAGGTCCACCCGCGCGCAACCC
Organism: Thermoanaerobaculia bacterium; assembly: GCA_036264355.1. Lineage (GTDB taxonomy): Bacteria > Acidobacteriota > Thermoanaerobaculia > Multivoradales > UBA5704 > UBA5704. The sequence goes on from DATARD010000242.1 coordinate 7,576, forward strand.
TACTCGATCGCCTCTCTCATCTCGCGAGCGGATTCGCCGTCCAGTGTGCCGGCAAAGCGAAGGAGATCACGACCGGCAGCGCCCTGGGGCAATGGGGAGGCAAGACGGTGCACCGCCTCCGCAGCCCGCTTCTGCAGCTCAGGGGAGAGCTGGTCCAGATCATCGAGAATTTGCTGTCTGATCGCAGGGAGAACCACTGTGTTTCCTCCTCGGTGCTTTCCTGGGGAGAGCGCTCACCGTCCATTGTAGCCGATCACCACCCGCCGGATCGTCCTCGACAACGAGACGACACGGCGACGTTCGTGTCAAAGGACTTCATCGCGTTCGCCTACCTCCACGCCCGGGCGCGGCCGGAGACGCCGCGCTGACGGGTTTGCCTGGTACGACCAGCAGTGATACCATCTCTCCTATGAGCAGCGCCAAAATCGCCATCTCGCTTGACATGGCGGCCCTCAAGGAAGTCGACGAGTTGGTCGCCGGGGGGATGTTTCCCAGCCGCAGCAAGTTGATCCAGGACGCGGTCGCAGAGAAAGTGCAGCGCCTGCGGAAGTCCCGTCTGGCTCAGGAGTGCGCCAAGCTCCTACCGCCTGCCGAACAAGCTGCCGCCGAGGACTTCTTTCGTGACGAGGCCGAATGGCCCAAATACTGAGAGGGGACATCGTCTGGGCTGATCTCGATCCTGCCCAAGGGCGGGAGCAGGCGGGCAGGAGGCCCGTTCTGATCCTGAGCCAGGACGTTTTCAATGAGCGCTCCGGCACCGTGATCGCGGTCGCGCTGACCAGCCAACAACCCGTCGCCGGCTACCCCCTGTCCTTCGAAGTCCGATCCGTCTCTCTGCCGAAGCGGTCCTGGATCAAGATCAGTCAGATCCGGACGCTGTCGACCCAGCGTCTCGGCGCCCACCTCGGGCGTCTGTCTCCCGAGGAGATCCAGTCGGTCGTCGAAGGTTTGAACGAAATCATCGGCGATTAAAAAGATAGCGATTACCCCGGAATCTCGGCCTCGACGAGCTTGGCGAGGAGCATGAGCGACTCCTGCCAGCCGAGATAGCAGGACTCCAGTGGAATGACGCTGGGGAGCCCTTCTTGCACGATGTTGAGCTCGGTTCCGCAGGACACTTTCTTCAGCGACACCGTCACCTGCATCTCTCCGGACATGTTCGGGTCGTCGAACTTGTCCGTATAGCGAATGAGCTCGTGGGGCACCAGCTCCAGATACTCGCCGCCGAAGGTGTGGCCTTGGCCTGTCGTGAAGTTCGTGAAGGACATCTTGTGCATTCCGCCGACTCGGGCGTCCATCTGGTGGACCTTGCCGGTGAAGCCGTTGGGCGGCAGCCATTTGGCCATGGCGTCGGGATCGAGGAAGGCGCGATAGACACGCTCGGGGGTGGCACGGAGCACACGGTGAAGTCGGACGGTGTTGGTGGACATGCTTGCCTTGCCTTTCAAGAGCGGCCGCACTGGCGGCACTGCGCGCCAAGATATCAGCATGCGCGCTTTTTTTCTCCCGGCAGCTCTTCGTGTTGGGAAAACCGGCGGGCGCCGAGGCGCCCGCCGGTTGCGGCTCACGAGTGAAGCAAGGCGTCCGGCAGCGCCAGGTTGGGCGTCTCGGGCTGCCAGATCACACTGTAGATCCACCAGCGCTTGCCGTCGAAGAAGAGTTGGAAGCTGTTGACGCCGCGGACGAACGGCTTGGGATCGTCCGCGGTATGCCGGACCTCGTAGGTGCTGAAGGCTTGCAGGATCTTGCCGAAGGTCTCGCTGCGCCGGGCCACCTCTTTGGGGATGTAGCCGCTTTCGAGCATGGTGGGCTCGGTGTCGAACAGGTAGCGATAGGGGGTGAAGTCCATCGGCATGGTGCCGCTGTGCCCCTTGCCTTCGGCCGGCAGCAAGCGCGCGCCGTGGTAGAAAAGTGAAAGGAAGCGGTTCCAGTCGCGTTTCTTCCCGGCCGGGCCGGCGAGCGATTCATAGTAGGCGGTGACGACGGCGTCGGGCGAGGCGACGTCGGCGGGAGCGGCTTTGGGTGTCCCGGTCATGTGGCCGCTCGGGCCTCCCGGTGCGCTGCCGCCATGCATGGTGTGCCCGGCCGGCGGCGCAGCGGGAGCTTCAGCGGGTTTCGATGCCGCGCTCTGCGCACGGCTCATCGACACGAAGACGAACAACACCAGCACGAACAGTCGGATTGTGCGCTGCGGCATAGGTCATCGGCTCCTTGGCTCGGGCTAGGTCAGAACGTCGTAGGGCCGCATCATGTCATTGTCCTCGTGCTCGAGGATGTGGCAGTGCCAGACGTAGCGCAGGGCGCTGTGGTTCGGGATCGGAGCGCCGTGCGGCAGATCGAATTTCTGGATGATGCGGGTGATGTAGCCGATGCCGTTGTCGGGGTCGCCCGGGTACGCCTTGACGACGTCCTTCCACGCCGGCCGTTCGTTCGGCGCCGGCGGGTCGGGTGGACCGATCAGACTGATCCGGCCGGTGGACTGATAGAGGTTGAGATCGAATTTCTGCCGGTTCAAAACCTGGAAACGGACCAGATGGACATGGATCGGATGGCCGTCGGTCGTGGTATTCAAGAATTCCCAGACCTCGGTCGATCCCGCCCGCGGATCTTCGGTGACGGTATCGCTCCAGTGCAGCCCTCCGGCCGCGGCGGTGCCGAGCAGGCCGACGATGGGATCGCCGGTGGTCGGATCGTCCGCTTCCGCCAGCAGGAGCTGGCGTGTGTGATCGGCGTTCCGCGGATCGAGCAGCGGCACCGAGGCGAGATTCGCCGGCAGCGGCTGGTCGGGCTGCGAGAGCGGCTTGTTGACGCGGAACTGCATGATCTGCGGGATGTCCGGCGCGCCGCCGCCGGGGAACGGAGCGGGCGCGTCGTTGGTCAGGGTGAACGTCTTGCCGCTCTGGCCCTTGAAATCGATCACGATGTCATACCGTTCCGCCGGTGCCATCAAAAGGTCCTGCGAAGTGACCGGATGCGGCAGGAAGCCCTGGTCGGCGCCGATCTGATAGAACGGAAGCTGCTGGTGCGCGTCGTGACTGTTGACCAGCGTCATGTGCAGGAAACGCGCGTTGCAGGCGTTCAGCATGCGGAAACGATACTTGCGCGGCTCGACTTCGAGATAGGGGAAAACCTTGCCGTTGACCAGCGCCGTGTCGCCGAAGAACTCGGGAATCCAGATCGGCGGAATCGGCGGCAGCACCGAGGGGTCCTGCACCGGATAGCTCAACGATCCATCCGGATTGAAGAAGCGGTCCTGGAAAAAGAGCGGCACTTCATACTTGCCCTTCGGGATGGCAAGCGAGTCTTCGACGGTGTCGCGCACGAAATACATGCCGGCAAGGCCGGCGAAGACGTTGAGGCGGGTGATGCCCAGCGCGTGGTCGTGATACCAGAGCATCATGGCCGCCTGGTCGTTCGGATAGCGATACACGCGGTTCGAGAACGACGGGCCGGTCTCGCCGTAGCCGTTGGTGAACCAGGCCTCGGGGTATCCGTCGCTGTCGGGCAGCACCTTGGCGCCATGCAGGTGCACCACCGTGCGCACGTCGGGCAGGCTGGTCTCCGCGCCATGAAGGGTGTGGTCGATCGGCAGGAAGTGGCGGTCGGGCAGCTCGTTGCGCCACTCCACCGAGATCGGCGAGCCGGTGCGCGCCTCGAAGGTCGGGCCGACATACTGGCCGTTGTACCCCCACAGCCGAGTCGGCGGCAGGTCGCGGTGCAGCTTCTGGCGGAGCGGCTGCATGTGGATGGTGTACGCCGCGGCGCTCGGAAGCACCGGAGGGATCGGCAGCGGATCCACGAACGGCGTCAGGGTGGGTGAGGTCTGCGCGAAAGCGAGTTTCTTGGGCAGGAACAACGCCCCCGCCCCCGCCATCGCCCCAAGACGGATGACGTCACGCCGGCTCAGCTTCATAAAGGCCTCCCATCAGAAAAGCGGGCCAAAATGCCCGCAAAGGGAATGCGCAAATAATCGTACCAGCAGTGACGAGCTTAGTCGCGGACGCATCCTACGCCTGCCGCCCACGCCTTGGCAAGAGGTCCGGACCGGCTACAATGGCGGACGCTGTTCGCCTGCGAGGAGGTGCGGATGGAGCTTGGCGCCCTGCTGCCTGCCTGGAGCATCCTGCCCTTCCTGGGCATCCTGCTGTCGATCGCCCTGTTCCCTCTGGTGGCGCCGCACACCTGGCACCGCCACTATCCGAAGGTGTCGCTCGCCTGGGGGCTGCTGCTGATCGTGCCGTTCGTCTGGGTCTACGGCCATGAAGCGGTGCAATCGATCCTGCACACGGCGGTCGCCGACTATCTGCCGTTCATCATTCTGCTCGCCGCGCTGTTCACCATCGGCGGCGGCATCTATCTCCGCGGCGCGTTGCGGGGGACGCCATGGGTCAACGCCGGCATCCTCCTCGCCGGCACGCTCCTCGCCTCCTGGGTGGGGACCACCGGCGCCGCCATGGTGCTCATCCGGCTGTTGCTGCGCGCCAACGCGCACCGCGCACGGCGGGCACACACGGTGGTCTTCTTCATCTTCCTGGTGGCCAACATCGGCGGCGCGCTGACCCCGCTGGGCGATCCGCCGCTGTTTCTCGGCTTCCTGCGCGGCGTGCCGTTTTTCTGGACGTTCCGCCTGGCCCCGGAGATGCTGCTGGCGGCGGCGCTGGTGCTGGCGGTCTACGTCGTCTGGGACTTCTGGCTCTGGAACCGGGAGAGGCCGGAGGTCCGGCACCATCATCTCCAGGTCCATGCCAAACATCCCGAGCAGGAACGGCTGCGGATCGAAGGCGCGCACAACATCGTCTTCCTGGCCGGCGTGCTCGCCGCGGTGATTCTCTCCGGTGTCTGGCACCCCGGCGCGGTGCGCCTCTTCGGCATCTCGCTGGGGATCGAGAGCCTGGTGCGCGATGCCTTGATCCTCGTGATGCTCGCCGCCTCCTGGCTCACCACGCCGCAGGAGCTGCACAAGGCGAACGGCTTCTCCTGGAGTCCGGTCAAGGAGGTGGCGATCCTCTTCGCGGCCATCTTCACCACCATCATTCCGGCCCTGGAGATCCTCAAAGCCGGCGGGCACGGCGCCCTGGGCTGGCTGATCCGCGGCGTGAAGACTCCGGCGGAATTCTTCTGGGCCACCGGCATCCTGTCCTCCTTCCTGGACAACGCGCCGACCTATCTGGCGTTCCTCTCCAGCGCGCTCGGCCAGCTCTATCCCGCAATCACCGAGCGTCAGGCGATCCTGCACCTCATCGCGGAGCACGGCGCCGTCCTCAAGGCGATCGCCACCGGCGCGGTGTTCATGGGAGCCAACACCTACCTCGGCAACGCTCCCAACCTCATGGTCAAGGCGATCGCCGAAAAGACCGGCGTCGAGATGCCGTCCTTCCTTGGCTACATGAAATACTCCGTGCTCGTGCTCGTGCCGGTCTTCCTGGTGGTCACCTGGCTGTTCTACTGAGGGACGCTGAGGGACGGCGCATGAAGCCGCGTCCGCTCGACACGCTCGTGGGCCTCTGCGTCCTCGTCGCGGCCTTTGCGCTGTTTCTCGCCATCGTCGAGGTCTGGCATGTTCAGACCGACATCACGGCGCACGTCGATTTCATCGTCCGCTACGCGACGGGTGTCGAGCCCTGGGCCTTCAACTTCCTCTACTACCTCGCGGTCTACGCTCTCGCCTGGGGCAGCGCCGAGCCGGGCGCTCTGCTCACCGCCGCGCTCTTCCTCCTCGCGCTCTCGGTGCTCGCCAAATACGCCGTCACCCGCTTCCTGCTCGACACCGAGCTCGCGGAGCGGATTCCGGACGACCGCCGGAACCATCTGCACGGCCTGGTGACCGCCGGCACGCTCCTCCTGCTGCTCGCCCACAACCTGTTCCTGCGGCCATGGATCAACGCCTATCTCGGCCAATTCACCCCGAACGTCTGGCACAACTCGACGACGATCTTCCTGATGCCCTTCGCGCTCCTCCTCTTCTGGAGCTCCTGCCGCTACATCGAACGCGGAGAGACGCGTGCTGTCGCAAACATCGGGCTCATCGCGCTCCTCCTGGCGGTGAACGTCGCCATCAAGCCGAGCTTCCTCCTCGCCTTCGCCGCCGCCTGGCCGTTCGTCCTCCTCTGGCGCTACGGGCTCCGATCCAGACAATTCTGGCTGGGCCTCGCGCCGCTCCTGCTCGGCGGCGGCCTCCTCGCGGCGCAGTACGTCCACCTGTTCCTTCTCCACCCCTCCAACACCTCCGGGCAGACGACCCCAGGAGTGAAAATCGCCTTTCTCCACGTCTGGCCGCTCTATTCGAAGAACATCCCGCTCTCGCTCCTCGCCTCCTTCTTCTTTCCGCTCGTCGTCGTCCTCGCCTACCGGCCGCGTCTCGCACTCGGCGCGCAGTGGCGCTGGTGGTACGCCGCGCTGCTGCAAGCCGTGAGCGTGGCGCAATTCGCCCTCCTCACCGAAGTCGGAGCCCGTGAAGCCCACGCCAACTTCGCCTGGCAGGGGATGATCTCCTGCTATCTCTGGTTCCTGACCTCGGTGGCGGTCGTCCTTGAAAAAGAGCTGCAGGAGAGATCAGGGATCAGGATGTGGCTGGCCGCGCTGGCTCTGCTCGCGCACGTGGCCGCGGGGATCGGGTACTTTGTGGTGATGGCTCGGACGGGGCGGATCGGGTGAGGGGCCTCTCCAGTCCGCGACCCACCAAACTTCGTCCGCTGCAGATCAGGCTTCGTCCGCGCCGCACCAAACTTGGTCCGCCGCAGATCAGGCTTCGTCCACGCACGACCAAACTTGGTCCGCGCCGCACCAAACCTCATCTGCGGCGGACCAAACTTGGTCCGCACCGCGCCAAGCCTCATCTGCAGCAAACCAAACTTGGTCCGCAGCAAACCAAACCTGATCTGCAGCAAATCAAACTTGGTCTGCGGCAAACCAAGCCTGGTGAACAGCGCACCAAGCCTCCTCTGCAGCAAACCAAGCCTGGTGGAAAGAGGACGAAGTCACAGCGCCCAGTCGCGCGGCCTGAGGAACTCCTCGTAGAGACGCGCCTCCGGTGTACCGGGCTCCGGATGCCAGGCGTAGCGCCAGCGGACCAGGGGAGGAAGAGACATGAGAATCGACTCGGTCCGCCCGCCGGATTGCAGACCGAACAGAGTGCCGCGGTCCCACACGAGGTTGAACTCGACGTAGCGTCCGCGCCGGTAGAGCTGAAAATCGCGCTCGCGCTCGCCGTACGGCGTGTCCCGGCGGCGGCGCAGGATCGGCAGGTAGGCGGAGAGGAAGTGATCGCCGACGCTCTGCTGGAAGGCGAACGAGCGCTCGAATCCCCACTCGTTGAGATCGTCGAAGAAGATGCCGCCGATCCCCCGCGGCTCGTTGCGGTGCTTGAGGAAGAAATATTCGTCGCACCAGCGCTTGGTCCGCGGATAGACCTCCTCGCCGAACGGCGCGCAGGCATCCCGCGCCACCGTGTGCCAGTGGACGGCGTCCTCCTCGAAACCGTAGTACGGCGTCAGATCGAACCCGCCGCCGAACCACCAGACCGGCGGATGGCCCTCCTTCTCCGCGATGAAGAAGCGGACGTTCATGTGCGTCGTGGGCACGTACGGATTGCGCGGGTGGAACACCAGCGAGACACCCAATGCCTCGAAACCGCGGCCGGCCAGCTCCGGCCGATGCGCGGTCGCCGACGGCGGCATCCCCGGTCCGAACACATGCGAAAAGCCGATCCCCGCCTGCTCGAAAACCGCCCCTTCGGTCAACACCCGAGACCGTCCGCCGCCGCCTTCCGGGCGGTCCCAGCTCTCCTCGCGGAACCGGCCGGTGCCGTCCTCCGCTTCGATGGCGGCGCAGATGCGGTCCTGGAGGCCGAGGAGGTAGGCGCGGACGGCGGGGGTGTCGGGGGCGTTCGTCAAGGTTCGGAGAGTTTAGCCGAAGGCGCGGTCCCGGAATCCAGGATGTTGCCGCACCGTTGGGCCTCACCCCCTAACCCCCTCTCCCATCCCCTCCCACCCGCCGGGAGAGGGGGGATGGCGAGGCGTAGGCTCGAACAGGTGAGGCGTAGGCCCGTTCAAGTCAGGCGGAGGCTCGTTCAAGTCAGGCGAACGACCGTCCCAATGAAAGGGACGCCCTCTCAAGTCGGGCGGACGCTCGTTCAAGCGGGAGGGACGACTCTTCAAGTCGGGCGGACGCTCCTTCAAATGAGAGGGACGACCTTTCAAATCTGGCGGACAGTCCTTCAAGTGAGAGGGACGACCCTTCAAGTCAGACGGACGCTCCTTCAAGTGAGAGGGACGGCCTTTCAAATCTGGCGGACGATCCTTCAAGCGGGAGGGACGACCCTTCAAGTCAGGCGGACGCTCCTTCAAACGAGAGGGACGCCTCTTCAAGTCAGGCGGACGATCCTTCAAGTGAGAGGGACGACCCTTCAAGTCAGGCGGACGCTCCTTCAAGCGAGAGGGACGACCTTTCAAGTCAGGCGGACGCCCCTTCAAGTGAGAGGGACGCCCCTTCAAGTCAGACGGACCTTCCTTCAAGCGAGAGGGACGCCCCTTCAAGTCAGGCGGACGGCCGTTCAAATGAGGACTGGATCGCAAGGGCCGGGCGGTGGCGCCCCTCTCCCGGGTGGCGGGAGGGGATGGGAGAGGGGTCGGGGGTGAGGCCCCAACGGTCCGCCCCTCACCCCCGCCCAATCTCCGCCACCACCGCTTCCACCCACTCCCCCAGCTCCCTCGGCAACCCCTCGGGAACCGGCGGCACCTCCCCTGCCGCGATCCGGCGAAGAAAGCCGGCCAGATCAGGAAACGGCGCGGGGCCTCCAGCGAGTTGGGCCAGCACTTCTTCCTCGCCGGGGCCGAGGCCGTCCTCCCCGAAGCCCGCCTGGGCACAGGCGAGGGTCAGGCGTTGCAGAGCCTGGAGCATCTGGGGGGCTAGGCCACCGCCTCCTCCGGCGCGGCGCTCGAGCTCGGCGAGCAGGTCATCGCGCTTCTTGGCCCACTCGGCGGCGGCGGCGAGGTCGCCGCGGGCTTGGGCGATCTCGGAAAGGGTGTCGTAGTCCTTCCAAGCTTCCTTGAGGCCGAGGGCTTCGCGGATCTCGCGGGCTTCGTGGGCGTGGCGCTCGGCGGCGGCGAGGTCGCCGAGGCGGAGGTGGATCTGAGCGAGATGGCCCCGCGAGGTGGCTTCATAGGGCTTGTTCTCCTGGGCTTGCCAGATCCGTAGGCTTTCCTCCACAGAATTGCGGGCTTCCTCGAAGCATCGGCGTGCGGCAGGCTCGTCGCCTCGCCCGCGGGCGGCTTCGCCTTCCAATTGCCAGACGGTACCGCTGTTCCCGGCGACATAGCCGAGGCTGGGCTGATCCCTCAGTTGTACGGCCAGTTCGCGCGATTTCTCGTACCATGCTCGCGCCTCGGCCAGCCGGCCGGCCTTTTGTTCGACCACGCCGAGGAGGTTGTAGGTCTGCATCATCGCGCCCTGGTCGCCTGCCTCCTGAAAGCGCTCGAGCGCCTGCTGGTAGAGGCGGCTGGCGCGCTCAAGTTGGTGGCGTTCGGAGGTAAGGATTCCCTGGTTCTGGAGGATACCTCCCTCCAGCCCCTTGTCCCCTGCTTGGCGGGCAGTGGCGAGGGATAGGTGGTAGCGGGCATCTGCCTCGTCGTAGCGCCCGGCGTCCATGAGGATCTTGGCGCATATGCCGTGCCCGGCGGCGGCGGCGCGGTGGTGGCCCATCTTCTGGAGAATCACGAGTGCCTTTTCCGCCACGGCCAGAGCCTCGTCGTGCTGGCCGACCCGGCGCAGCGCATTGGCCAGATCGCCCATCGTGGCGGAGAGGTTGCCAAACTCGGTCGCGACCTTCGCTTGGTCGGGCGAGGCGAGAAGCTCTTCCCAGGGCCGGCCTCCTGCTTTCTCCACCAACGCCTCCCAGTGGCCGACGGCTTCCTGCAGGATGGGAATGGCTTGCGCGGAGGCGCCTGCGTTGTCCAGCACCTTGCCCAAGTCGCCGACCGCCAGCGCCAACTGAAACGCGGGATCAAACTCGGTGGTCTGGCGGAGGCGCTCGATGAGGGTCTGGAGCTGATCCACCGCGCCCTGCGGATCGCCCTGGGTGAATCGCGTCCAGGCGTGCTCCCGCTCGTAGTTGGCGGCTTCTTTCGTGAAGCCCTGTTGGCCCACCGCGTGCTTCAGCCACTGCACCCAGGCGTCGCGTTCGCGGAGGCGGCCAGACCTTTGAAGATAGAGGGAGAACGTGTCGCCCAGCGCCGCGACGGCGGGGAGCTGCTGATCGGCCACGGCCCACTGGACGGCGGTGCGGTAGTTCGCCTCCTCGCGGTTCAGGACTTCCAGCGCGGCGCGCGATTGCGAGCCCGTCAGCGCCTTGTGCAGCGCCTGCCTGAGGGCGAGGTAGACGCCGAAGAAGCGCTGCCGGATCTCCGGGTTCTGCGCGAGGGTGGGATCGGCGACGGCGGCCGCGAGGGTGGGGTGGAAGCGCAGGAAGGGACGTTTGCCGATCTGGAGATCGGCTTCCGTGCGCAGGAGGGCGATGCCTTCGAGCTCTCGCCGGATGGGTTCCCAGGCTTCCGGAGCGATCTGGCTTACGTCGAGCAGAAGGTCCTCGAACACTCCGCCACTGAAGAGGCCGAGCCAGGGCAGGGCCTCGCGGGCGGCGGGGCTCAGGTGGCGGCGGGAGAATTCCAGGGAGACGAGGAGGGATTGGTTCCTCTCCTCGGCGGCCTCCTGCTGGAATTTAGCGAGGAGCTTGCCGAAGTCCGCGCGGATCTCCTCGGGCGTCAAGGTGCGCAGATGGGGGCCGACGAGCTCCAGCGAGAGCGGGTGATCGGCCAGATCGCGCAGCAGCGGATCGAGCTGCTCCCGACGCAGCCGGGGATCGGCGAGGGTGAGGCCGTAACGCCGCAGGATGCTCGCGAGCAGCCATAGGCTGTCGGCACGGGCCAGGCCTTCCAGCTCGTACCGCTGCGCGCCCGGCAGACCGGTGTCTCCGGGCCGGCAGGTGACGAGCAGGCAACCTTTCCCTGAGCCGGCGGTGAGATCGCGGAACAGCTCGGCGAGGCGGTGGCGCTCGTCGTCGGTGTAGGGGCTGCCGTGGACGGCGGCGCCCTCGACTCCAACATTCCATTGCGGCAGGACGCTCTCGTAGTTGTCCCAGACCAGCAGCACGTCCTTCTGCCCGAACAGCTCGATGGCGCGGCGGCGCTGTTCGATGGCGGGGAGCTGCTCGAACTTCGGACCCGCGAGATAGGTGCCGAGCACCTGCACCGCGCGGTCGGCGGTCATGGAACGTTCGAAGCTCAGAAAGCACGCGCCGTCGCGGAACAAGCCGCTACGCGTCCACCACTGCGCGGCCTCGGTGGCGAGCGCGGTCTTGCCCATGCCGCCCATGGCGTGCAGCACGATGCCGCGCTGGGAGCGAAACAGGCGCTCCAGCTCGTACAGCTCCCGCGCCCGGCCCTGGAAACCGTATTGCGGCGACGGCGGAAAAGGGCTGGGCTCCCCACGGCCGGCCGGACTGCGGAAGCCCCGCCGGCGGCGGGCGTCCTCGGCGTCGGCGCTGCGGAGGAGCCGCGCGAGGTGCGCGGTGGCGTCGGCATCGCGGGCCGGATCGATGAAGTCCACCCAGAGCAGGGCATCCAATGCGGGAGGAAGATCGAGCTTCTCGAATTTGACCGGGACGAGCCGGTCTTCTTCGGGGTTGAGCGCGGCGTGCTTGTCGATCTCCCACTGCACCCACTTCGACCGGAGCGCCGTCTGGGAGCCGACGACGACGGTGAAGCGGCTGTTCCGGATGCCCGTCTCGCACTGCGGCTCCAACTTGCCCGGGACGCACTCCCAGGCGTCCAGCCACACGCGCAGGCCGTGCTTTTCCGTGAGCCGGCGGGCCAGTGCCTCGACGCGGGCCGCGTCGTTGTGCTGGTGGCTCAAGAAGACATTGAACTGCCGCACCGGCTCCTTCCCGATCGCATCGGGAGGAACGAGCACGTCATCCGCCGCGCGCTGGTAGAGGTGCGGCAGAAACCAGTCGGTCAGCTCGATGGTGCGCCCGCCGGGGCCGGATTCGATCCAGCGGCCCGGGGTGGAGAGCAGCGCCTTGCGCGCCTCGGCCACGGCCTGGCCGATGGTGGTGCCGCGGACCAGCTCGCGATAGAAGCGGTCGAGCAGCAGCCGCGCGGCCTCGACGTGGACGGCATGGCCCATGGAGAGCACGCTCCCCACCCCCGCCTGGATCAGGCGCGGCGCGACGGAGCGGAAGACGGCCGTCTTGCCCACCGTGGCGCTGCGGCATGCTTCGAGCACGACGAACGGGATGGCATAGCTCACCAGCAGATCGCCGAGACGGTCGGCCGGCACGAGATCGGTCGCCGACGCGCCGGAGCCCCCGAATCCATCACCGGGCTTTTCGAAACACAGCGCGCCGATCTGCGCCTGCGGCAGGAAGGTGCCATGGCCGTCGAAGTGCACGAGACCATACGGATCGCCGGCCCGCTGCCCGTCGCGCAGCATCTCCTCCATGCGCGCCAGGGTGGGCGGCCGGCAGAAGTCCACCCGCACATGGGCACCGAGCGGATCGAGGGCATCGAACAGTGCCTTCGTGGTGAGCCGCGGATCGATGAACCCCGCATCGGCCGGCCGGCTGACGATATAGAGGATGCGCAACGGAAGCCGCGCCGGTCGAGCGGCTGTGGCTTCTTCCGATGTCTCAGTCGTCTCCAACTGCCGGCGCACCGACAACCGCTGCGCGAGGCTCCCCGCCGCATCGGCCATCAGCTCCCACGGCAACCGCAGCAGCGCCGGGTCCCGGGTGGCGACGGTCAGCCGCCGCGGCGCGGGGCCTTCGAGAAGCTCGCGCAGAAACTCGCGGTTGTCCGGCGCCGTGAACAGAGCCGCGTAGAGCCGGCCGCCCCAGTCTCCAAGATTCCGCTCGATCCGCTGCGCCCGCAGGACCGCCCCGCCGTCGGGCAGGTCCATGTAGTCCTCCAGATACCAGCGCAGGTCCTCGTAGTCGTCCTCGGTGAGAAAAGGAGTGAATGGGACCTCGACGCCAAGCCTGCGGCCTCGGGCATCGGCGAGTTGGGCGCGGTAGCTGTTGGCTGCCGTGGCTTCCGCGGGAGTGGCTGGAGCGAAGAGGAGGCGGAGGTCGGGCATGACGGGGCGCGGTGGTTTCGCGCTTCCGATTGTACCGCGATCCCCTACCCAGGGTTAAAACCCTGGGCTATGCGCCTATGCCCCTCCGGGGCATTTCCGCCACCCGCCCGTCGGGGGCGTAGGGGCAGCGCCCCTTGTGGGCGCAGGAACGTAGCCTCGGGTTTCAACCCGGGGCGCGGAGGCCGGGGAGCGAAGGCGAATGTCATCCGGTCGCTCAGTCAGAAGATCGGCTAATCGAGGTGGTGGATCAACGGCTTGCCTGAAGGCGGGTGCTCTTGGAGATGGCCGAGAAGCTCCTTCAGGGAGCCTGCGGAGACCAGCAGCTCCTCGCCGAGGAGGGCCACCCATTGGCCACGGTACCTGGCACTGTTCGCTTCGAGCCAGCGAAATTCCGCACTGCGATTGGGGCCTCGGCGATCGCTGGGGGCCATGGGCTAAGTTTCGCTGGCGGGACCCTGTCTTCAGTCGATGCGGTGGAGCAGCAGGTTGGTCACTTCAGGAAAAGCTTTGAGGAGTTTCCTGAGCTCTCGCAGAGAGGGAGCGCACGCAATGAGGTTTCCTCCCCCGATGGCAACCCACAATCTCGTGAACCGAGATCCGTTCGCTCGCAGCCACTCAAGGTTGGCTTGCAGGCTGGTCCCCGTTTCATGAAGAACCCTGACCTTGGGAGGAGAGAGCACCTCGCGGAGCTTTGGATGGATCGGAACATCAGGCCCGACAGCCGCGAGCAGGTCCTGAGCATCCAGAATCCGCCCTTCCATCAGGAACGATCGAATCTGCCTCTCCACGATCTCGGCAGCTTCCTGGCTCGACAACTGGCGATCAAGCGCGCCCATAATCGCCATTCTACGACACTTCGCCCCTGATCCGGCTCCTACTCCTCCATCCGAATCGGAAACAGCTCCGCCTGCCGCCGGTCCCGTGGCGTCAGCGGCACCCGGTAGTCGCCGGTCCAGCAGGCGGTGCAGTAGCTGTCGGCGGGGCCGCTGACGGAGGCGAGGAGGCCTTCGAGGGAGAGGTAGGCGAGGCTGTCGGCTTCGATGAAGCGGCGGATCTCTTCGACGCTGTGGTGCGCGGCGATGAGCTCTTCGCGCGTCGGGGTGTCGATGCCGTAGTGGCAGGGCCATTGGGTGGGCGGGGCGGAGATGCGGACGTGGATCTCGGCGGCTCCGGCGTCGCGCACCATGCTGACGATCTTGCGCGAGGTGGTGCCGCGCACGATCGAGTCGTCGACCAGCACGACGCGCTTGCCGGCCAGCAACTCGCGGACGGGGTTGAGCTTGATCTTCACCCCGAAGTGGCGGATCGACTGCTTGGGCTCGATGAAGGTGCGGCCGACGTAGTGGTTGCGGGTGAGGCCGAATTCGAGCGGCAGGCCGGACTCGCGGCTGTAGCCCATGGCGGCGTAGAGGCCGCTGTCGGGCACCGGCACCACGATGTCCGCCGGCGCCGGCGCCTCGCGCGCCAGGCGGGCTCCCATTTTGAGACGGGACTGCGCCACAGAGTCGCCGAAGAGGCGGCTGTCGGGCCTTGCGAAGTAGACGTGCTCGAAGATGCAGCGCGTCGGCTCCGGACGCTGCGCCAGGTGATAGCTCTCAACTTTTCCGCCTTTGCCGCCGCGCGCGACGACCACTTCGCCGGGCTCCAGCTCGCGGACCAGCCGGGCATCAAGGAGGTCGAAGGCGCAGCTCTCGGAGGCGAAGCAGGGAATGCCCTGGCGGTCTCCGAGGAGGAGCGGGCGGAAGCCGTTGGGATCGCGCGCGGCGATCAGGCAGCTCTCGGTGATGAGGAGCAGCGAGTAGGCGCCGCGCACCTGCTCCAGGGCCAGCATGAACGACTCGACGACGTCCATGCGCGGCGCGCGGGCCATCAGGTGGAGGATGACCTCGGTGTCGCTGGTGGTCTGGAAGATCGAGCCCTCGGCTTCCAGGCGGTCGCGGATCTCGTTCGGGTTCGTCAGGTTGCCGTTGTGGACGATGCCCAGCGATCCCATGGAGGTCTTGACCACGATGGGCTGCGCGTTGGCGATCACGCTGGAGCCGGCGGTCGAGTAGCGGGTATGGCCGAGCGCCCGCGCGCCGGGCAGCTTGGCGAGGATGGGCGGCTTGAAGACGTCCGCGACGTGCCCCATCTCGCGCACGAGGTGGATCTGGCGGCCGTCCCAGGAGACGATGCCCGTGCTCTCCTGGCCGCGGTGCTGCAAGGCGTAGAGACCCAGATAGGTCAGGTTGGCCGCGTCGTCACAGCCGTCGATGCCGAAAATTCCACACATGGCGATTGTCCGAGTGTTTAGAGTCCCAGGGCCTTGGGCAGCGCCGTCGACCAGATCTCGTGCAGCGTGGAGACCGGCGCCCGCAGGATGTCGCTGCCGGAGCGGACGACCAGCTCGCCGCCGCCGGTCTCCCCCAGATCCACCGCCGGCACGCCTGCCTCTTCGGCGGCGGCCAGCACGCGGTCCACCACGATCGGCGCACAGGCGACGAGCGCCCGCGCCTGGGTCTCGGAAAAGAGATCGGCCCCTTCATAGGGCGCCGTCACGGTGGCTCCCATGATCGTCCGGTCATTGGGTCCGAGACAGCATTCGGCGAGGGCCATCAGGAAGCCGCCTTCGGAGAGGTCGTGCGCGGTGCGCACCAGGCTTTTCGCGATCAGCCCGCGCAGCAGGCGGGCGAGGCGCAGCTCGGCGTCGAGGTCGACCGCCGGCGGACGCCCTTGCTCGATGCCGTGCAGCAGCCGCAGGTAGGCGGCGCCGCCGAAGTCCGAGCCGCGATGTCCGAGGGTGCCGAGGAGAACGATGCGGTCGCCGGAGCGAAGGAAGCTCGGAGCAGGCAGGTGCGACACGTCGGGGACGACGCCCACCATGCCGACGGTCGGCGTCGGGTAGATCGACTGCCCCTCGGTCTCGTTGTAGAAGGAGACGTTCCCCGAGATGACCGGCACGCCGAGGGCCGTGCAGGCTTCGGACATGCCGCGGACGACCTCGCGGAACTGCCAGGAGATCTCCGGATTCTCCGGATTGCCGAAGTTGAGGCAGTCGGTGAGCCCCACCGGCTCGGCGCCGGCGCAGGCGAGGTTGCGCACCGCCTCGGCCACCGCCTGCATGCCGCCACGCCGCGGATCGAGATAGCAGTAGACCGGATTGACGTCCGAGGTCATCGCGATGCCGGCCGGCGTCCCCTTGAGCAGGAGCACCGCGGCGTCGCCGCCCGGCCCTTGCACGGTGTTGGTGCGCACGGAGTAGTCGTACTGCGTCCAGATCCACGACTTGCTGGCGAATTCGGGAGTCCCCAGAAGCTTTTCGAGCGTGCCGCACGGATCGGACGGCTGCGGCACCTCGGGGGCTTCCCAGCGCGCCGCGAGATCGGCCGGCTCGGCGACCGGCCGATGGTAGACGGGCGCCTCCTCGGTGAGCGGCCGGATGGGGATGTCCGCCACGGTGTCGCCGTGCCAGGTGAGCACGGCGCGGCCGGTGTCGGTGATCTCGCCGATCGGCGCGACTTCCAGCCCCCAGCGGCGGAAGACCTTGATCAGCTCCTCCTCGCGACCCTTCTTGGCCACCAGCACCATGCGCTCCTGCGACTCGGAGAGCATCATCTCGTAGGGGGTGAGCCCGGGCTCGCGGAGCGGCACCTGGTCGAGGTCGAGGCGCAGGCCGGTGCCGCCGCGGCCGGCCATCTCGAAGCTGGAGCTGGTGAGACCGGCGGCGCCCATGTCCTGGATCGCCACGATGGCGCCGGTGCGCATCGCCTCCAGGCAGGCTTCGAGGAGGATCTTCTCGGTGAACGGATCGCCCACCTGGACGGTCGGCCGCTTCTTGGCGCTGCCGGCGTCGAACGACTCGGACGCCATGGTGGCGCCGTGGATGCCGTCGCGCCCGGTGCGGCTGCCGGCGTAGAGCACCGGGTTGCCGGCGCCGCTCGCGCGGGCGTGGAAGATCCGATCGCGGCGGGCGATGCCGAGCGCGAACGCGTTGACCAGGATGTTGCCGTTGTAGCAGCGGTGGAAGCCGGTCTCGCCGCCGACGGTGGGGATGCCGACGCAGTTGCCATAGTCGCCGATGCCGCGCACCACGCCGTCGATCAGGAAGCGCATGCGCGGCGCGTCGATCTCGCCGAAGCGCAGCGAGTCCATGCAGGCGATCGGGCGCGCGCCCATGGTGAAGATGTCGCGCAGGATGCCGCCGACGCCGGTCATCGAGCCCTGGTACGGCTCGATGAAGCTCGGATGGTTGTGCGACTCCATCTTGAACGCCGCCACCCAGCCGTGGCCGATGTCGACGATGCCGGCGTTCTCGCCGGGTCCCTGGACGACGTGCGGCCCTTCGGTGGGAAACTCGCGCAGGTAGATCTTGGAAGATTTGTAGGAGCAGTGCTCGGACCACAGGGCGGAGGTGATGCCGAGCTCGGTCCAGCTCGGATCGCGGCCGAGGATCTTCTGCAGCCGTTCGAATTCCTCGCCGGTCATGCCGTGCCGCTTGAGGATATCCGGCGTGATCTGGAGTCCCACGTCCACGCTCATCGCCGCTCTCCCGCCGCAGCGAGCACGCCGCGGCCCACCTCGACGGCTCCCGCGAGGAGCGCCAGCCCGTCGGTGTTGCCGAGCACGCTCTCCGAGCAGCGCTCCGGGTGGGGCATCAGGCCGAGGACGTTCCCCGCCGCGTTGCAGATCCCCGCGATGTTGCGCGCCGCGCCGTTCGGATTCGCGGCGGCGGTGATCTCGCCGTCTTCCGTGCAGTAGCGGAAGACCACCCGGCGCTCCGCCTCCAGGCGGTCGAGCGCCTCCGGAAAGTCCTCATAGTTCCCTTCCGCGTGGGCGATCGGCAGGCGCAGCACCTGTCCTTCCCGCAGCTTGCGGGTGAACGGCAGGCCGGTCTGTTCGGTCTTCAGGAAGACGTCCTTGCACTGGAAACGGAGATTGGCGTTGCGCCGCATCGCTCCCGGCAGCAGACCGGCTTCGAGGAGCACCTGGAAGCCGTTGCAGATGCCGAGCACCAGGCCGCCGGCCTCGGCGTGCCGCTTGACCGCCGCCATCACCGGCGAGAGGGCCGCGAGCGCGCCGGCGCGCAGGTAGTCGCCGTAGGAGAAACCGCCGGGGAGGACGATCAGCTCACAGCCCTGGAGCGACTCGTCCTGATGCCAGAGAAAGGTGGTGTCCTGCTCCAGCACGTGCTTGAGGACGTGGTAGACGTCGTGGTCGCAGTTGCTGCCCGGGAAGACGACGACGCCGCACTTCACGGCCGGTCTCCGGCGAGGATCTCCACCGAGTAGTCCTCGACGACGGTGTTGGCGAGCAGCTTCTCGCACATCTCTTTGAGCTCGCGGTCGGCGGCGGCCGGGTCGCCGGTCGAGAGCTGGATCTCGAAGCTCTTGCCGGCGCGCACGTCCTCGACGCCGGGGAAACCGACGCGGGAGAGAGCGTCGCGGATCGCCTTGCCCTGCGGGTCGAGGATCTCGCGGCGCGGATAGACGGTCACTCGTGCCTTCACTTACGGTACCTCCAGCCAGGGGGTCGTGTAGTGCTGATGGGTCACCACCATCTGCGCCGGGCACCCCTCCCGGTCGAGCGCCTCGCCGATCGCCGCGGCGGCGAGGGCGGGCAGGTTGTTGGTCCGGGAGAGGTGGTAGAGCGCGACCCAGCGCAGCCGGTCGCCGAGCAGCTCGGGAAGACCTTCCGCGGCCTCCCGGTTCGACAGGTGGCCGTGGCGTCCGGCCACCCGCTGCTTCAAGCTCCAAGGATACGGCCCGTTGCGCAGCATGTCGAGGTCGTGGTTGGTCTCGATCATCAGGACGTCGAGATCGCGCAGACGGCCCCAGGCGAGACTGGTGCGGCACCCGAGATCGGCGACCAGGCCGCACCGCCGGCCGTGCCGGTCCTCGATCACGAAGCCCACCGGCTCTCTGGCGTCGTGCGGCAGATTGAACGGCTCGATGCGGAACCCGGCCACCTCGACGGGCTCTCCCGACCGGATCAACACGGCGGCCCGGACGCGTTCTTCCCCCAGCCGCGCGCCTTCAAGCGTGCCGGCGGTGGCGAGCACCGGGATCTTGTATTTCTTGGCGAAGTGGTCCGCCCCCTTGCAGTGGTCCTGGTGCTCGTGGGTCAGGAGGAGCGCGGAGATGGTCTTCGGATCGGCGCCGAGGGTCGCCATCCGCTTGCCGATCTCTTTGCAGGAAAACCCGGCGTCGATCAGGATGCGGTCCCGCCCGCACTCGATCACCACCGCGTTGCCGCCGCTCCCCGAGCCCAGGATGCCGACGCGGAGCGGCGGGCCGGCAGCCCTTGGGGGAGCACTGGCTACAGAAGCGTTTTCAGGTCTCCCCTCTCCCGGCGGAAGGGAGGGGGTGGGAGAGGGGCCGGGGGTGAGGGCCCCGTCGAAGTCGAGCGCTCCCTGCATCCAGGCGCTCTCCGGCCCTGAAGAGCGGGGGGAACGTTTGAACCGGGGAAACACCGCTAGGGAAAGGTATCATAAAACCGGATGCCACAAGACCTGGTAGGGGGGTCGGGAGCAGGTGCTAGAACTTGTACTCCTTCCCCTGCTCCAGAAACTCCAGATCCGGATTGTTGAGCTGCTTGACCTCTTCCTTGATCTTCGCCACGCACGGCGGCTTCAGATGGTGGATGAGGACCGGGAGCCGCTTCTCCAGCTTGCGCAGCTCGGACTCCAGGGTGCGCGGCGTCAGGTGGAGCGAGACATCGGCGACGTGCTGGAGCGCGTTGTCGAAGCTGGTATCGATGCATACCGCCTTCAGGTTGGGCGTGCGGTTGGCGATCTCCCAGAAGCGCTGCGTCGGCCCGGTGTCGCTCGACCAGAGGACCGCGACACCGTCCTGCTCGATGAGGAAGCCATGGGTGGGCACCAGGTGGTCGACCGGGATCGGCGTGAAGGAGACGCCGTCGATCACCACCGGCTCCTCGCTCAGGAACTCCTGGAAGCGCATCGCCGGCAGCAGATGGTTGGGCAGGCGGGTGAAATCGGGCCAGGTGTCGTTATTGAACAGGTGCTTGCGGATGGCGTACACCGTCGGCGACGAGGCGTGGATGTCGATCGCCTTGTCGCCCTTGCCGTAGACGTTCTCGATGAAGAACGGCAGCGAGTTGGTGTGGTCCATGTGGGAGTGCGTGAGGAGGATCGAACGCACCGCCACCTGGTTCTCGATCGAGAGGGCCTGCGAGAGGGAGCCGGCGTCGAGCGCGATCGTGCCGTTGATCAGCAGGCACGTCATCCTGCACTCCAGGCTTTCGCCGCCGTAGCCCCCTAGGACCTGGATCCGCATATATTGAGGGGATTGTATAACATGGTGGGCCTTCCGTGCGGTAGGCCCACCATGTTGCTGGTCGTTCCCGGTCGAACCGGGCTCAGAACCGGGAGCCGATCCAGAACGCGGTGCGGAAGGTTCCCGTGGTCTTGAAGTCGGTCTCCTTCGCGAAGTCCCAGTTCAAATCCAGCCCGATGAAGCGGACGGTGAAGCCCCAGCCGTAGGAGGCGATGGAATTCTTGAGCCGCCCCTCGTCGGAGTTGTAGAGCTGGAAGGACTGGAACTTGTGCAGCCAGGCGCCGCCGATGTCGAAGAAGACGTTGCCGCGCACGCCGCGGAACGCCAGCACCGGCGTCGCGATGACGTCGATCAGCGGGAAGCGGTACTCGACGTTGGCGAAGAAGCCGCGGTCGCCCACCAGGGTGCGGAAGTCGGTGCCGCGGACGGTGTCGAGGCCGCCGAAGTAGATGAGGTTCGGCGCGTTGCCGTTGCTGATCGCACCCCAGGCGCGGAACGCCAGGTTGCTGCGCAGCGTCACCGGCACGTACTGCCGGGCGTCGACCACCGTGCTGGTCAGCAGGGTGCCGCTGTTGTGCAGGTCCGGCGCCCAGGTCTCGTCGACGCGCCAGCGATGGCCGGCGACCGGCCCCCAGTTGGCCTGGAGCGAGGTGTCGCCGGCGAGGGCGGCGGTGATGACCGGATAGTTGTCCTTGATCTCGACCAGGATGGGGAAGAAAGTGCCGTTACCGGCCGGCGCAAAGCGCTGGTCGAAATAGTCGCGCCAGATGTAGCCGGTGCCGATCTCCGCCCGGTTGTAGAACGAGAACGGGTAGATCAGGGAGCCGAGGGCGCCGGTCTCCCGCGACGCGGTCTTGCCCTGGATGATGCGGCCGGTGACGGAGTCCTGGCCGATGAAGTAGCTGCGGCTGTCGAACAGGGTCGTCGACCACTGCAACCGATGGCTGAGGTCGACGTAGGAGACGTTGAAGTTCGAGAAGCTCTCCACCGAGGAGAGGTCGGCGAGGATGCGGCGGTCGCCGAGATAGTCGGAGAAGGTGAACAGGATGCGGCCCAGGTAGGTCTGGTTGCTGTCGACGCCGATGTAGGTCTGGGCGTCCTCGAGGAAGAACTTGCGGCCGCTGTACTTCTCCTTGTTGGCGTCGTCGAGGGTGACCTGGATGTCCGGCTCGAAGTGCGGGATGTCCTTGGCCACCGCCGGCTCGGTGGGGATCTGCGAAGCCACCGGCTCCTTGACCGGCTGGTCCACGTCGGAGACGTAGAGGTCCATCCGGCTCTTCCAGTAGCCGGTGAAGACCAGGCGCTCTTTCTTGTCCGTCGTCGTGTCCTCGAGCAGGGTGGGCATGAAGGCGCCGGTGACGACGTTGGTGTACTGGCGGATCTGGCCGGTCGCCAGATCGAGGCCGAAGATGTTCTCGCGCCCCTCGCCCCGGTCCGAGGTGAAGTAGAGCCGCTTGCCGTCGGGCGACAGCAGCGGATCGTTCTCGTTCGAGTCGCCGGAGGTGATCTGGAACCGCTGCCCCGGGTTGTCGAGCGGGCTGCGGAAGATCTTCGCGAAGCCGTTGCCCACCACCGAGACGTAGACGATGGACTTGCCGTCCGGCGTGAACACCGGCGCGCCGTCGTAGATGTCGTCGTCGGTGAAGTGGCGGAGCTTGGCGGTCTCGACGTCGAGCAGGAAGATGTCGAACTTCCCCTTCTCGTTGCCCGAGAAGGCGATCGTCTTGCCGTCCGGGCTCCACGACGGCGCGTACGGCTGCTCGACGGTGCCCATGTCGATGATCCGCTTGACGCCGCCGTTCAGGACGTCGATCAGGACCAGGCTCCGTGACCGCTCGCGCTTGGCGAAGATGGCGATGGTGTTGCCGTCCGGCGAGAAGGAGAGGTCGCGGCCGTAGGTGCGGCCGAGGGCGAGCTCCTGGCCCACCAGGTACTGGTAGTCGTGGGTGAAGCCCTTGGTGAGGCCGCGCAGCAGGCGCCGCTTCTTGGCGTCGAAGAGGACGACGTCGATGTCGCCGCGGTAGCTGGAGAGCGCGGCGACCAGGTCGCCCGAGGGGGACGCCGCCGGGGAGGTCACCCAGGCGTTCGTCTCCTGCTCCTCGACCCGGAAACGGCGGCCGAAGTCTCCCGGCTCGCCGGTCGCCACCAGCTCCGGCAGGTAGCGCTTGCGCAGCCAGCGGCGGAACTCGGCGTCGAAATCCTCGGCGTCGAGGTGGAAGGCGCGCTGCGCCGCCCGGTCGACCCGGGCGCCGATGGTGTTGCGGATCTCATAGAGGAAGTCGAGGAACCCTTCCTTGCCCCAGCGCTCCTCCACGAAGTCGAACAGCGCATGGCCGTAGCGGTAGGCGAAGAAGCCGCCGAAGTCCTGCCGGATCGACGGGACCTGGTCGTTGACCACGGCGTCGCGCAGGAACATCTTGTCGCGCGCGCTCTCGTCCTTGGCGACGTAGCTCGCCATGCCTTCCATGAACCAGGTGGGCGGCGAGCTGGCGATGGCCTTCGCGAGGCTGCCCTGGAACAGCATGTGGTACTGGAAGATGTGGGTCAGCTCGTGGCGTATGAGCTTCATCAGCATCGCGTCCGGCACGTCGACCGGCATCACCATGCGGAACCGCGCCGGGCTGGCGAAGGCGCCGACGCCTTCGGGGATGAAGTTCAGGATGACGTTGTTCTGCTCGAACGCCGAGTGGGTGGCGTAGTAGAGCAGCGGGATGGGATCCTTGATCTGGAAGTTGAGATCCCGCGAGATGTCGTCGTAGGCGCTCTCGGCGTAGGAGACCACCTTCTGGAGGAGCTGCTCCTCGCCTTTGTAGGAGTAGACGTTGAAGTGGGGGGAGTGGTAGATGTCCCACTTGAAGTCGCGGTACTGGACCTTGTTCTTGCCGAACCCCTGGCCTTCCCACTGCGGCTCGATTTGAGCCGCGGCCGGGCGGAGCGCGACGCACGATGCCCCGAAAATCAGGGCGAGAATCAGCGGACGCATCGATGGACGGCTCAACGAGATCTCCTTTAGGGCCTATTGAGTGAAAAGAATGCGCGTGGCCTCGACCTCTTTCTGGGTGAACACGTTCAGGATCTTGTCCTCCAGGGACATCAGGTTCCCGAACATGCCGGCCAGGGGGTCCGCGCTCTCGCCCTCAAAGTTTTGGAAGTCCTTGAAGTTGTCCTGATACAACAAATCTCCGGTCTTCCCATCATAGACCTGCATCAGAATGTCGTACTGGAATCCGGTCTGTTCCTGCAGCACCTGGCGGTAGTAGGTGCGGCCGTTGAACGGCGACACGTACTCCTCGGTGCGGTAGCCGGTGCGGTCCTGGACGTCGAAGTCGAGGCCGCCGGAGAGGATCATGTCGGCCTGGGTCCGTTCGCCCAGGGCGCGCCAGAAGTCCTTCTGCTTGGCGAGCTGCGCCAGGTCGTAGACCGGGAAGTCGATCGGCCCGGGCTCGATGACCTTGAGCTTCGTCTCGCGGCGCAGGACCTTCAGCAGATAGCGGGCGAACTCCTTCTGGACGTCGATGTCGCGACGCTGCGCCCGCTGCTCCTCCCCCTCCTTGCTGACCACGACGAAGGGAGCGACGGCGAGGGAGCTCCGCCCTTGCAGGTTGAGGCGGGCGCGCTGCGGCAATTTGAGATGGACCTCGACTCCGGCGGCGCGGGCGGGGGCGGACAGCCCGGCCACGGCCAGGGTCAGAAGGGTCGCGATCGTCCAGGTGCGGCTCAGTCTCATCGATACCTCCTTCACCTTTCCTTCACACGTGGCTCAGACGGGCGGCGGCGGCGGCGGCGCGCCGGGGGCGGCCGGCTCGGGCATGCCGACCGGCGGTCCGGACGGCGGCGGGGTCGCCTGCGGCGGGCGATGGCCCTCCGCCGGGGGCGGCAGCAGCGGCGGCTTGCCCTTTTCCTTGTCGGTCGCCTTGAAGCCCTGGTAGAACTCGACGAAGCGGGCGTAGTTGGCGCGCAGCTCCCGGTTGTTCGGGTCGAGCTTCAGTCCCTTCTTATAGGACTCCAGGGCGCGATCGTAGTCGCCCGCGGCTTCGTAGGCCACCGCCAGGTCGTTCTGGATGCGCGGGTTGTTCGGATCGAGGCTCTCGGCCTCGTGGAAGCGGAACAGCGCCTCGCTCCACAGGCCGTGCTTGGCCATGTCGACCCCGAAGGAGAGCTGGCTCGCCGGCTGGTCGGGGCGGCGGTAGTGGCTGCAGCCGGCCGTCAAGACCAGGGATAGAGCAAACACGGTGACGGCAACACGAGGCGGACGGATCGATGAGGGCATCGGCAGGCTCCTGGGGGTTGGGAGCAGCGTGTGGCGTGCGGAGAGCATCATCGCCAATTTCCGAGTGGCCTAGTATACACAACCCCTCCCCTGCCCCCGCTGATTGCGGACGAGTTCAAAAAAATGTGTGAGATCGGCGGCCCGTTTTCCGTCTTTTAAGAGGTTCGCGGAAGGCGTTTCGCTACGAAGTGCTCAGAACTGAGCATTCACAGGGCTTTGCGGTCATTTAGTCTCCTTCCTGGCAGCCAGCGTTCCCCCTGAAGTATCCCCAATTTCGAGAG
>DATARD010000265.1:0-2857 GCA_036264355.1 Thermoanaerobaculia bacterium
GATGTTGATCCGGAAGTCGCCGCCGCGGGGCGTGCCGTTCGGCGCGAAGGCACGGGCGAAGATGCCGTCCTTGTCGCCGTCCTGGTCGGCGCCGCTCTGCCAGGTGATCAGGAACGAGCCGCCCGCCGTGACCGCCACCGCGGAGCGCTGCTGGATGCCGGCCGTAAAGACGTTGACCTGGAATTCCGGCCCTGCCGGAGTGCCGTCCGCGGCGAAACGCCGGGCGCGGATGCCGGTGCGGTCCTGGTTGAGTGGCGGGTTGTTGGCCGGATCGCTCCCGTAATCGGTCCAGGAGACGATGAAGCGGCCGTCCGCCGTGCGGGCCACCGCCGGCTCGAACTGGGTGGTGTCCTTGGTATTCGGGTCGTCGTTGACATCGAACGCCTCGCCGGCCGGGGTGCCGTCGGCGGCAAACAGCCGGCCGATCACGTCATAGAACGATCCCTCACCGTTGAAGGTGTTCGCGACCACCACGAAGCTTCCATCGGCGGCCAGCGCCACGCGCGGCGCGCTCTGCTCTTCGAAGAGGTCGATGGCGGCGAATTGCGGCCCGCGAGGCTGGCCGTTGGCCGCGATGTGGCGAGCGTGCCCGACTTCACTTCGCTGAGCTCCATCACCGATGGAACGTTGACGGTGAGCTTCGATACGCCTCTTCAGAAGCTCTCTGTGCCGGATATCTGGGGCACGTGGTCCTCGCCGCCGAATGCCGAGAGCGCGACACCGGCAGTGCTGTGGGACCAGACGAGCTCGTTGACCATGAGCTTGAGCCGCCCGGTGACGATCTTCGGCTTCGAGCTGGAGCCCGACTCGTTCTCGATCGAAAACTTCGACGTGGATTTCGTTTTCCTGAACGGACCGACGGTCGTGGGGACCATCAGCCTATCCGTCAATGGAGAGGCCGGCTCCCGCCTGTTCGCCGCCGCCACCCAGGACCTGCCGTTCGATCAGATTGTCATCAACGGCACCAGCGACTTCGCTATCGCCCAGGTGCGTTACGACCTTCCCCCTCCGAGCTGCGCGAGCGCCACGGCGAGCCCGAACCGGCTCTGGCCGCCCAATCACAAATTCGTGCCCATCCAGATCTCGGGAATCGTCAATCCGGTTCCCGGCGCGGTGACGATCTCGGTCACCAGCATCTTCCAGGACGAGCCGACCTCCGGCGCTTCGGATGCCACGGGCGTCGGTACTGGAAACCCCTCGGTGCGTTCTGAGCGGGACGGCGCCGGCGACGGCCGCGTCTACCACATCAACTTCACCGCCACCGGCGCCAGCGGGAGCTGCACCGGCTCCGTGACGGTCGGCGTGCCCCATGACCAGGGCCACGGCGGTCCGGTCGACCAGGGCTCGCTGTACAACTCGACACTGCCGTAGCGGGCAGCAAACCACCACTTCGGACAGGCTTGGCATCCTCTCCAGGGAATGGGAACCGCCTGTCAAGCGCCGTGGTACGCCGCTTCCGCCCTGGGAGAGCCTGGTGCGGCGGCGGCGGTGCTCGGGGCGGTGCTCCTGGAGGTCGATCTTGTCGAGCCAGGCCATTGTATCCACACGGATACTCGCGTCGAGGATTTCCTTTGGGCCGGAAAGGGCGTCACGGTGAGGGTGCCGCCGTTTTCGTAGGGGCGGTCCGCAGGATGCCGAAGGCACCCTGCGTGGCCGCCCTGGGTGGGCGGAAAGGTCCGGTTTTCTCCTCCGATCCTCCGCCCACACAGGAGGGGGCAAGCCCCTCCACTACTTTGGGATTTCGCCTGCGGTATCCTCTCGTTCCCGTCGTGGCAGGAATCATTCCTGCCGCGTCAGGAGTCACCCACGCCGGTTCACGCGCCACCGCGCAGGCGCTCGATCTCCGCTCGCAAGCGAACGTTCTCGGCCTCGGCGGCAGTCCGAGCCTCGGCCTCGCGAGAAGCCTTCTCCTCAGCGATCTTCCGGGCCTCCGCCTCGCGCTTCGCTTCTTCCTCGTGCTCGGTTGAATTCAGCAACCGCCTGCCGGACGGGTGCTCGAAGACGAGGACGCGATCGCCGTCCGGTGCGACCTGGAACCAAAGGCCGGTAGTCTCGGAGAGAAGCCGCCCCTCAGCATCGGGCTCGATCGGCTGATAGCAGTCGGCGGCGTCCAACCGGTAGCCCAGAAGCCGATACCGCAGATCCGCCAGCACCGAGTCGACGATCACATACTCTGCAATCCCCGCGCTCTGGTAGACCTCGACCTTCTTCTGCAGGTCGATCTGGCGGAGCTTCGGGTCCAGAGGAGAGACGACTTCGATGATCAGGCAGGGGCGGACGCCCTCTTTCTTGACGCGGAAGCTGAAGCGGCGGGCGTCGTTCTTCACCCGGACGCCGCGGGTGACCGAAATGTCCGGCCCGGGGGCTGGTAGCCGGGGATCGAGGAAGTGCTTCATGTCCCCTACCACGACGACACCGGGGTCGGCACGGAAGTGGTCCTTCAGAAGGGAGTAGATCTCCGCCACCGTCTCAAAATGCCGTTGCCCCTGGGTCATCTGGTCGCCGATTTTTGGGTTCAGGAAGCGCTCCGGAGTCAGGGGAAGCTCCACCTGCTCCTGCTCTCCATCCGGACGTTTGATCCAGCGGAGCACAGTGAGGCCGGGCTCCTTCTCGGGAAGCGCGCGGAGGGGAATCACCTGCCGCGTGGTCGTGATCTTCCGGACCGGGTGAGCCATGTTCCGACTATAGCGCACGGTGAGGCCCTCAGTTCGACAATACGAGCACGCGGGAGTCGATCCCGCTGCCGTCGCCGTCGGGAGTGACCCAGGCCGCCACGCCGTGGCCGTCGGCGCCCAGGACCATCGCGGGATCGGTCTGCGCGCCGATGCGGGCGATGTTGATCCGGAAGTCGCCGCCG
>DATARD010000281.1:0-6272 GCA_036264355.1 Thermoanaerobaculia bacterium
CCCTCGGGACCAC
The DNA here is from genome assembly GCA_036264355.1 of Thermoanaerobaculia bacterium. GTDB lineage: Bacteria > Acidobacteriota > Thermoanaerobaculia > Multivoradales > UBA5704 > UBA5704. The sequence continues at coordinate 14 of DATARD010000281.1, forward strand.
CAGCCGCTTGCGGCCTATAGCGGGACCGAGTCTATCTCGGTCCCACGCTCAACCGGAGCCCCCTCGAAACGAAGAACAGGGGGAGGAGGGGGCTACACCTCGTCGGTCTGAGGCGGAGCCTCGTTAGAGGGTGCCGTCAGTGTGAACTGCGGACCGGCCAATCGCCACCAAGTTCCGTTCTCGACGTGGTTGTCGAATTCAACCCGCGAGGGAGGCGTCACGATAGGCACTACTATGGGCGCTTCACGATCTTCGCCGATCACAGCCAGACCCGCGCCTGTTTCGAAGTGTGTCGGCCGTTGCTCTAAGGCATAGGCTTTCTTGAAATGGTCAGCATTCTGGCGAGCAATATAAGAAGTCTCCCACTCTCGGTCCAATACGGGGGGCGGCGTCTCATCAGAAGGCAGCCGGAACGAGGGAATGGGTAGGTCCGGTGGTTCGAAAGCGAGCGGAAGGTGCGTGTAAACGTCATTAGGTGCGACAAAGGATGGCTTAAGGCTAGGCTCGAGATCAACATGATAGCGCGCCGCTTCTATTGGAAGGTGCTTCTTCATGGCGCCATAAATTTTAGCGGAAGTGACGACCTTCTCTGCTCCACGCATATCGATTGCCTCAGGGTACTTCCCGGAGAGCACCTTCAAGAGCACCGAGGAGAACAGGCAGTAGGCCTCTCCGCTGGCCTTATCGCGGATCATATAAGTTTGTTTGCCCGCAACGGAAGCGCGGAATCGATCTTCGAGAAACTCCACGGCCTCTTCTTCGGGACGATCGAGAACCCCGCTGCCTTCGACTTCCGCGTCCGACGGCCCGCGGCAAGCATCAATAAAAAGAGAGACACGCGCGGGTTGGTAGAACTGGAGTAACCGAACGAAACGACTGATTCTGATCGCCTCGTTCGGGCGTTCTCGCCACTGTGACAGAAGGAGGAACTGATCCTCTGCTTCGCGCCCAAAACCGTGGCCAGCAAAGTGGAATATAAAATGATCAATGACATCTTCGACGTTCGTGAGAAGCGGCATAATTCTAGCGCGCAGATTGGCCACCGTGACGAGGGTGCCGTTGGTCGCGTCGGTGACGGACTCCGTCGTGAAGCCAGCAGCCTTCGCCCACTCGACCATCCTCCGAGATGCTCCGAGCGCGCCCGGAAGGGCTTCGAGTCTTTGCGGCTTCGAGACTGCAACCGAAATGCATAACTTAACAGGCATTGTAAGCTCCCTGGCAGGGCCTTGGCAGCGACAGGCAGAAAACACTCCTACCGCCCGAGGAGGCGACCTTCAAGCGGCCATCTGTCCTCCTTGTAAACCCCGGCCCAGGGCGGCCTAGGCATTTGCCGGGCTGCATGGGGTTTCAGGTAGATACGGGCTGAACGAAGCCGCGGGCGAGGTCCAGACTGGCTCCTGTGGAGATTGGCTCTTACGACCGGAGAGAATTGGCTTTCCGCACTCCTGAAGAGTATCCCTTGGCACTGGAGCATGTTCATCCTCTCTTCCAGCGATTTCGCTGTCACCACTATAGCGCAGACAGCTTGCGGACGCACACACCGATTCCATGGGGAGATGGGGAGGATGGGGAAGCCGATCAAGCTCTTGGATTGGCTGTCCAGAGGGGCCGAGGGGAGTGCATAACCACTCAGTCTTGGCAGGCTCTCTGCCCCCGCCGCCTGCCCTACGCCTTCGCCTCATACCAACTCGGCCCCCACCCAGCGTCGACCACCAGGGGCACTTTGAGCTGGGCGACGCCCTCCATCTCTTCCTTCACGATCTTGGCGATCGGCTCGGCTTGGGTCTCGGGGACTTCGACGACGAGCTCGTCGTGGACGGTGAGGAGGAGGCGGGCTTCGGGGTGCTCGGTGCGGAGGCGGCGGTCGATGGCGATCATGGCCTTCTTGAGGAGGTCGGCGGCGGTGCCTTGGATGCGGGCGTTGATGGCCATGCGGCGGGCGCTTTCGCGGAGGATGCGGTTCTTGCTGGTGATGTCCGGCAGCCAGCGGACGCGGCCGGAGAGGGTCGCGACCTTGCCTTCTTTCTCGGCGCTCTTCTCGGTCTCTTCGACGTAGCGGCGGACTCCCGGATAGCGGTCCAGATAGGCGGTGATGAACTTGTCCGCTTCTTTGGTGGAGATGCCGAGGGCCTGGGAGAGGCCGAAGGCGCTCATGCCGTAGACGATGCCGAAGTTGATCGTCTTGGCGGCGCGGCGCTGCTCGGCGGTCACCAGGTCGGGGGCGATGCCGAAGACGGTCGCGGCGGTGGCGCGGTGGATGTCCTCTCCTTTGGTGAAGGCTTCGATGAGCGCTTTTTCGTCGGCGATGTGGGCGAGGATGCGCAGCTCGATCTGACTGTAGTCGGCGACGACGAGGAGGTTGCCCGGGCCGGCGACGAAGGCTTTGCGGATGCGTTGCCCCATTTCGGTGCGGATGGGGATGTTCTGCAGGTTCGGATTGGCTGAGGAGAGCCGGCCGGTGGCCGCGACGGCCTGGTTGAAGCGGGTGTGCAGACGGCCGTCCGGGCCGACCAGCGCGGGCAGGGCGTCGATGTAGGTCGATTTGAGCTTCGACAGCTCGCGGTAGCGCAGCAGGAGGGTGGCGATCTCGTAGCCGCGCGAGGCCAGCTCTTCGAGCGTCTCGGCGTTGGTCGAATAGCTCTTGGTCTTCTGGGTCTTCTTGAGGACCGGGAGCTGCATCTTCTCGAAGAGGATGAAGCCGAGCTGCTGCGGCGAGCCGAGGTTGAACTTCTCGCCGGCCTGTTTGAAGATCGCCTCTTCCAGCTCCGCCAGCTCTTTGCCCAGCTCGGCGGACATGTCCTTGAGGAAGCCCACGTCGAGCCGGATCCCTTCCTCTTCCATGCCGACCAGGACGGGGACGAGGGGAATCTCGATCTCGGCATAGACGGCGGCGAGGCCGGTCTCGCCGGCGGCGGCGGCCAGCTCCTTGCGCATGGCCGCGGACATGGAGCGCGCGAAGGCGACCCGTTCGGCGGCGTATGCGGCGAGGCGGGAGTCGCCCACCGGCGGCTCCTGTCCCTTGTCCCAGCCGGCCTCCTTGGCGGTGATCGCCTTGCGGCCGAGGCGTTCCAGCGCCAGCTCGTCGAGGGAGTGGCCGTGGACGGACGGCTTCAGGAGGTAGGAGACGAGCATGGCGTCGAAGAGGGCGGCCTGGCAGAGGGCTCCGGCGTCGCAGAGGCGGAGGACCTCTTTGAGATTGTGCCCGGCGACGCGGATCTTCGGCGACTCGATCCAGCGCGCCAGGCTCGCCAGGACGACGTCCTTCATCCCCTCGCGGCGGAAGTCGGCGTAGACCACCGGTGTCGTCTCCGCCTCTCCAGCGACCGCCAACCCGAGCGGATGCTCCTCGCCGAGCACGGCGGCGTAGAGCTCGCCTGCCCCTTCCTTATCTAGATAGGCGGACGTCGCCTCGACCCAGTCGGCGGCGGTCATCGCTTCCTGGGCGGGCGGGACGGCGGTGGCCTGCTCGGCGGCGGTGGCTTTCAGCTCCTCTACCAGGGAGAAGAACTCCAGCTCGGTGAACAGGGCGCGCAGGGCGTCCTGGTCCGGCGGATCGTGATGCAGCGCTTCGGGATCGAACGGGATGTCCAGATCGGTGTGGATGGTCGACAGCTCTTTCGACAGCCGGGCCTGGTCGGCGTGCTGTTGCAATCCCTCGCGGTAGGTCTTTTTGCTCACTTCCGAAGCGCGGGCGAGCAGCTCTTCGAGCGAGCCGTATTCCTTGATCAGGCTCTTGGCTCCTTTGTCGCCGATGCCGGGGACGCCGGGGATGTTGTCGATCGAGTCGCCCATCAGGCCGAGGACGTCGGCGACTTTCGACGGCGGCACGCCGAAGTCCTCTTCCACGTCGGCCGGGCCGTAGAGCTTGTTGCGGCCGGTGTGGTAGAGCGAGACGCGGGGCGCGACGAGTTGCATGAGGTCCTTGTCCGCCGAGACGATGACCACCTGATAGCCGGCGTCGGCGGCGCGGCGGGCGAGGGTGCCGAGGACGTCGTCCGCCTCGTAGCCTTTGAGCTCCAGGGCCGGGATGCGATAGGCCTCGAGGGCGCGGCGGACGTAGGGGATCTGGCTCGCCAGGTCCTCGGGCATCGGCGTGCGGTTGGCCTTGTAGGCTTCGTACTTCTCGCTGCGGAACGTCTTGCCGACGTCGAGCGCCACGCCGACCAGCTCGGGGTTGTCCTCGCGCAGCAGCTTGCGCATCATCTGGACGAAGCCATAGACGGCGTTCGTCGGCTCGCCCCGCGAGTTGGAGAGGTTGCGGATGGCGTAGAAGGCGCGGAAGATGTTCGAGTAGCCGTCGATGAGGTAGAGGCGGGGGAGCGCGGTCGGTTCGGGAGCGGCGGACATGGTGCCGCCATTCTATCCATCTGGCACGGCTCTCGCAGCTCGCCCGGCACGAAGGAGGAGGCGCGAGATGGGACTGATTGCGTGGATCGTTCTGGGGCTCCTGGCGGGGGCCATCGCCAAGTGGATCATGCCGGGCCGCGACCCGGGCGGCTGTGTGGTCACCATCATCATCGGCATCGTCGGCGCGTTGCTCGGCGGCTTCCTGTCGACCGCGCTCGGCTTCGGCGGGCTGTCGGGCCGGCTCGACTGGCGCAGCCTGATCATCGCCGTGCTCGGCTCGATCGTCCTCCTGGCGGTCTTCCGTCTGCTGCGCGGCCGGCGCTATTAGAAGAAGGTCAGGATTCCCGGCGCGCCTGGCCGAGGAGGTGGGCGGCTTCGGGGAGGATCAGCTTCTCCATGGCGAGCGAGACGGCTTTCGGCGAGCCGGGGAGGAGGAAGACGGCGCGATCGCCGATCAGGCCGGCGGTGGCGCGGCTGAGCATCGCGGCGGCGCCGACCTGCTGCCAGGAGAGCATGCGGAACAATTCACCGAAGCCTTCGACCGGGGTGTCGAACAGCGGGACGACGGCGTCGAGGGTGACGTCGCGCGGCGCGAAGCCGGTGCCGCCGGTGAGCACCACGACGTCGACGCCGCGCATGGCCAGGAAGCGGCGGACGGCGCTGCGGATCGCCGCCACGTCGTCCGGTACCACCACCGGACCCTCGACGCGGTGACCCGCCACCTGGGCGAGGGCGGCCAGCGAGCGGCCGCTCACGTCGTCCTCGGAGCGGCGGGTGTCGCTGACGGTGATCAGGCCGAACCCGAGGACTCCGGGAGCGGTGCTCCGATGTTGCTCCGCGCTCATACGCACCTCCTCTGCCGCGGGCGAGGCTAGCACGCCCCGGGGCGGACTGTCCGCTTTCGGGACGCCGCAATCCCCCCACCGGACAGCCCAGGTCTTTTTTACTATCGGCGCAATGTCATCAAGTTGATCATTTTCAGTGGCTTGCGCTCCATCGGGAGGGGTGGCACGCGCTGTGCTCTCAAAGATGGTTGTCTAGGACATACATGCTATGGACAAACCCCGAGCCGGATATTCCGAAAAGCGCCGCATGCGGCGCACGATTCTTTTGATCGCGGGCGCGATCGTGGTCACGGTGTTCACCATCGCGATCTCCCGGGTGAAGCCCGCCGATCCTATCGTCGATGCGTCCTCTCTGTTCTTCGGCAAAGTGCAGCGCGGCGAGATGGTGCGCGAGGTGCGGGGTCCAGGCCAGCTCGTGCCGGTGGACGTGCGCACGATTTCAGCGCCGCTCGAAGGCCGTGTGGAGCGCATCCCTTCCCTGCCCGGCGTGACGGTCACGCCCGACACCGTGCTGGTCGAGATGACCAGCCCCGAGATCGAGCAGAACGCGTTTGACGCGGAGTCACAGTTGCGCGGCGCCGAGGCCGATCTCGAGAACCTGAAGGCCACGCTCGCCAGCTCGCTGCTCAACCAGCAGGCCCAGGTGGCCGCGGCCGAGTCGGCCGCCGCGCAGGCCAAGCTGCAGATCGAGGCGAACGAGAACCTGTTCGCCGACAAGCTGATCTCGGAGATGAAGGTCAAGCTCTCGCGTCTGGAGTCCACCAAGCTCACCACGCAGAGCGAGATCGAGCAGAAGCGCTACGTGCAGGCCGAGAGCTCCAACCGGGCGCAGCTCGCCTCGCAGGAAGCCAAGGTCGCGCAGCTCCGCAACCTCTATGGCCTGCGGCAGCGCCAGGTGGAGTCGCTCAAGGTCCGCGCCGGCATCTCGGGCGTGCTCCAGGAGCTGCCGGTGCAGGTCGGCCAGCGGGTGCCCGCGGGCACCAACCTCGCCCGGGTGGCGCGGCCCGAGCTGCTCAAGGCGGAGCTGAAGATCCAGGAGACGCAGGCGAAAGACGCGAAGCTCAACA
>DATARD010000314.1:0-13183 GCA_036264355.1 Thermoanaerobaculia bacterium
AGCCGTGGATCGCGCGGCCGGCGGACGGACGGGAGGAGACCATCGCCGACTTCGTCCGCCGCCGGCTGTGGACGGAGTTTCTCGACTACGCGGTCGGCCCGTTCGTCTCCGGCGTCTATGCCGGCGATCCGGAGCGGCTGTCGGTGCGCTGGGCGGTGGCGCGCATCCATGCCCTGGAGCGCGACCACGGGAGCCTGATCCGCGGCGCGCTCGCCAAGCGCAAAGGGCCTGCGCCGGCGGGCGGCATGATCACCTTCCGCGACGGGCTGGCCGCTCTCCCCCGCCGCCTCGCGCAGGAAATCGGAGATGTGCGGACAGGCGTCTTCTGCCGCCGCGTGACGCGCGCCGGCGACGGCTACGTCGTCGAGACGGAGAGCGAAACCGGCAGCGGATCATTCACGGCGGAGCGGATCGTCATCGCCGTGCCCGCCGACGTCGCGGCGCGTCTCCTCGACGACCTGACCGGCGGCGCCAGCCGCCTGTTCGCCGAGATCCCCTACGCGCCGGTCGCGGTGGTCTCGCTGGGAGTCCGCCGCACCGACGTGGCGCATCTGCTGGACGGCTTCGGCTTCCTGGCGCCGCGCAAGGAGGGCTTGAGCATCCTCGGCTGCCTGTTCACCTCCACCCTCTTTCCGGGCCGGGCGCCGGAGGGACACGCCGCGCTGGTCGCCTTCGTCGGCGGCCGGACAAATCCCGAGATCACGGCGCGGGACGACGACGCCATCCTCGCCACCGTGCGCGCCGAGCTCGGCCGCGCTCTCGGTCTCAGCGGCGAGCCCGTCTTCCACCACGTGCGCCGCTGGCCGCGGGCGATCCCGCAGTACGAGCTCGGCCACGGCCGTTTCGTGGAGAGAGCCGAGGAGATCGAACGGCAGAATCCCGGCCTGCGGATCAGCGGCAACTTCCTGCGCGGTATCTCGGTGCCCGACTGCATCCGGAACGCGACGGCGCTGGCGGCGGAGATCGCTTCGGCCGCGCCGGCCGGGGCCCTGGGAGGCCGCCTTCAAGGCGCTGAGTAAAATTTGCTCGCCTCTGCACCATGAAAAAGGGCCTCGGGGAGCGAACCCGAGGCCTTTGAACAACGAGTTGAGGATCGAGTCGGGTCAGCGGACCGCGCCGCGGCGGAACAGGTTCACGATGGCCAGCAGCACGACCGCGCCGAGCAGCGAGAGGAGCAGGCCGGCCAGGCTGAAGTTCCCTTGCGTGATGGAGCCGGTTCCGAACAAGGGAGCGAGGAGCACGCCGGCCAGCAGCGCGCCGACGATGCCGACGACGATGTTCAAAATGACTCCCTGTTGTGCATTCGTGCGCATGATCATACTGGCCACCCAGCCGATCAGTCCGCCCACGATGAGCATGATGATGATGTTCATGGTTGAACCTCCCTATTGTAAGCCACCGTTGTTATTTCGATCGTCACCTTCCGGTTTTGGGGTAGAAGCAACAGGCATGCCAATACCAGTCATTCGAATCGGCATCCAGCGGCCTACAATGGCGTGATCTTGCCGCCACGCTGGCATCCCCTCCTCCGCTCTTTTCTCTTTCTGATCGCCGTCTTCGGGGTTCAGTTGCTGGTCCGCCCCTTCCTCCGCGCAGTCGGCGGCGTGCCGGTGCCGGGCGGGGTCCGCGGGTTGCTCGGCGTTGTCCTGACGGCGCCGCTGCTAGTGCTGGTGACGCTGTTCTTCCTGCGTGTTCTCGACCGGCGCGGTCTCGCCAGCCTGGGCGTCCGCTGGCCGCTGGGCGGGCAGCCGGCGGCGTGGCGCCAGGCGGTGCAGGTTCCCCTCGCGGTGCTCGGGTTTCTGGCGGCCTGGCTCGCCCTCGTCGCTCTCCTGCCCGGTGTCGCGGTGCGTTTCGGCGGCCGCAGCGGCGATCTCGCGGGACCGTCGGGCCTCCTCGGTCTCGCCGCCCTGCTCGCCGCCTTCCTGGTCCAGGGGGGTGTCGAGGAGTGGGTGTTCCGCGGCTACATCTATCGCGCGCTCCGCGAGCGCTGGCGCCGCGGCACGGCGGTGCTCGCCTCGTCGCTGCTCTTCGCGGCGCTGCACGCCGCCAACCCGGGCTTCTCCGCGATGGCGCTGGTCAACGTCTTTCTCTTCGGAGCGATCTTCGCCTTGCTGGTGGAGCGGAGCGGCAGCCTGTGGAGCGCGACGCTGGCGCACGGGGTGTGGAACTTCGCCGTCTCCTGCCTCCTGTCGCTGCCGGTGAGCGGCGTCCGCCTGCCGCACCTGCTGGTGCTCTCGGTGCACGGACCGGACCTCCTCACCGGCGGCGGCTTCGGCCCCGAGGGGAGCCTGCTCCTCACCCTGCTGGCGGTTCCCGTCGCCCTCGCCGTCGCGCTCTCCCCCGCCGGCCCCCGCCGACCTCCAGAGGAGATCGCGCTGTCGACGCGAGAGGACGTTTTGCCTCCTCCTCCCCTGGAGACGGGGGGTGGCCCAGCCCTTGCTAAGTCTGCGAAGACAACGTCGCAAGATGGGGAGGAGGAGCCGGGATGAGGCAGCTCAGTGTCGTGATCCTCGCATGCCTGACCGTTGTCGCCGCAGTCGCCCTGCCGGCCGGCGCACAGGCCGCCGCGGGGCGGGAATTCGGCGAGCGGATCGAAGTCAACACGATCAACGTCGAAGTCCACGTGACCGACAGGAACGGCAAGCCGGTGACCGGCCTGCAGCGCGGCGACTTCACGCTGTTCGAGGATGGCAAGCCGATGGCGATCGCCAATTTCGCTGCCATGGCGTACGCGAGCGCTGCCGAAGCGCCGGCGATGCCGGTGCCGGCCGTGCTCGCGGCCGAAAGCGCGAAGGCACCCCAGCGGGACCCCGCCTCCTGGGTGATCTTTGTCGACGATGTCTTCATCCATCCCGCTCACCGGACCCGCATGCTGGGCCAACTGCGCACCTTCCTCACCACCGAGCTGATCGCCGGCGACCAGGTGATGCTCGCCACCTACGACCACGGCCTGCATATCCGTCTTCCCTTCAGCAGCGACCGCGCCGCGCTCGGCCGCGCTCTCGACGCGGCGGAGCGGCTCGCGGGCGGCGGCAACGAGCTCGACCGGGCACGACACGAAGCCCTCCAGCGCCTCCTCCAGGATCTCGATGCTGCGGACCCCGGCGGCAAGGGGGGGGGAGCGCCCAGAAGAAGCCGGCGCCAGTCTGATGACAGCGGAGGCGACAAGGGAAGCGACGGCGGCGTTGGGCAGTGCCCGGGCAACGTGGCCGAGCCCATCAAGACGTATGCGGCGGCGGTCCGCCACGAGGTCCTGAGCAGTGTCGGGGCCCTCACCGTCCTGGTGAACTCGCTGTCGGGCATCCCGGGCCGCAAAGTGCTCCTCCACATCAGCGACGGCATTCCTCTCACCCCGGGCGAGGACATGTTCGAGGTGCTCTACCAGATCTGCGGCGGCGGCTCCACATCCGGTCCGCAGGGAGTGACGGTGTTCAGCGGCAGCGGCGGCGGTTCTCTGTCGACCGGGTATCAGGCCTCGCAGGCCTCCCTCGAAGCTCAAGCCTACAGCACGGCGAAGGAGTGGACGACGTGGAAGACCTCGGGACCTATTACTCGCTCGGCTTCAATCCACCTCATCTCGGCGATGGCCGCGAGCACCGCATCACGGTGAAGGTCAAATCGCCCGGTGCCACCGTCCGCTACCGCCAGAGCTACCGCGACAAGCCGGCGCTCGAGCGGGCGGTGGACCACACTCTCGCCAGCCTCTACTACGGCTACCAGGACAATCCGCTCGACGTCCAGCTCGAGGTCGGAGACATGGCGCCGGACGGCAAGGGCAATTGGGCGGTTCCCTTCCGCCTGCGCATCCCCCTGTACAAAGTGACCATGCTGCAAACCGAGACGTCGTTCGAAGGGAAGGTGCAGTTGCTGGTGTCCAGCCAGACCGATGGCAAAAAGACGCCGCTGCGCCAGGTCAAGGTGCCGATCAAGATCCCGCGGATGAGCGCGCTGACGGCCTTGGGACAGTATTACCTCTATGAGCTCAATCTCACCCTCGAGCCCGGCGAGCAGAACGTGGCGATCGCCGTGCGTGACGAAGCGTCTACCACGACGTCCTTCCTGGCCAGAAACCTCAAGCTCGCCAAGCCGGGAGACGTGGTGCCGGCGCGCTGAGGCCCATGCCTTGCCAAAGTTTTGGGAAATATATGATCAGAAGGGAGCCGGTATGAGGCAATCCAGTGCCGTGATCATCCTCGCATGCCTGACCTTGGCCGCCGCGCCTGAGCTGCCGGCCGGCGCACAGACCGCCGCGGGGCGGGAGTTCGGCGAGCGGATCGAAGTCAACACGGTCAACGTCGAGGTCCACGTGACCGACAGGAACGGCAAACCGGTCACCGGCCTGCAACGCGGCGACTTCACCCTGTTCGAGGACGGCAAGCCGATGGCGATCGCCAATTTCGACGCCATGGCGTACCAGGCCGTCGCGACGCCGGGAGTGCCCGCGGCGCCTGCCGTGCCGGCCGTGCTCGCGGCCGAGAGCGCGAAGGCGCCGCGGGATCCCGCCTCCTGGGTGATCTTCGTCGACGACGTTTTCATCCATCCCGCTCACCGGGCCCGCGCGCTGGGCCAACTGCGCACCTTCCTCACCACCGAGCTGATCGCCGGCGACCAGGTGATGCTCGCCACCTACGACCACGGCCTCCATATCCGCCTGCCCTTCAGCAGCGACCGCGCCGCGCTCGGCCGTGCCCTCGACGCGACGGAGAAGCTGGTGGGAAACGGCAACGAGCTCGACCGGGCGCGGCGCGAAGCGCTCCAGCGCGTCTTTCAGGACCTCGATCTGTCGGATGTCGGCGGCAAGCCGGATCAGATCACCCGCGGCAAAGGTCTCGCCAAGGAACAGCAGGATGATTCGGGGGGCGGGGGCGGCACCTCGCAATGTCCGATCAACGTTTCCGAGCCGGTCAAGACGTACGCGGCGGCGGTCCGCCACGAGGTCCTGAGCAGCGTCAGCGCCCTGACCGTGCTGATCAACTCACTCTCGGGCATCCCGGGCCGCAAAGTGCTCCTCCACATCAGCGACGGCATCCCGCTCAATCCGGCCGAAGACATGTTCCAGGTGCTCTTCCAGATCTGCGGTGGCGGTGCCGCCACCTCCGGTCTGACCGCCTCGTCGGGCGTGCCGCTGTTCAGCGGCGGCGGCAGCACTCTCTCGGCCGGTTACCAGGGCTCGCAGGCCGCCCTCGACGCCCAGGCTTTCAGCACGGCGAAGGATTGGACGACGCTCACCGCGCACGCCAACGCGCAGCGGGTGACGCTGTACACGCTGCAGGCGAGCGGCGCGGAAGCAGCCGGCACCAGCGCGGACACGGGACCGGAGGACCGCGTGCTGTCCCTGCCCGAAGTCGCCTCGATCGAAAGCTCGAACCGCCAGCAGCCGTTGTCGGAGATGGCGAGCGACACCGGCGGCAAAGCGATCTTCTGGGCCAACGACATCCGGCCCGAGCTCGTCCACATCCAGGAAGACCTCGCGACCTACTACTCTCTCGGCTTCAACCCGCCTCACCTCGGCGACAGCCGCGAGCACCACATCACCGTGAAGGTCAAGCAGCCCGGCATGACCGTCCGCTACCGCCAGAGCTACCGCGACAAGCCGGCGCTGGAGCGGGCGGTCGACCACACTCTCGCCAGCCTCTATTACGGCTACCAGGACAATCCGCTCGACGTTCAGCTCGAGGTGGGAGACATGGTGCCGGACGGCAAGGGCAACTGGGCCGTCCCCTTCCGCCTGCGCATCCCGCTGTACAAAGTGACCATGCAGCAGACCGAGACGTCGTTCGAGGGGAAGGTGCAGTTGCTGGTGGCCAGCCAGACCGACGGCAAGAAGACGCCTTTGCGCCAGGTCGAGGTGCCGATCAAGATCCCGCGGCTGAGCGCGTTGACGGCCCTGGGGCAGTACTATCAATATGAGGTGAAGCTCACCCTCGAGCCCGGCGAGCAGAACGTGGCGATCGCCGTGCGCGACGAAGCGTCCACCACCACGTCCTTCCTGGCCAGGACTCTCCAGCTCGGCGTGCCGGTCCAGCCGGCGGCCTCGGCGCGTTAAGGATGGGAACCATGCGGAGAATCCATTTTGCGGTCTCTGTCCTGGCGCTGGCGGGCGGTGCAGCCACCCTCTTCGCCCAGCCGGCTCCGCTGGACACCCAGTTCGGCGAGCGGGTCGAGGTCGACCTGGTCAACGTCGAGGTGTACGTCACGGACAAGGGTGGGCACCCGGTGAGCGGCCTGCAACGCGGCGACTTCACCCTGCTGGAAGACGGCAAGCCGATGTCGATCACCAACTTCGCGGCCGTCGACCGGAGCGCCATCCAGCCCGAGGTCCGCCCCGCCGCTCCCGCCACGGCGGTGCAAGCACCAGCGGCCGCGGGAATTCCTGATCCGCTGCACCTGGTCCTTTTTATCGACAACTCGCACATCACCGCAGCCCATCGCAACCGCGTGCTGCGGCAGGTCCGCGAGTTTCTGAGCCGGCGCCTCGCTGCCGGCGACCCGGTGATGCTGGTCACCTGGGATCCGGGCCTGCATGTGCGCCTTCCATTCACCACCGACCGGGAGGCGCTGGCCAAGGCGCTGGATGACCAGGCGAAGGCCGCCACCATGAACCGTGACACCTCCCGCAGCTTCGCCATGCGGCAGATCCAGGAAATCCGCGAGGTGTCGCTCGCCATGCAGATGGCGGAGCTGAAGGCGCAGAGGGGGAATGACAAGGGAGGAGATATCGCGGAGGATTCGCGGCATCCGGAGACCGACACGGCCTGTCCGCCGGAGATCGCGCAGCCGGCGCGGGACTACGCCCAGGAAGCCCGCAACGAGGTTCTGCGCTCGATCCAGGGTCTGACGGTGCTGATCAACTCGCTCTCGGGATTGCCCAGCCGCAAGGCTCTCCTCCACGTCAGCGACGGGCTGCCCGCGACCCCCGGAGAAGACATGTTCGAGGTCCTCAACCTCATGTGCAAGGATGCGAGCGCCCTCGCCACGCTGGTCTACCGGGGAGACGAGGCAATGATCGACGCCCAGTCCTACAGCGTCGTGAAGCAGTGGGACGAGGTCGCGTCCCACGCCAGCGCGCAGCAAGTGACGCTGTACACGCTCCAGGCCACCGGCCTGGAGAACACCCTCTCCTCGGTGACCGCGGAACCCGGCGAGGAATTCCTCCGCGCCCAGACGGTGGGCCAGATCGAACGCGAGAACCGGCGTGCCTCCCTCACCCTCCTCGCCACGAGCACCGGCGGACGGGCCGTGCTCGACGCCAACGATCTCGCCGCGGACCTGGCGCGCATCGAGGACGACCTGGGCCACTACTATTCGCTCGGCTACCAGCCCCCGCATACGGGCGATGGGCGCGAGCACAGGATCACCGTCAAGATCCGGCGCCCCGACGCACGGGCCCGCTACCGCCAACACTACCGCGACAAACCGGCGCTGGAGCGGGCCGTGGACCACACTCTCGCCAGCCTCTACTATGGCTATCAGGACAATCCGCTCGACGTCCAGCTCGAGGTGGGAGACATGGTGCCGGACGGCAAAGGCAACTGGGCCGTCCCCTTCCGCCTGCGCATCCCGCTGTACAAAGTGACCATGCAGCAGACCGAGACGTCGTTCGAAGGGAAGGTGCAGTTGCTGGTGGCCAGCCAGACCGACGGCAAGAAGACGCCGTTGCGCCAGGTCAAGGTACCGATCAAGATCCCGCGGCTGAGCGCGCTGACGGCCCTGGGACAGTACTATCAGTATGAAGTGAAGCTCATCCTGGAGCCCGGCGAGCAGAATGTGGCGATCGCCGTGCGCGACGAGGCGTCCACCACGACGTCGTTCCTGGCCAGGAATCTCAAGCTCGGCGTGCCGGGGGACGCGGCGCCGGCACGCTGAAAGGGAGAACATCCAATTGAAAAAACTCGTCTTCGCTTGCGCGCTCGCTCTGGCCGCCGGTCCGGCGCTCGGCGCCGAAACCCCGGCGCCCTCGCCCTTCGGCGAGCGCGTCGACGTCAACATCGTCAACGTCGAGGTGTGGGTCACGGACAGGGACGGCAATCCCGTCAACGGGCTCCAGCGCGGCGACTTCGAGATCCGCGAAGACGGCAAGCCGGTCGGGATCGCCAACTTCGAGGCCTTCGCGCAGAAGGTCGCGGCGCCTTCGGCCGCCACACCCGAAGCCAGGAAGACCGGTGCGGCGCCCGAGGCGATACATCTGGTGATCTACGTCGACAACACGTTCCTCCTGCCGGCGCACCGCAACCGCGTCCTCCGGCAGCTCCGCGACTTCATCGCCCGGCTCTCCCCGGCCGACGAGGTGATGCTGGTCACCGAAGACCCCGCGCTCAAGGTGCGCCAAGCGTTCACGCGCGACCGTGCCGCGCTCCTGCGGACGGTGGACGAGGTCGAGAAGTCGGCTTCCACGGGAGTGAGCCACGCCTCGGCGAAGGCGCAGGCCATCGACACGATCTTCAACATCCGGGAGGTCAATGCCGGGAATGGACAGGGGAATGTACCGGGAACCCCGTGCCCGCCCGACCTCGTCCAGCCGGCCCGCAGCTACGCCGACGTGCTGCGCGCCGACGTCCTGCGGTCCCTCGGCGCCATGACCGTGCTGGTCAATTCGCTCTCCGGCGTCCCCGGTCGCAAGGCCTTGCTGCTGGTCAGCGACGGCATGCCGGTGACGCCCGGCGAGGAGATCTTCCAGATCCTGGTCGAGATGTGCCATCCGAGCGGCACCTCGGGTTCCCGCGATGCCGAGATCGGCGGCACCACCGCCGAAGGCGACTACGACGCCAGCCAGGCCGCCCTCGACGCGCAGAGCTACGACACCAGCACCGCCTTCCGGGCCTTCACCGCCCACGCCAACGCGCAGCGGGTCACCCTCTACACCCTGGAGGCCAGCGGGCTCGCGGGGTCCGCCGCCTCGGCCGCGGAGATCGGTCCCCGCGAGCGTATCCTGCAGCTCCCCGGCATTCAACTGGTGGAGACCAGCAACCTGCAGAATTCGCTGTTCGTCCTCGCCAGCGACACCGGCGGGCGCGCCATCCTGAACGCCAACGACCTCACGCACGACCTGACGCACATTCAAGAAGACTTCGCCACCTACTACTCGCTCGCCTACAGCCCGCCGCACAGCGGCGACGGCCACGATCACCGCATCGAGGTGCGGGTGAAACGTCCCGGAGTGAAGGTCCGCTACCGCCAGAGCTACCGCGACAAGCCGGCCCTGGAACGAACGGTGGACCGCACTCTCGCCAGCCTGTTGTACGGCTACGAGGACAACCCGCTCGAAATCCAGGCCGAAATCGGCGACGCGGCGCCGCTCGCCTTGTCGAACGGAAAAAGTGCGACCTGGTCGGTGCCCGTCCGCCTGCGCATTCCGCTGTTCCGCGTCACCATGCTCCCCACGGAGACGTCGTTCGAAGGGAAGCTGCGGCTGCTGGTGGCGACCGCCAACGCCGACGGGAAACGGTCGCCGGTGCGGCAGGTGCAGGTGCCGATCCACATTCCGCGGCTGTCCGCGCTGACCGCTCTGGGGCAGTATTACCAGTACGAGGTGAAGCTCAATCTCGAAAGCGGAGAGCAGCATCTGGCCATCGCGGTGCGTGACGAGGCGACCACCACGACCTCTTTCATCGCGCGAACTTTGAAACTATGAGGAGATCTTGATGAAGGTCCTGCGCTTCGCCCTGCCTGCCGCTTTCCTGGCGGCCGCGGCGTCTGCTCTCCCCGCCCCACCGGTCCAGCCGCCGGCCGCCGCCGACAAGAGCTTCGGCGAGCAGGTCGAGGTCAACGTCGTCAACGTCGAGGTCTACGTCACGGACGCCAACGGGAAGCGGGTGGACGGTCTCCAGCGCGGCGACTTCACCCTCCTCGAAGACGGCAAGCCGATGCAGATCCTCAACTTCGACGCCGTCGACCGGACGGCGGCGGCCGCCCAGGCGGTGGCTCCGGTTCCTGTTCCGGCCGCTCCAGGCAGCGAGCCGGCCGTGGCTCCGGCAGCCCCTGCGGCTGAAGCGGTCTCGGTTACCGATCCGCTGCACATGGTGATCTACATCGACAACACGCATCTCGCGCCGAGCCACCGCACCCGCGTCCTGGAACAGCTCCGCGGCTTCCTCACCCGGCGCCTCAACCCCGGCGACGCCGTCATGCTGGCCACCTATGATCCGGGACTGCACGTGCGGCTCCCCTTCACGGCCGACCGGAACGCTCTCTCCCGGGCGCTCGATGCGGTGGAAAAAGCGGCGGGGGACGGCGGCGGCGACAGCCGGGCACGCCGCGCCGCCCTGGAGCAGGTCCAGGGCATCCAGGAAAGGGCTCTGATCGCCCACAAGAAAGAGACGCAAAAAGGCGAGAAGAGAGATCTCGGCCCGGCGGAGAACGACATGCAGGCGGACACCTCCGACACTCTGTGCCCGCCGGAGATCGCCGACCCGGTCAAGAGCTACGCGCAGACCGCCCGCCAGGAAGTCCTGCGCTCGGTCACCGGTCTCACCGTCCTGGTGAACTCCCTGTCGGGTCTCCCCGGGCGCAAGGCGGTGCTCCATGTCAGCGACGGCCTCTCCGTGACTCCCGGAGAGGAGCTGTTCCAGGCCCTCTATGAAATGTGCGGCGGCGGCGCCGCGACGTCCGGTCCCAGCGGCAGCGCCGTGCCTTCGACCGACGCCGCGATCTTCGGCGCCACCCGCACCTATCGGGCCAACCAGGCGATGCTCGACGCCCAGGCCTACAGCACGGCGAAGCAGTGGAACGATCTCGCGGCCCACGCCAGCGCGCAGCGCGTGACCCTGTACACCCTCCAGGCTTCCGGCCTCGCCGGGGGAGCCTCCGAATCCGCCGACGCAGGACCCGGAGACCGCCTCCTGCAGACCGGCTCCGTCGCCCAGATCGAACGGGAAAACCTCCGCGGCTCCCTCACCGCGCTCGCCAGCGGCACCGGCGGGCGGGCGGTCTTCGACGCCAACGACCTGCAACGGGACATCGCCCACATCGAGGACGATCTCGGCCACTACTACTCCCTGGGCTACACACCGCCGCACACCGGCGACGGCCACGACCACAACATCGTCGTCAAGGTGCAGGGAGCCGGCCTGCACGCCCGCTACCGGCAGGTCTACCGTGACAAGCCGGCTCTGGAGCGGATCGTCGACCGCACCCTCGCCGCCCTCTTCCTCGGCACCGGCGACAATCCGCTCGCCGTGACCATGGAAGTCGGCGACATCACCGCCGGTGCCGCCGGCAGCTCGGGAGCCCAGGGCTCCGTCGTCCCCATCCGCCTGCTCATTCCGCTGAGCAACGTCGGCCTGACCATGCGCGGCGAGGGCTACGACGGCAAGCTCCGCCTCTTCGTCGCGACCTCGACCACCGGCGGCGGCAACTCAGCGGTCCGCCAGATCGAAGTGCCGCTGCGCATCCCGATGCAGAACAGCCAGGCGACGATGATGCAGAGCTATCTCTATGAGGTGAAGCTCCAACTCCCGCCGGGCGAGCACCGGGTCGCCATCGGCATCCGCGACGACGTCACCAACATGACCTCGTTCCTGTCCAAGGGAGTGCAGGTGGGAGGCGGACCGGCGAAGTAGACTCGTTCCAAACCTGAGGAGGTCCCCGATGAAGATCCTGCGCATCGCCCTGCCCGCCGTCCTTCTCGCGGTCTCGGCGTCCGCTCTCGCCGCCCAGGCCACCCAACCGGCCGCCGCCGACAAATTCGGCTCGCAGGTCGACGTCAACGTCGTCAACGTCGAGGTCTACGTCACCGACGCCAACGGGAAGCGGGTGGACGGCCTCCAGCGCGCAGACTTCACCCTTCTCGAAGACGGCAAGCCGATGAAGATCGTCAACTTCGACGCCGTCGACCGGACGGCGCCTGTCCAGGCTGCCGCGCCCGTTCCTGTTCCCGTTCCGGCGGCTCCGGGCGCCGAGCCGGCCGCGGTCCCGGCGGCGCCGGCGGCGCAAGCAGTACAGGCGGCCGATCCGCTCCATCTGGTGGTCTACGTCGACAATACGCATCTCGCACCGGGCCACCGCACCCGCGTCCTGGAGCAGCTCCGCGGCTTCCTCACCCAGCGCCTCGCCCCTGGCGACGCCGTGATGCTGGCCACCTACGATCCGGGGCTGCACGTGCGGCTCCCCTTCACGGCCGATCGGGAGGCGCTTTCCCGGGCACTCGATGCGGTGGAAAAGGCCGCGGGAGACGGCGGCGGCGACAGCCGGGCGCGCCGCGCCGCGCTGGAGCACGTCGTGGAGATCCAGGAGAGATCCCTGACGCTCCAGGGGAAGCAGGAAAAGCTGGCCGAAAAGATCCAGAAGCGGGGAGATCCCAACGCGGGCGACGACCCGAACCAGCCGGAATCGGAAACTCCCTGCCCGCCGGAGATCGCGGAGCCGGTGAAGAGCTACGCGCAGCAGTCCCGCCAGGAGGTCCTGCGCTCGATCACCGGCCTCACCGTGCTGGTCAACTCCCTGTCGGGCCTGCCCGGCCGCAAAGCCGTGCTGCACGTCAGCGACGGCCTCTCGGTGACTCCCGGGGAGGAGCTGTTCCAGGCGCTCTATGAGATGTGCGGCGGCGGCGCCGCGACCTCGGGTCCCAACGGCGCCACGCAGTCGGTGGACGCCCAGACCTTGAGCGTCCGCACCTATCGCGGCAACCAGGCGATGCTCGACGCCCAGGCCTACAGCACGGCGAAGCAGTGGAACGATCTCGCGGCCCACTCCAGCGCGCAGCGCGTGACCCTCTACACGCTCCAGGCGTCCGGTCTCGCCGGAGGTGCCTCCGAGGCCGCCGACATGGGACCCGGAGACCGCCTCCTGCAGACCGGCTCGGTCGCCCAGATCGAGCGCGAAAACCTCCGCGGCTCGCTCACCGCGCTCGCCAGCGGCACCGGCGGGCGGGCGATCTTCGACGCCAACGACCTGCAACCGGACATCGCCCATATCGAGGACGATCTCGGCCACTACTACTCCCTGGGCTACACGCCACCGCACACCGGCGACGGCCACGACCACAACATCGTGGTCAAGGTGCAGGGAGCCGGCCTGCATGCCCGCTACCGCCAGATCTACCGCGACAAGCCGCCCCTGGAGCGGCTCGTCGACCGCACCCTCGCCGCCCTCTTCCTCGGCACCGGCGACAATCCGCTCGCCGTCACCCTGGAAATCGGCGACATCGTCCCGGGAACGGGCGCCAAAGGAGCCCCGGCCTCCGTCG
>DATARD010000335.1:0-2729 GCA_036264355.1 Thermoanaerobaculia bacterium
TCGGGCACGGAGCCGACATCGCGGAGCATACCGGCGACGGGTACACCGGCACGCATTACGCGGTCATGTCCGGCAGTGTCGAGACCGTGAAGCTGTTGCTGCGGCGCAATCCGCCGCTGGAAGGGAAAACAACGCATGGCCGTTCCGTGCTGTTCCACGCGCTATGGTCGGCGACACGGGGCGACAAACGCGATGCGCATGTACAAATCGTCGAAGCGCTGATCGCGGCGGGTGCAACGATTCCAGAGAAACATCCGACCGTGAATGCGCAGATCGACGCGCTGCTCGAACGTCACGGGAGCACCGCCGATCCGACCTGGCGCTGGTCCAATGAGTAGTCGCCTGGTCTGAGTGCGTTGATACTGTCGGCGCGACCACCACTGGATGGCGTCGACAGAGATCCTATCGGGATTCTTCGGCATCGTGGCGCTGCTGCTCGCCACCGTCCAGGTCTGGGTCTCGCCCGCCCAGTGGGGCAACGCCGCCCTGTTCGCCTTCCTCCTCGCCTGCCTGGGAGGCCTCGTCGTCAACCGGGCGGCGCGCAGCGACGTCACCTACGCCTTCCTCTTCTTCTATCTCGCCGTCCTTTTCGGACGCGCCCTCTGGCTCGGCCAGCCCGCCGCCATCCCGCTCCACCAGCTCGGCAGCGGCGGCTTCCTGATCTTCACCTTCTTCATGATCTCCGACCCGAAGACCACCCCCGATTCGCGGGCGGGGCGTATCCTCTTCGCCCTGCTGGTGGCCCTCGGCGCCGGCTTCGTCCATTTCATCCTCTACCGGTCGAACGGGCTGATCCTGGCGCTCGCCTTCCTCGCGCCGCTGGTGCCGCTGCTCGACCGGCTGCTGCCCGGCGAGCGCTACGCCTGGCGGCGCGCACCGGCACCGCCCAATCCAGCCAACCAGCCTGCTCTCCGGGAAGAAAGGAGCTTCGCGTGAAACGTCTCATCCTCCCCCTGCTCACCCTCGCCGTCGTGGCCATCGCCGCCCGCACCGCGCTCGGTTTCTGCGGTTTCTACGTCGCCAAGGCGGACACCAAGCTGTTCAACAAGGCTTCGCAGGTCGTCCTGGTGCGCGACGGCGACCGCACGGTGCTCACCATGTCGAACGACTTCAAGGGAGATCCGAAGGAGTTCGCGATCGTCATTCCGGTGCCCACCATCCTCCAGCGCGAGCAGATCCACGTCGCCGACAAGGCCCTGCTCGACCATCTCGACGCCTACTCGTCGCCCCGCCTCGTCGAGTATTTCGACGAGGACCCCTGCATGCTGAGGAGGTACATGGAGAAGGCCCAGGCGGCGCCGCCGGCGGCCGCCATGGACGGTGCCCGCGCCGGCCGCGCCAAGAGCCTCGGGGTCACCATCGAGGCGAGCTACACGGTGGGGGAGTACGACATCCTCATCCTCTCGGCGCAACAGAGCGGCGGCCTCGCCACCTGGCTGACCGAGAACGGCTACCGCATCCCGCCGGGCGCGCCGCCGGTGCTCAACAGCTACATCAAACAGGGGATGAAGTTCTTCGTCGCCAAGGTGAACCTCAAGGAGCAGTCGAAGCTCGGCTTCAGCTCGCTGCGCCCGCTCCAGGTGGCCTACGAGTCGCCCAAGTTCATGCTCCCCATCCGCCTCGGCATGGTCAACGCCGACGGCGCGCAGGAGCTGTTCATCTACGCCCTGACGAAAAAAGGCCGGGTGGAGACCACCAACTACCGCACCGTCAAGCTGCCCTCCGACGTCGAGATCCCCGCCTATGTGAAAGACGAGTTCGGCCCCTTCTACAAGGCCATGTTCAGCCGCGCGGTCAAGAGAGAGGACATGCGCGTCGTCTTCCTCGAATACGCCTGGGACATGGGCTGGTGCGATCCCTGCGCCGCCGAGCCGCTGTCGGCGAACGAGCTGCGCGAGCTCGGCGTCTTCTGGCAGGAGGGGAACAGCCAGCCGCGGCGCATGCCCGGCGCCCAGAACGTCTTCCTGAGCCGCCTCCATCTGCGCTACGACAACGCCCACTTCCCGGAAGACCTCGTCTTCCAGGAGACCGCCGACCGCCAGAACTTCCAGGGCCGCTACATCCTGCGCCACCCCTGGACCGGCACCGAGACCTGCGAGGCAGCTACCACCTACCGCCGCGAGCTGCCGAAGAAAATGGACGCCCAGGCCGTCAGCCTTGCACGTCTCACCGGCTGGGACGTCAACAAGATTCGCGGCAAGATGAACCTGAAGACCGGAGGGCCGGGTCCCGATTCCGACCCGGGAACCACGGACAGCGAGCCGTGGTGGAAGAAGATCTGGAAGAATTAGACCGCGCCCAGCGGCAGGCTTCGTCCCTCCTCGAGCGGGCAGAGGAAGCGGAGAAGACCGGACTGACGGCACCGCCGTCTGATGTCGAGACAATCCGGCAATTCTCCGCTTTCGCGCTGCAATTCGCCCTTGCCGCCGCGCAATGCACACCACCCGGAGTGCAGTTCTCTGCGTTATCGAAGATTTTCTCGCCTAACCCCTTTTGTTTCTCTGCTTGAGCCGCTTGTTTCTCGACATAAGCGCGCGAATTCTCTGCTTTCGCGCGTTGGGGTCTGCCTGTCGGGTCGAGCGGAGCAGAGAATTTCGCTGGTGTCTCGACGCACGCCGCGGGTTTCTCGATAAAACCTGTCGGTTTCTCTGCTTTCTTGGGGATTGTCTCGACATCAGGACGCTCCCAATAGGCCGTTAACTCTGGCGTGGTTTTCGTAGGGGCGTTCC
>DATARD010000351.1:0-16843 GCA_036264355.1 Thermoanaerobaculia bacterium
GGGCTAGCTCTACCCTGCCACGGAGCCGGGCGCGTCCACTCCGCGCCCGGCTCCAAGCGACACCGTCTCTGATGTCGAGACATTCCGGCAGTTCTCTGCATTCGCGGCGCAATCCACTCCCATCGACGCCCAATCCAAGCCTTCTGTCTCGCAATTCTCTGCGTTCGGGCCGAGTTTCTCTGCGAAACCGGCGAATTTCTCGACATACGCCTGCTCTTTCTCTGCGAAACCTTTGGGTGCCTCTGCTTTCGTGCGTTGGTGGGTTGTGCTGCAAGCTTGGAACGTCGATAATTGTTTTGGTTTCTCGACGTTCGCCGCCGGTTTCTCGGTGTTTTTACCGAGATTCTCGACATTCCTGCTCGGTGTCTCGACATTTCCGCGCGCTGGAACGCCTAGGACCGGGCTGCAAACCGGGCTAGAATCCGCCCCGCCATGCAGCCCGGACGCGACCGCCAACTCGTCACCGCCGCTCTCATGCTCGGCAGCTTCCTGGCGGCCTTCGAGGCGACCGCGGTGGCTGCGGCGGTGCCCACGGCCGTCGGCGAGATGGGCGGCGTCGAACGCTACAGTTGGGTCTTCTCCGCCTATCTCCTGACCTCGACCACCACCGTGCCGCTGTTCGGCAAGCTCGCCGATCTCTATGGCCGGCGGAAGGTCTACCACGTGTCGGTTGCGCTCTTCCTCCTCGGCTCGGCGCTCTCGGGGATGGCCGGCTCGCTCAGCCAGCTCATCCTGTTTCGCGCCATCCAGGGCCTGGGCGCCGGCGGCGTCAACCCGCTCACCATCACCATCGCGGGCGACATCTACAATCTGAAAGAGCGCGGCCGGATGCAGGGGCTCTTCTCCAGCGTCTGGGCGTTCTCCAGCCTGAGCGGACCGCTGCTCGGCGGCTGGATCACCGACGCCCTGTCGTGGCGCTGGATCTTCTACCTGAACATCCCGTTCGGCATCGCCTCGTCGCTCATCCTGCACCGGTTCCTGCGCGAGGCGAAACCGCGGACCAAACACCGGCTGGACATCCTGGGCACCGTGAGCCTGACCACGGCCGTCACCCTGCTGTTGCTCGGTCTGATCGAGGGACCGGACGTCTGGGGCTGGAGCGACGTCCGCACGATCGGGCTGTTCGCGGGCTCGCTCGCCGCGCTCATCCTCTTCCTCTGGCAGGAACAGCGGGCCGAAGAGCCGATGCTGCCGCTCGACCTCTTCCGCAACCGCCTGATCTCGGTGGCGAGCGCCGGAAACCTCTTGATCGGCGTCTTCCTCTATGCGCTGACCGCCTACGTGCCCGTCTTCGCGCAGGGCGTTCTCGGCGGCTCGGCGTTCGACGCCGGCATGGCGCTGATGCCGGTCCTCGTCGGCTGGCCGATCGCCAGCACCCTCTCCGGGCGGATGTTGATGCGCAGCGGCTACCGGGTGCTCGCCATCGGTGGCGGCGTGCTCCTGGTCGCCGGCAGCTTCCTGCTCGCCCATGTCGGACCGGCCACCACGCGCACCGACATCATGATCTCCATGATGGTGATCGGCCTCGGCCTCGGCTTCACCTCGATGCCTTACCTCCTCGGTCCGCAGAACGCGGTGCCCTGGGGACGCCGGGGTGTCGTGACGAGCGGCGTGCAGTTCTTCCGCGCCATCGGCGGCGCGGTCGGCGTCGCCGCTCTGGGGGCGCTCTTCACCGCCCGGCTGAAAGCGGTTGCGCCCGGCGCCAACCCCAACACCGCCTTCGAGCCGGCGCTCCGCGCGCACGCCACGCCGGAGACGCTGGCCCGGCTGAGCGGCGCTCTCCTGCACAGCCTGCAAGGCGTCTACTTCGTGCTCGCCGTTCTCGGCGCCATCACCTGCGCCATCGCTTTTCTCTTCCCCGGCGGCGACGTCACCTCGCACGTCCATCGTGAAGGGCGCGAGGGACTGGAAGAAGAAGCCGCCGCCTTTCCCGTCGGACACTGAACCGGGAGAACCGAGATGGATCAACTGCCGGGAGACGGACGGACACGCTGCGGCTGGGCCACCAGCGATCCGCTCTACATCGCCTACCACGACGAGGAGTGGGGCCTGCCGCTGCACGACGAGCACCGATTGTTCGAGATGCTGATCCTGGAGGGAGCCCAGGCCGGGCTCTCCTGGCTCGCCATCCTGCGCCGCCGCGAGGGATACCGCCGGGCGTTCGACGGCTTCGATCCCGAAAAGATCGCCCGCTACGGCGAGACGAAGACCGCCGCCCTGCTCGTCGACCCGGGCATCATCCGCAACCGCGCCAAGGTGGCGGCGGCAGTCACCAACGCCCGCGCCTTCCTCGCCGTCCGCGAGGAGACCGGCAGCTTCGACCGCTTCCTCTGGGACCTCGTGGGAGGCCAACCGATCCAGAACCGCTGGCGCGCCACCGAGGTGCCGGCGGAGACGGCAGAGTCAAAGACGATGAGCAAGGAGCTGAAACAGCGCGGCTTCACCTTCGTCGGTCCGACCATCTGCTACGCCTTCATGCAGGCCACCGGCATGGTCAACGACCACCTCGTCACCTGCTTCCGGCACCGCGAGCTGAGGGGCTGAAGCGTCTCCCAACGTTAGCGGCGAGCCCAAACCGTGCACTGGACGCGGGTGGGTTCGACGAGGAATGTGGGTTCAGGGTGGCCTTTCTCGCGGAGCTCCCGGCGTGCAGTCGGAATGCCGAACCCGAAGCGCTGCACCAGCCCTAACACGCGCATCGCCTCGGCAAGGATCGGATTGCGGTAGTCGACGACCCCGGGTTGCCCGAACGACTCCGACGTGACGATGCCGTAGGGCCCTCCCGGGCTGATGATCTCGATGCGATCGTCGAACCAGTAGACGCGAATCGGCGAGTTCGTTCCCTCATAGGCTCGATGCATGATGGCATTGCGAACGAGTTGCTGCAGGGCAGCCATCGGATAGGTGGAAGAGCGGGACTCGACCGGTCCGGAGGTGAAGTCGACCGCCGTCCGGTTGTGCGCGGCGAGCTTTTCGTCGACGCGCCGAGCCAGGTCCCCGATCGGGCCCTCCAGCACGGCTTCGTCGTGGACCGGATCGCCCCATTCCAGGCCGGCCACGCGAAGGAATTGCACATAGGCGCTCGGGATGAAATCCCGCGGGCGGACGCCGAGGACGAGGATCCCGGCCACCGTCGGTGCCGGAGCATCGGTAGAGACGACCATCTTGGTTGCGGCAAGACGCTGCTCATAGCTACGGTCGTTCGCGGCCAGCACGTCTGTGCTGAATGCGGACGGCAGATAGTCCTCCTCGAAACGCCGCCGGCTGAGGTCGGCCAGCGTGGCCGCGGGCATGGGCTGCGCATCGAAATGGGCATCGCGGTGCCGTCTCTTTTCGTTCAGGATGCGCTCATCCTGGGCGCTGGCGATAGCCCTTCTCGGTCCGACACGGACCCAGATTCGTCCCTTGAAACGAGCGGGAGGTGAATCTGCCGGCCAGACGGTCACGACGGCCATTTCAGAGCCTCGAAGGAGGTGCTTCCCAACGGTCAGTGTCGGCGGTGGGACGATGTTGCCGTCGGTCTTCATGTCTGCAAGCTGGCGGAGGAGCTCGTCCGTCATAGCCAGCCCCGCCGGGCTCCCATCGTCTCGCGCACCGATGAAGATCACGCCTGGCCGCCGGTGGTCGGGTAGGTCATTGGCGAACGCACAGACGGCCTCACGCACCTTGGTTGGCGCGTCGCCCTTGAAGGATTCTTTCCGCTCGGCCCCATCCGGCTCGAGGTCGCAGAGCATGCCCTCCAGGTCTTGGTCGCTATAGGCCGTCATGGGCTCTCTCTGGATCGTTCACAGGTGCGAGAGTTCGGATCTGCCCCTACTTCACCAACAACACCGGGCACCCCGCGACGATGGCGATGCGGTAGCTGATCGAGCCGAGGCCGAGGGCCGGGTGGTCGCGGTTGACTTTGTGGGAGGAGAGGACGATGAGGTCGACGCCGCGGTCCTCGGCGTAGCGGACGATGGTCTCCGCTCTTTTGCCGAAGATGATCTCGTTGCGGACGGGGACTCCGGCGGCGCGGAAGCGCTCTTCCAGGGCGAAGAGCTTGGCCGCGGCCCGCGTCTCCAGGCCACGGTAGAAGGTGGACATCTCTTCGAAGTCGATGTGCTCGATCGTCTCGATGACGTGCAGCAGCTCCACTTCGCCCGGCTGGCCGGGGTTCGCGTTGGCGGTCTGCAGGGCGGCGGCGAGCGCGGCCTCGTTCTTCTCGGTGAAGTCGACGGGGACCAGGATTTTGCGGAACATGACGGACCCTCCCGTAGCCAGACGCATCATGGCCATGGCGCGCGGAAGGTGTCAACACCCGGAGAGGTGGCGGCGCGGGTTCCAGCGCCTGATAGAGTGGCGTCACTATGCGCCGGTGGCTCATCCGTCTCGCGGTGGTTGTCGGGATCGTCCTGGTCGTGATCGTGCTCCGCCGGACCGTCTTCGCTCCCAAGCCTCTGGAGGTGAAGGTGGCCGCGGCGGCGCCCGGACGGGTGGAATCGACGATCACCAACTCGCGGGCGGGGACGATCAAGGCGCGCCGCCGGGCGCAGATCTCGCCCGAGGTCGGCGGCCGGGCGATCGCGATTCCGCATCGCGAGGGGGAGATGGTGAAGGCCGGCGACGTGCTGCTGCGTTTGAACGACAGTGTGCTCCAGGGCCAGCTCGCGGTCTCCCAACGCGGGCTCCAGACGGCCGAGGCGCAGCGCCAGCAGACGTGCACCGGTGCCGAGCGGTCGCGGCGCGAGCTCGCCCGCCAGCGCCATCTGGCCCAGGACGGCATCATCTCGACCGACTCGCTCGACGCGATGCAGAGCGCCGCCGACGCGGCCGACGCCGCCTGCCGCGCGGCGCAGGCGAACATCGAGCAGGCGCGGGCGGGGATCGGGCTCGCCGAGCGCGCGGCCGGCCAGACGGTCATCCGCGCGCCGTTCGACGGCATCCTGGCCAAGATCTCGATCGAGCTCGGCGAGTTCACCACGCCGTCGCCGCCGGGGCTGCCGATCCCGCCGATCATCGATCTCATCGATCCGGCGTCGATCTACGTCAGCGCGCCGATGGACGAGGCGGACTCGGCGCGCATCCAGCCGGGCCTGCCGGCGCGCATCACGATCGACTCGTACCCCGGGAAGAGCTTTCCGGGACGGGTGAAGCGCCTGGCGCCGTACGTGCTCGACCGCGAGGAGCAGAACCGCACGGTGGAGATCGAGGTCGATTTCGTGCAGGTCCCGGCGGAGCACCTGCTGCCCGGCACGTCGGCGGACGTCGAGGTGATCGTCGAAGGGCGGGACAACGTGCTGCGCGTGCCGACGCCGGCTCTCCTCGAAGGCAACCGGGTGCTGGTGGTCGAGGGCGGCAAGCTGGTGGAGCGCAAGCTCACGATCGGTCTCAAGAACTGGGACTGGACCGAGGTCCGCTCCGGCATCGCCGCGGGCGAGCAGGTGGTGACGTCGCTCGACAGCCCGGACATCAAGGCGGGAGCCGCCGTGCGGATCGCTTCGGACGGAAAAAGCCCGTGATCCGTCTGGAGAAGATCTGCCGCACGTATCAGCTCGGCGGGCAGCCGGTCCACGCGCTGGTGGACATCGACGAAGAGGTGAAGACGGGCGAGCACGTGGCGATCATGGGGCCTTCGGGCTCCGGCAAGTCGACGCTGCTCTATCTCCTCGGCTGTCTCGACCGCCCCGACAGCGGCTCGTACTGGCTCGACAACCGCGACGTGGCCCGCCTGTCCGACGAGGAGCTGACCGGCATCCGGCGCAACCTGATCGGCTTCGTCTTCCAGTCCTTTCATCTCGTCCCCCGTCTCACCGCCGCCGAGAACGTCGAGCTGCCGATGGTCTTCGCGGAGGTGTCGCGGGCCGAGCGCCGGCAGCGGGTGGCGGCGGCGCTGGAGTCGGTCGACCTCGCGGACCGCGCGGACCACCGGCCGGACCAGCTCTCCGGCGGCGAGCGCCAGCGGGTGGCTCTCGCCCGCGCCATGGTGATGAGCCCGCGCCTCCTGCTCGCCGACGAGCCGACCGGCAATCTGGACACCACCTCGGGCCGCCAGATCCTCGATCTCCTCGGCCACTTGAACGAGCAGGGGGTGACGGTCATCGTGGTGACGCACGATCCGTCCGTCGCCTCGCGTGCCGAGCGCGTCATCGTGCTGGTCGACGGCCGGGTCGCCCGCCGCCTCGCCGGCTCCGAGGTGGCACGGACGCCGAATCTGCTGACGGCGCCGGAGGCGGTTGCGTGAGTCGGAGCCTCACCCCCGTCCCCTCTCCCATCCCCTCCCATCCGCCGGGAGAGGGGCGCCGCCGCCCGGCCCTCTTTCGATTGACCAACAATGCTTTTCTCCCCCTCTCCCGGACGGCGGGAGGGGATGGTAGAGGGGGCCGGGGGGTGAGGGTCCCATGACCGCGCCCGATCTCTTCCGTTTCGCCTTCGGCGCGCTCTCCGGCCACCGGTTGCGGACCTTCCTGTCGCTCGTCGGCATGGCGATCGGCGTCGCGGCGGTGGTGGCGCTGACCGCTCTCGGCGAAGGGGCGCAGCGCTATGTCGTCGACCAGTTCGCCAGCATCGGCACGAACCTGCTGATCGTCGTGCCCGGCAAGTCGGAGACCACCGGCATCCCCGGCGTCGGCGGCGCGACCCACGATCTGACGCTGCAGGACGTGCAGACGATTGCGCGCACCGTTCCCGAGGCGGAGAAGGTGGTGCCGATGGTGGTGGGCACGGAGTCGGTGGGGTTCGGGGCGCGGCGGCGGCAGGTGCCGATCGCGGGCACGACGCAGGGGTTCCTGGAGGTGCGCAAGCTCTCGATGGGCCACGGCGACTTCATCCCCGCCGAAGACATCGAGCGCGGCCGGCCGGTGGTGGTGCTCGGCGCCAAGGTGGCGCACGAGCTGTTCGGCGCCGAGGAGCCGGTGGGTCAGATCGTGCGCATCGGAAGCTGGCGGATGCGGGTGATCGGCGTCCTCGCGCAGCGCGGCGTGCAGCTCGGCATGGACTTGGACGACCTCGCCATTGTGCCGGTGGCGACCGGCATGCGGATGTTCGACCGCCGCTCGCTCTTCCGCGTCATGGTGCAGGTGCGCAACACCTCCGCCCTCGTGCCGGCCAAGGAGAAGGTGGTCAAGCTGCTCGCCCAGCGCCACGGCGGCGAGGAAGACGTGACGGTGCTCACCGAGGATTCGGTGGTCGCCACCTTCTCGCAGATTCTCGGCGTGCTCACCCTGGCGGTGGGAGCGATCGCCGCCATCTCGCTCTCGGTCGCCGGCATCGGCATCATGAACGTCATGCTGGTCTCGGTCTCGGAGCGCACCCGCGAGGTGGGTCTGCTGCGCGCGGTGGGCGTCGGCCGGCGGCAGGTGATGATCGTCTTTCTCACCGAGGCGGCGCTGCTCTCCGGCGCCGGCGGGCTGCTCGGCCTCGCCGTCGGCTGGCTGGCCGTGCGCCTGATGGTGCAGCTCTACCCGACGCTGCCGGCGAGCCCGCCGCTGTGGGCGGTCTTCGCCTCGTTCGGCCTGGCGCTCGGGGACGGAATCCTCTTCGGACTGCTGCCGGCACGGCGCGCGGCGCGGCTCGATCCGGTGCTGGCGCTCGCCGCGAGGTGATTCGACCATGCGCGACCTCCTCCGTCTCGCTCTCGGCTCCGTGCTCGGCCACCGGTTGCGCTCCCTGCTCTCGATGGTGGGCATCGCGATCGGCATCGCCTCGGTCATTCTGCTTACCTCGATCGGCGAGGGGACGAAGCGCTTCATGGTCGGCCAGTTCACCCAGTTCGGCACCAACCTGATGGGCATCCATCCGGGCAAGACGCAGACCAGCGGCATTCCGGGCGTCTTCGGCGGCACGACGCGCAAGCTGACGCTGGACGACGCGCAGGCGGTGGGACGGGTGGCGGGGATCGAGGAGGTGGTGCCGGTGGCGTTCGGCTCGGCGCGCATCGAGGCGACCAGCGCCGGCACCAGCCGGTCGCGCCGGATCATCATCTACGGAGTGACGCCGAACGTGCCGAAGGCGTGGAAGTTCGACGTCCGCCAGGGTGGGTTCTGGCCGCCGGGAGATCCGCAGCGCGGCGCCCAGGTGGCGGTGCTCGGGCCGAAGGCGAAGCGCGAGCTGTTCGGCGAGGCGAACGCCCTCGGCCGCTTCGTGCGCATCGCCGGCACCCGCTTCCGGGTGATCGGCGTGATGTCCTCGAAGGGGCAGTTCCTCGGCTTCGACATCGACGACTCGGCCTACATCCCCATCGCGAGCGCGATGAAGCTGTTCAATCTCGCGGAGCTCAACGAGATCGACGTGGTCTACGCCCACGCCGGCATCGCCGGGCGGGTGGAGCGCGACATCCGCCGCCTGCTCACCGAGCGCCACGGCACCGAGGACTTCTCGGTGACCACCCAGGCGGCGATGCTGGAGGTGTTCGGCAACGTGATGAACGTGGTGACCCTGGCGGTCGGCGCCATCGCCGGCATCTCGCTGCTGGTCGGCGCGATCGGCATCCTGACCATGATGTGGATCGCGGTCGGCGAGCGGACGGCGGAGATCGGTCTGGTGCGGGCGATCGGCGCGACGAGGCGGCAGGTCCACGTCCTCTTCCTGACCGAAGCGGCGGCGCTGTCGACGGCGGGCGGCGCGCTCGGCGTCCTCGGCGGCATGGGAATCGCCGCTCTGCTTCGTCTCGCCGTGCCCGGCCTGCCGGTCTCCACGCCGCCGCTCTTCGTGGCTCTCGCGGTCGGCGTCAGCCTGGTCACCGGTCTCCTCTCCGGCCTCCTCCCCGCCCGCCGTGCCGCAGC
Source organism: Thermoanaerobaculia bacterium (assembly GCA_036264355.1). GTDB lineage: Bacteria > Acidobacteriota > Thermoanaerobaculia > Multivoradales > UBA5704 > UBA5704. Next base: position 8,763 of record DATARD010000351.1, read on the forward strand.
GCTCGATCCGATTGAAGCGTTGCGGGTGGAGTGAGCCGGCCTTCGCGGAAACCTCTCAGCTTGTCCAGCAGTCCTCCCCCTTCAATGGCGACGACCACGCGTTCAAAGGACATCCCTCGGTCGGCCTTGAGCATGTCGTTCTTCTCCGGGTTCCACCGAGGGTCCTCATCACCGAGCATCTTACGCGGCTGCGTACCTTTGGTCACCACGGCGAACGTTCCGCGGGGGAAGCACCCGGCCGGGCACGCGGTTGCCAGGTTGAAGAGCGCCTGCATAGGTGCCTTTGAAGCCGAGAGCTGATATCTTGTCTCGGCTTCAAAAACCCGGCAGCACCGAAGGAGGAACGTCTCCGCCATGCCCTCGATGGTCCACGAGATCCTCTTGGATCTGTTCAAGAATCGCCCCTCGCTCGCCGCCGAGATCCTGGCCGAGGTGCTGGAGGTGCCGATCCACGCCTACACGAAAGCTCGGCTCGCCTCGATCGACCTGACCCAGGTCCAGCCCGCGGAATACCGCGCCGACGCCGTCGTCGTCCTCCTGGACGACGCGGACACTCCCGTCCAGGTGATCATCGTCGAGGTCCAACTGGCGGTAGATTCCAGGAAGCGGAAGCGCCTCAGTTGGCCCGTCTATGTAACCGTCTCGCGCGCCATCCATGATTGCCCGGCCTGCCTCCTCATCGTCGCACCCGATCCGGCTGTCGCGGAGTGGTGCGCTGAGCCGATCGAGACCGGCGTTCCCGGCTTCATCCTGAAACCGCCCGTACTGAGCCGCACCGCCGTCCCGATGGTGAAGGATCTTGAGGAAGCGATCCGCCGGCCCGAGCTCGGAGTGCTCTCCACGCTGGCGCACGGCGACACGGAGCAGGGAGCGACGATTGCCGCCGCAGTGTTGCCCGCGCTCCAGGGGCTCGACGATGACCGGGCCAGGCTCTACTACGACCTCGTGTACAATTCTCTGAACGCGGCAGCTCGCCGGGCATTGGAGGCGATGATGAAGGGTTACGAATACCAGAGCGATTTCGCGAGAAGATACGTCGCCGAGGGGCGCACCGAGGGGCGCACCGAGGGGCGCACTGAGGAGGCAGCGCGCGCTCTGCTGACCGTGCTTCGGGCCCGCGGCATCGCGGTGCCGGACGCCGTCCGCGAGCGCATTCTGGCCCAGAAGGATCCGGAACGGCTGGAACGTTGGCTGGAGAAGGCCGCCGTTGCCTCTTCGGTTGCCGCAGTCATGGACGAGCCGAACTGAGGGGCCGCGAAAAAAGGCCCGAGGGCCTCCCGGGAAGGTGCCCGCCGATTGGAGAGAAGAAGAAGACCACAACCCGGCTCTGAGCATGTTGCCAACCCATCCTTGAAGCCGGCAGTCGTCAGCCGACGACGAACGGCAAGGCGGAAGGGAAAGCTCCCAGCAGGGGAGGGGATGACCAGATGGCGGTAGACGGCACCGCGGCCGGCTCCTCGACCAGCAACGCTGGTGAGCAGCCGGCCGGCCAGGAGGCTAGAGCGGCATCAGCGGTAGATTGTGACGAACTGGCTCAGCGTGTTGCCCGAGGGCCAGGCGTCATAGCAGGTGCCGCCGTAGCGGTAGGACCGATTCGTGACCGTGTGCTGGGTCGTGCCGCACTCCCCCCCGCCATCCCCAGAGCGACACGAGTAGGCATAGCTGTCGTACGGCAGGTAGTAGGATTCGATGCCGCTGCATCCAGCTCCGGTGAAATGGCTGATGTAGGCTGCCTGCGCCTTGTTGCAACTCGCCTCTCCACAGGTCTGCGGGTAGACCCTGACGAACTGGCTCAGCGTGTTGCCCGACGGCCAGGCGTCATAGCAAGTGCCGTTATAGAAGTAGGAGTACGCCGTCACGGTGTACTGCGTCGTGCCGCACTCCCGGGCCCCCTCTCCTGGCCGGCACTGGTAGCCGTAGTTGTCGTACGGCAGGTAGTAGTACTCGGTGCCGGAGCATCCGGCTCCCGTGAAATGACTGATGTAGACCCCCTGGGTCGAAACGCAGCTTGCTTCCCCGCAACCCGCGTGGGCCGCGGTGCTCGCACCGGCGATGAGGGCGATTCCCAGAAGAAATACGCGGATCTCTTTGATGTTCTTCATTGCATCTCCTTCGGCTAGAGGATCCTCGGACAGCAGTCCGACCCACACGGTCGAGCGCTGCGGAGTGGAGTATATCTGAATTTTTAAAAGGTCGATACTACGGGCGGGTCGCTTTGAGCGAGCAGCGACACAAGAAGAAAGGACGGGGCCGTGCGCCGGAGAGGCGGGCGGCCCCGGAAGAGAAGCTCCGAGCCGCGGGATCAACCGAAGAAGGAGACGATTCCGGTGACCGTGCCTTCCCACACCCGCTTGTTGGTGTTGTTGTCGCGCAGGGTCACCGTGCAGGACGCCTGGCTCAAGCTGGTGGACAGGCTCACCTGAAGGGCGCCGTATCCATACTGTTCGTTGTTTGTGTAGTAGAGGTTGAATGCCTGGTTGGCGATGATCGCGGTCTTCGCCCCCACCGGGACGTTCTGCAGCGGCACCGTCGCCGTCCGCGTGCTGGTGCTGGACTGACCGAAGTTGAAGAACGCCTGGTAGGTGGCGAGCAGGGCGAGAGGCGCCGTGGCGGTGAAGGTGGCGTTCGACGCGACTTCCTGAGCGACCTGGGACATGGTGATCTCCTCTTTCCGTTCTCTGGGCCCGCTCCGTTGCGAGCCGTCAGGGTTGATGCTTCCCCTAGAGAGCACGGCCGGTGCCAGCCCGGCGAGAGCCTGTCGGATTCAGCCAAACCATTGAAACAAAAAGAGATTCTGCTTGCAGCGCGGACTGAACGAAGGGCGGAGTCTAGCGGAGTTGCGAGAGAGGTCTCGCAGAGCTGCGAGGGTGCCGGTCGCCGCCGCGCCGCCCGTCTACAACCCGAAGTTGCACAGATCGTCGACCCGCAAGGCTTCGTGGCCGACGCTGTAGCGGCCCTGGGAGCTCATGCGGATGCCGACCCAGCCCTGGGCGTGCTGGCCGTCGTGGTGCCAGAGGTCGATCATCAGCCAGCCGTAGGGGTTGGGGGTGGGGATGGCGTCGCCGCCGACCCGCGTTCTCTGGGTGGTGAGCGGGAAGGCGTTGCTGTCCTGGATCAGCGTCGGGTTCTCCTGCTCGTCGAACGCCAGGAGCTGGAACTCGCCGAGCGGCGCCCAGGAGGGTCCCTTGGCGCAGTCGGCGCCGGTGACGTCCTTCACCCGGTTGTCGCGCCAGACCACCAGATCGGTCTGGCCGAAGAAGGCGTCGTCGTCGATGTAGCGGGCGTAGTAGAGGCTGGAGAGCGGCGCGCGGCCGTCGCGTGCGTCGAAATCGACGTAGCGGCCGTAGAAGGTGTAGTCCCCTGCTCCGAGGGCTCCATCGTCGGCCACGATGTGCACCATCGTCTCGCTGTCCGCCCGCACGTTCTTGCGGTCGACGTAGATGACGTCCCCCCACAGCACATTGCTGTTGCTCGCGAGACCGGTGCCGCCGGTGGCGAAGTACTTGGAATCGGCCGGGGTGTTGGCGCTCGTGCCGACGGTGAACGGCGTGCAGCGGTTCACCGAGTCGATGGTGATGTAGCCGACGGCGAGGCTCTGCTCCGGCCGCGCGCTGCCCAGGCAGCGCGCTGGTTGCGTGCCGACCGACCGGCCGGTGTGGGCGGCGCGCAGGGTGTCGCGGTCCGCCGCGGTCAGGGCCGGCAGGTCCTGCGTCGGCACCACGTGCGGCCCGGTCGCCGAGCCGCAGCCCGGGAAGTCGCCGGTCACCAGCGACAGCGCTCCGGTGGGGCTGACCGCCGGGCCGGTGCGCGGCAGCGTGCCGCTGAAGAGGTCGCGCAGGTTCAGGGTCTGCATGTCATACCCGGTCAGGTAGATGTCGAAAGCGAGCGTCGGCACGCCCCAGTCCGTCCACACCACCATCCGCGCCAGAGCCGGCTTGGCCGAGGCGTTGTTGACCGAGAGCAGCGTCGTCGCCCCCTGCGGATCGCTCAGGTCGACCTCGAAATAGGGGACGAGGAGGGTCGCCGCCGGCTGATTGGCGACCCGGCAGGTGCCCGAGAGCACGCCGGCCGCGGCGGGCCCCGCAAGGAGGACACCGAGAAGAATTCCGGAGAGGAGTGCGGTTAGACTACGCATATGAGTGAGACTCTCGTTCAAATCGGTTCTCCCGGTCGTCGTGAGGGCCGGCCCGAGTGGCTGCGGATCCGCCTCGCGACGCCCGCTTCATACCACAAGGTACGCGCCCTGGTGGATAGCCTGAATTTGCACACGGTGTGCCAGGAAGCGCGCTGTCCCAATATCTATGAGTGCTGGGGCGAGCATGGCACGGCGACCTTCATGATCCTGGGGGACGTCTGCACTCGCCGCTGCGGCTTCTGCGCCGTCACCTCGGGGCGTCCGGAGGACGGTGTCGACGCCGCGGAGCCCGAGCACGTGGCGGAGGCGGTCGAGACGATGGGCTTGCGGCACGCGGTGATCACCTCCGTCGATCGCGACGACCTGCCCGACGGCGGCGCCCGCCACTTCGCCCAGGTCATCGCGGCCATCCACCGGCGCAGCCCCGGCTGTGCGGTGGAAGTCCTCACCCCCGATTTCCGCGGCGTGCCGGAGGCTCTCGACGTCGTCCTCGCCGCGGCGCCGGAGGTCTTCTCCCACAACATGGAAACCGTCCCCCGCCTGTACAGGCGAGCCCGCCCGGGCAGCCGTTACGACCGCAGCCTCGGCCTCCTCGCCGAAGCCGCCCGGCGCCGTGACGCGGGAGCATACAACGGCCGCGTGAAGACCGGCATCATGGTTGGCATCGGCGAGACGCCGGACGAGGTGCAGGCAACCCTCCGCGACATCCGCGGCGCCGGGGTCGAGATCCTCACTATCGGGCAATATCTGCAGCCGACTCCGAAGCACCTGCCGGTCGACCGCTGGGTGCATCCCGACGAATTCGCCCGCTACAAGGCGGCGGCCCTCGCCCTCGGCTTCGCCCACTGCGAGTCCGGCCCGCTGGTGCGCAGCAGCTACCACGCGCACGAGCACGTGGGACCGGTGGCGGTGGGAGTCTAAAGGTTCGAGAGACGACTTTCCCTCCCAATTCGCCGCGTTTCGCGTCACAACTGCGCTGCCGCCCCATCCGAAGTGGACGAATCCCTGGGGTAACTTGAACTTACCCTCTCCGGACGCCGCGACCCCCCGTCAACTTGCGGCGTTACCCCGGGGTATCCGCAGGCTTTGACGCGTTTTTCGTGGTCTTGGCGGGGCGGACCGCTGTCTGGAAGAGGGCAGACCGGATTTTTCCTCTGCATTCGCGGCGTTTGAGCGGGGTAACTCCTTCATTTGCGACGCCGGGTTGTCCTTTGATTGGGGTAACGCCGCGAGTTGTCGGGGATTCGCGGCGTTTGTACGGGCCTACGGGCTCACAGCCTGCTTGATCTCCTTGCACACGCGAACCCACGCCGCATCGCGAGACGCCTTGCTCATCTGAGCCAGGGGCTCATCCGGCGGGGAGACGGCCTGAAGATCCTTGAGGCCGGTTTCTTCATAGGAGGACGCCCGCAGCGGGACCCACAGGATCCGGACGCCTCCCGCCTTGGCCTCCTTGAGCAGCGGTCCCAGCTCATGGTCGTTGATGAATCCGGAAGCCAGGAAGCCCGGGCTTACGAGCAGCACCGCAACGCGCGCCTTCTTCAAGGCGTCCTGAATCTCGGTGAACCACGTCGAGCCAGGCGCGATCTGCTTGTCCGACCACGCGGTCACCGAGCCGGAGCGCACATAGGGCGCCAGATGCAGGAGCAGCTCTTCGTGGAGCTTCTTGTCGAGATGGCTGTAGCTGATGAAGACCTGATCGCGCACAGATTCCTCCTTCTCGCCGGGCGGTGGTGCCCCCTCTCCCGGCGGCAGGGAGGGCGATGGAAGAGGGGGACGGGGGGTGAGGTCCCACCCCGCCGCCGCCTCCTCCGCATCTGCGAGCTCCTCCAACCGCCGGCCATACCCATGCTTCTCAATCAACCGCCGTGCCTCCGCCAGCGCCGCCCTGTCGCGAAACAGCCGCGCGCGGGTGAGCAGAACATCCGCCTGAAACAGCGGCATCGGCCCCCGCTCGGCAATCTCCCACGCCTCCTCCAGATCCGCTCGGGCACTCGCCTCGTCCTTTGAAACGCAGCGCAGCCAGGCGCGGGTCAGCAGGCCACCGGGGAGATAGTTGATATGGCCGGCTGTGCGAAGCCCATCGACGGCAGCGGTGATGTGTTGGTGGGCGGGAGGAGGGATCGGGTGTGCAAAGTCGGCCTTGCACAGGGTGGCGCGGGCCAGGGTGAGGTCGTCCAGAGCGATATCGAGGAGCCAGCGGTTCTCTCTGGCGATATTGAGGGCATACTTGGCCCGCTCGCTGACCGCCTCGCAAGCCGCAACAGGCACCGCAAACGTGTCGCGAGCCCCAGTCCTGCCACTGAGCCAACGTTGCCAAGCCACGCGTTCCGCTTCGCCCAGTAGGAGCTCACAATATCGGAAACCCGCCCCCGCGAGGAGCCGGGGATATTCCGGCTGCCGCGCGGCCTGCCGAGTCTCCGCGTCCTCGAACAGATCCCGCGCCTCGGCGCGCCGGCCTGCCTGGTGCAGGACGTTGGCCTGTACGGCACGGCAGATCATCTGCTGGGACGCTTCGCTGCTACGGTCGGCATATGTCACCGCTTGCTCACCGGCGGTCACCGCCGCGGCCACCTCACCCCGCGTGAGTTCGAGCTCGCCCAGGTGACTGGCGACGACCGCGGCGTTGTTCCAATCCTCCCTCTCAATGTCCATTTCCATCGACACCCGCAGCGGCTCAACCGCCTCGGGCAGCCGACCCAGGGCTCGCAGGAGGAAGGCCGCCTCATTGAGCAGCCACGCCTGAGCGTCAGGCGTGAGGCTCGGCGCGAGGGTAGTCCACGGCACCGTGAAGAAACACGCCATCGCCCCCAGGTCCGCACCGATCGCGCCGAGCTGGTAGATGCTGTAGAAACCGTCAAGTCCCATGCCCCGCAGGATGCGATCGATATAGACCTTGTCACACGCCTGCTGGTACAGCCCGGCAAGACAGCCGTGGGCCACGGCTTGGTAGAGCGGCTGCAAGCCGGGGAGGGTGTCCGGCCGGTGTTCGGTCGTGTCGCAGAGGAATTCGAACAGTCTCTGGTGCCCGGCCTGCCAGGCGGCGGGGAATTCCGTCCGCATCTGCTCGGCGAAGCACTCGCGCAGGAGTGGGTGGGCGTCGATGGGGGGCGACGGACCGGCAGGGATGTCGATCAAGCGCAGGTCCCTGAGCCGGTGCAGGACACGGCGCTGGGAGGTCTCGGAGAGATCGCGCAGCGGCATGGTGAGAGGAGCGAGCGCAGGCTCGTCTGCCGCACGGAGCGCGGCCAGGAGCTTCTCCTCGGCAGGGCGGTCGAAAAAGCCGAGCAGGCGCAGCACGGCGACTTCCGGGCTGGAATCTCCGAGATGGCGGACGTAGGCCGCGAAGAGGTGCCGCGCATGGCGGCCGTGCTCGGCGTCTTCTTCGAGCAGCGGGATCTCCTTGCGCCGCCGGATCTCGTGGTCGGGCGTGGCGTCGCGCAGGTAGGTGCCCAGGAGCATCAGGGTGTAGGCGTGGCCGCGCAGCTCTTCCGACGCCTGCCGCAGCTCCTTGTCCGGCCCCGCGACCTCCAACTGCCGCAACAGCTCCGCCCCAGCCTCCGGGTCCAGCTTTTCCAGAGGGTGCTGGATGACCAGTCGGCCGGTCTTGTTCGCGAGCTCGGCCACAGGCTGGCGCGAGGTGACGAGGCACAAGCCGCGCGGTGGGGCCTCGCCCACCCAGCCGGCGGCCAGGGCGAGCAGCAGGGACTGCACGGCGGGATCTTTTAGCCGACCCTGGTCGAAGGCGGGCGGATGCTGCAGCGGCTCGAGGCCATCGAGCACCAACAACCCGCGCTGCTCGCCGACCAGCCGGGCCAGGGTGCGACCTTTTTCATAGGAATCGGTGAGCGGCGGACCGGAATGACCGAAATACTCCAGCGCCTGCTCAAAGAAGACCTCAGACGAGGCGTTGCGCTGCTCATCGCTCCCCTGGCTGTAGAAGGAA
>DATARD010000361.1:0-6089 GCA_036264355.1 Thermoanaerobaculia bacterium
GAGAAGGGCGGCGGCGGACGGTCTCTTCATTTTCCGACTTCCCCCGTTTTGAGGTCCTTGAAATCCGGAACCTGGGCGAGGTACGGGCTCTTCGGGTACTGGGTGCGGAGCTGCTCGAGCATCTTCTTCGCGTCGTCGAACCGGTGCATCCTGTGGTAGACGAGGATCAGGTTGTAATACACCTTCTCCTTCTGCGGATAGTCGGGGAAGTTCGTCAGCAGGTACTCCCAGCGGTCCGAGGCCGGGCCGGGGATGCCGAAGCGCAGGTAAAAATTGCCGATGATGAACTCGTGCTCGGCGAGGTTCGCCTTCACCAGCTTGCTCTGCTCCTGCGCCTGCGCGGCGTACTCGCTGGTGGGATAGAGACGGCCGAGCTCCTCGTAGGCTTGCAGGGCCTTGCGGGTGACCGACTGATCGCGGTCGGGCCGCTCCATCCGCTTGGCCAGGCTGTTGGCGATCTGGAACTGCACATAGGCCGCCTGGGTGCTGGTGGGAAAGCGGTTGAGGAAGTCGCGATACTTCGCCTCAGCCTGCACATAGTTGGTCGAGTTGCCCTCGAGGTAGTAGGTGTCGGCGGCGAGGAGCAGCCCTTCGCGGCCGATCGCTGAGTTGGGCTCGACCTCGAAGGCGTGGGTGAAGTACGGGCGCGCCTTGGCGTACTTGGTCTTCGCCAGCAGCTCCTTGCCCTGGGCGAGGGATTCCTCCGCCGAGAGCTTGAGGATCGGGTCTTCCGACACGCCGCTGCGGCACGCCGTACCAGCCAGCGCGAGAGAGACCGCCGCCAGCAGCAGGATGATTCGTTTCATGTTGTCTCCGGCCGAGCGCGCGCACGCAGCTCGGACATGGTTGCCACGGGGTCGCCGGTCCCGAAAATCGCGGATCCCACTACACACACCTCCACCCCGGCGTCCACCACGTGCTCAATGGTACCTTGATCGATACCACCATCCATTTCGATCTCCACCGCGGTGCCGCCCCGGTGGATCATCTCGCGCAGCCGCCGCGCCTTGTCGAGCGCGCGCGGCAGGAATTTCTGTCCCGAGAAACCGGGGTTGACCGACATCAGGAGGACGTAGTCGAGCTGCGGCAACGCATCGACCAGCACCTCCACCGGCGTCGCCGGGTTGACCGCCACACCGGCCTTGGCCCCGCCTTCGCGGATCTGCGCCAGCAGGCGGTCGAGATGGACGCTCGCCTCCCAGTGCACCGCGATCCGCGCGGCCCCGGCCTTCAGGTACTCGCCGAGCAGCCGGTCGGGATTGCTGACCATGAGATGGACGTCCATCGGCAGCTTGGTGCGCCGCGCGAGCGCCGCCAGGACCGGCGGGCCGATCGTCAGGTTGGGGACGAAATGGCCGTCCATCACGTCGAAGTGGATGAGGTCGGCGCCGCCCTTCTCGCAGAGGGCCAGACCGCCCGCCAGATCGGCGAGGTCGGCGGCGAAGATCGAGGGAGCCAGGCGCATCAGGGGACCGTCCCCTCGGGACCGCTCGAAACGTTGTCGGCGGTCGCCACCACGAGCGAGACGGCGTCCTCGTGCGTCAGCGGGTGCCCGGGCAACGGAAACTGGCGCAGGATGCTCCCCGCCGCGACGCCCTCGTAGCGCTCGTACTTGACGTTGCCGAAACGGAAGCCGAGGCGCTCGAAATAGGAGTGCACGGTGTCGTAGTCGCGATAGATCAGATCGGGCATCACGTAACGCTCTCCGGGGGCGGCCATGGCGAGCAGCAGATCGACCGGTGTCGACGGCGCCACGCTCGCCCCCGGATCAGGGTCCTGCTCGAGGACGGCGCCGGGGCTCTTGCCGGACGCGAAAGCGCCGAGGATCTTGCCCAGGGCCAAGCCGCTCCCCGACAGCGCCGCCTGCGCCGCCGGCAGCGTGCGGCCGGCCAGGGTCGGCACCTCGACCCGCTGTGGGCCGAGGGACAGAATGATCACGACACCGCTGCCGCGCTTCACCAGCGTACGCGCGTCCGGGCTCTGCTGCACGACATGCCCGGCCGGCACCTTGTCATCATACCGCCCCTGGTCCCCGACCTTGCGCAGGGCGAGGCCATGATCGGTGAGCTGATTGGTCGCCTCCTCACGAGTCAATCCCTTGAGGCCGGGAACGGTCGTCACGCCGCTACGCACGAAAAAGCTGAAAGCGAGATAGGCGGCGAGACCGAACACGAAGAGGACGAAGAGGGTGTAGGCCACCAGGCCCAACCCGCGGAGGAGCCGCGCCAGCATGGGGGCAGTGTAGCAGAGGGGTGGTTGCAGAGGACCCTCGGGAGTGGTTGAAGGTACAATCGTCTGGAAACGGAGGGTCTGGCCGTGCATGCTCATAAGTTGAACGTGACAATTCAGGACGACCACCGGGTCGAGGTTCAGCTCCCAGCCGACTTTCCGGAGGGGCCTGCCGAGATCATTGTCCTCACGACCGCAGGCGACTCGGATCACCTGTCCGCTCAGCAACGGATGCTGGCGACTCTGACCGAGCTCCGCTCGGTGGAGCTCACGCCGGATGAGGAGGCGACCCTCGACGCATTCGGGACCTTCCGGAAGGAGCATCCGTTCCGCCTCGCAAGCCTGAACGAAGAGATCTGATGAGCCTCCTTCTCCTCGACACCAATACGCTCAGCTACATCCTGAAGAATGTTCCTCCGGTTCCCGCAAGACTGGAGGACGCCGTGCGTCAAGGGAAGTCGTTTCTCCTCGCCTCGATTGCCCATTACGAATTGACCCGGTATCTCCATTTGAAGGGAGCACACCGACTCCTGCGGATCTATCAGCAGTTGACCACTAGCTGGCAACCGTGCGAGCCGTCGTTCGAGGATTGGGATGAAGCAGCCCGGGTCTGGGCGGAGCGGCACCGGTCCGGCCAGGGAATCTCCGATCCCGATCTCCTGCTCGCGGTGCTGGCCAGAAAGCGGAACGCTACGCTGGTGACGACGAACACCCGGCATTTTACGGGCCTTGGCCTCGCTCTCGAAGACTGGACCACTTGAACCTCCCTCCTCTCGGTGCCCATATCTCGGTGGCCGGCGGTCTGGTGACGGCGTTCGAGCGTGCCGCTTCCCTCGATTGCACAGCCATCCAGATCTTCGTCAAGAACGCCAACCAGTGGCGCGGCCGGGAGCTCGGCGACGAGGAGGTGGACACCTTCCGTGCTTCGCATGCCGGCAGCGCGGTCGGTCCGCTGATGGCGCATGCGAGCTATCTGATCAACCTGGCGGCGGCGGAAGGCGAGATCCGCGAGAAGTCGGTGGCGGCGCTCGCCGACGAGCTCGACCGCTGTGTCCGCCTCGGCGTCGGCGGGCTGGTCGTCCATCCCGGAGCGCACCTCGGCGCCGGCGACGACGCCGGGATCGAGCGCGTCGCCGCCGGCCTCGACCGCGTACTCGCGCTGGTGCCGGACACTCGCGATGCTCCGGCTCGCATCCTGCTCGAAAACACCGCCGGCCAGGGGACCTGCCTCGGACATCGCCTGGAGCACCTCGCCGCGATGCGCGCCCGGGTCGCGGCGCCGCGGCGGATCGGCGTCTGTCTCGACACCTGCCACGCCTTCGCGGCGGGCTACGCGATTCACGAGGCGGCGGGCTACGAGGATTTCGTCGCCGCGGTCACCGAGTTGCTCGGCCTCGACGTCCTCGGCGGCATGCACCTCAACGACTCGGTCAAGCCGTTCGCCTCACGGCGCGACCGCCATGCTCACCTCGGCGAGGGGGAGATCGGCCTCGACGCGTTCGCCCGCCTGTTGCAGGACCCACGCCTCAGCCGCGTGCCGATGGTGTTGGAGACGGAGCCGGGCGATGAGATGGCCGGCCACCGCAAGGATCTGGAGATCCTGCGGGGCCTGGTGCCTTCCGGGGAGAAAAAGCCAACGAAGAAACGGAAGAGCCGCCGGGTCAGTTGATCAGTTGACCCAGCGGTCGACCCAGCGGTTGATGACGTTCTTGTTGTAGGTCTCGGTGCCCGAGGGGAGACCCTTGATGGCCGCGAGCGCCTGCGGCAGCGCGCTCTCCACCGTGGCCACCGGATTGGCCAGCCAGAGCACGCGCTGGCGGCGGCTCACCACCACCAGGGCGGGATCGGACGTTTTGCCCTCCTCTTGGCTTCCGTCCGGCGGCCGCACGCCATAGGCCGCCGAGAAACCGCGGTCGTCGTGCAGGAGCGGGAAGAGGAGCTTGCGGTCCACCTGCAGCTTCTTGAGCTCGTCCAGCTTGGCCGGGGAGACCCCCAGAACGCGGGCGCCGGCACGGGCCAGGGAGTCGAGACCGCGGTTCAGGGCGTCGAGGTCGCGGTGTGCCCGGTCGCTCGCCGGATCGGCGAAGAAGTAGACGACGATCGCGGTGCGCACCACCTCGTCCTTCAACATGAGGAGGGCGTCTTCCGTCGAGCTCAGGTCAAAATTCGGTGCTTCGTCGCCGATCGCGATCTGGCCGGACATGCTCTCCCCCCTTGGAATCAACGGGATTCAACGGGCAACCTGTTTGACGACGTCGAAATATAGCACGACGCCCATCAGCAGAAGAATCATCACCAGACCCACCTGGCTGATGACTTCCTTGAGGCGGAGCGAGAGGTCGCGGCGGATCACTTCCTCGATGAGGAGGATGAAGATCTGCCCGCCGTCGAGGATGGGGATCGGCAGCAGGTTCATGAAGGCGATGCTGATGCTGATGAAGCCCATCAGGCCGAGCAGGTCCTTGAAGCCGCGCTTCGCCGCCTCGCCGCTCTGCCGCGCGATCTCCAGCGGCCCGGCGAAGGCGCTCTTGGCCGAGATCTGTCGGTTGAAGATCTTGCCCAGGATGTGGAACGTGTCGGCGATGATCTGGATGTTGTAGCGCACGCTCTCGATGATTGCCCGCCGCGGGCCGTAGCGCTGGAAGAAGCCGATCTCGACACCGATCTTGCCGACCCCGTGCTCGTCGCGCGGCACCACGGTGAGGACCTGCGTCGCCCCGTCGCGCACCACCTCGACCGCCACCGGCACGCCGGCGTGCTTCTCGATGAAGGCCACGAAGTCCTTGTGGTCCGCCACCGGCACGGCGTTGATGCGGCGGATCTCGTCGCCGGCGCGGAACCCGGCCTTCTGAGCCGGCCCGCCGTCGACCACCTGGGTGATCTGCGGGCGCAGCGAGGGATAGATGCCGGCCGAGTCGCCGGAGTCCTCCTGCGGAATGCGCGCCGGGGTCACCGAGGTGGTGAAGACCTTCTCGCCGCGCGCCACCTTGAGCGCGACCGGCCGCTCGGGGGAGGTGATGAGCTCCAGCAGCACGTCGTGCCAACTCTGCATCGCCTTGCCGTTCGCCGCGACGATCAGGTCGCCGCGCAGGAGGCCGGCATGCTCCGCCGACGAGCCCGCCTCGACGCCGCCCACCAGCGGCGGCATGTCGGGGAGGTTCGGCACCTTGATGCCGACCATGAAGAGAGCGGCGAACAGGCCGACCGCCAGCAGCACGTTCATCGCCGGGCCGGCCAGATAGACGAGCACCCGCTGCCAGCGCGGCTTGCTCAGGAACTCGCGCGGATCGCCGGTCGATTCGTCCAGGTTCTCGCCGCCCAGGCGCACGTAGCCGCCGAGCGGCACGGCGGAGACGCGATACTCGGTCTCGCCGCGCTGGAAGCCCCAGATCTTCTTGCCGAAGCCGATGGAGAACGTCAGCACCCGGACACCGAAGGCCTTGGCGACCAGGAGATGACCGGCCTCGTGGACGATGATGATCACGCCGAGGGCGAAGCCAAACGCCAGGACCATGGTGAGGAGATTGATGATGTGGTCGGTCATGCCCCGATACCTTTCCCAGTAGCTGCTCAGCGCTCCGCGCGAAGGAGCACGATTATAGCGAACGAGATCGGCGGCCGGAGCATTCCCGGAAAAACGTCCGCGGCACCCGCTCCCTCACCGCCGGGTTTCGCCACCGCCGGATGGACGGGCGGCACGGGAGAGCGTTCGGCGGTAGCGGGTGGCACACCGGTAGACCGTAGGGTGCGCTCCGCGCACGTCCCCGCTGGGAGCGCCGCCATCTTGGCGGCCCGGTCGACTTTGTCGACCCGGCCGGCTGGAAGCCAGCGCTCCCAGCCAAGAGCTACAATCTTCATAG
>DATARD010000378.1:0-1897 GCA_036264355.1 Thermoanaerobaculia bacterium
CGTCGCCCCCCGCGCGGGGGCGTGGATTGAAACTTGGACCACCCTCCCTCCAGCACAGGCTCGCTATGTCGCCCCCCGCGCGGGGGCATGGATTGAAACACCGGGTAGACGCCGACCGGCGCCGGCCCGAACGTCGCCCCCCGCGCGGGGGCGTGGATTGAAACTCTGTGACCGTGACGTTGGAGATGTTGATTGACGTCGCCCCTGCGCCCTTGTCAGGCGATGTGTTGCGACCGCCCAAGGGGGCGAGGATCAAATCAACCTTATCTTGAGAACCAGGAAGCGTCGCCTCGGCGAACTTTGGCCTGCTGCTCTGAACCTTCATTGACACTTCCGCGAATACCGCCTGCCTTCTCTCCAGACTCAACCCCTACGGCAGTGCGTTTGGTGATTCAGTCGCGCCTGCCGCGGGTCTTCTTCTGTGCCGTCATGCGCTGGCGTCCGCGTTCGCGCCACTCCCAGAGCCAGCGAATGGGATAGGAGATCCCCGCTTCGCACCTATACTCCGGACCGGTGCCCTGGGTGCGCCAGCGTTGCACCGTCTTGAGCGAGACCCGCTCGATGTGGGCGACCTCGATCTCGTTGAGGTCTCGCAAGTCGAGTTTGTCGGCGTAGCGCAGGAGCTCGCCGAAAGAGGGGGCGAGCGCCAAGGCACAGGCGATCCGGCCGATGTCGAGCCGCACTCCCGGCGGCAGAGGCTCGTCGTCTAAGGGCTGGCCGATCGCTTGCTCGATCTCCACCGCCCGCCGGAGGTTCTCCGTCAGAGCCGGAACTTCAAGCAGAGCGGCGAGGATCGCCGCCAGGGGCTCAAACATTGTCCCGGTGCTCGCAACGGCAACGGGCTCAGGCTCTCCGGCTCGGTAGCGGCGTTTCGCGTCCATCGCGGCCTCAGGCGGGGAGCGTGCCCTGCAGTGGAGGAGCAGACGACTCACCGGCCGTCTCCTGGCCGTCGGTGGCCGTTGCGATGCGCTCCGCCTTTTTCCGGCAGTGGAGCACATGGCCCGCCACCCGTCTCTGATCTGGGGTCCAGTATCCGCAGTGTGGGCAAGCGGCGTGCTCGCTGCTCCGGACCGGCCGCGCCGCCGGCACGTCGGCGACCCGCTCAGCGTCCCGGCGCAGCGCGCCGAGCTTCTCTTCGAGCGCGCTCCAGCGCGCTTCGCTTTGGGTTCTGAAGTCCTCCTCAGCGCCGGATGCCATCGTCCCCTCGCGCACGACATCCGCCCAGAGGCAGCCGCCCACACACAAGGTCGACAGGAGCCCCAGGCCGGCGCCCCAGGCGAGGCGAAGCGCCCGCGAGGAGAGGATCTCCCAGACCGGAATGGCCTCCAGGCCCGAGATCGAGAGCGGCACGATGAGAGCGTTGAGCAGCAGGGTGATTCCGGCCCACACCAAGGCCAGCCCGCCGTGCCGGCGGGAGACCACGGCCACACCGACGTAGACCTCGGCGCAACCGACCAGCGCCGCGAGCGAGCCGGAGCTGATCCACAGCAGGGCGGCGCGGGTCTCCGCGGCGACCGTCTGGCGATCCGCCGCAATGACGATCAGTCCGAGGCGGGGAATCAACGCCAGGATGGGAAGAAGAGAAATCCATCGACCGAGACGCACTTGCCTCGCGCAAGCTCGTCGAAGACGGCCAGGTGGTGGTCCGCTCGGTTCCCGAAGCCAACATGAACGCGGTCGGCGCGCTCGCGAAGATCGGCACCAACCTCAACCAGCTTCTCCGGCTGGTCCAGCAAGGCGTCGTGGGGCTGCCCGCGAGCGACCTTGCCGAGGTCATCGACGAGCTCCGCACGACCCGCCGCGAGCTGCTCGGCATGGATCGCAAGACTCCCACCGGTCCGGTTGCCCGGACGCGGCCCTGGAAGACCGTGCCGCTCGTCGGCGACAAAGGCGAGCA
>DATARD010000382.1:0-8985 GCA_036264355.1 Thermoanaerobaculia bacterium
CTCTCCGAGGCGCGAAGCGTCTTCACCATCTCGCAGAACGTCGCCGACCGGCTCAAGCGCTTCAACGACCTGCCCGCCGAAGTCCTCTATCCGCCGCCCAAGCTCGACGCCCTCTATCACCCCGGCCCGCTCGGCGACTACGTCTTCACCATCGGCCGTCTCGATCCGCTGAAGCGCTTCGACCTCCTCATCAAGGCGATGAAGCACACCGAGACGCCGGTCCGCTGCCGCATCGCCGGCACCGGTCCCGACCGCGAAAAGCTGCAAGGATTGATCGACAAGCTCGGCCTGCGCGACAAGGTCGAGCTCCTCGGCTGGGTGGCCGACCGCGACGTCGTCGAGCACTACGCCGGAGCCCTGGCCGTCTTCTACGCGCCCTACGACGAGGACTACGGCTACGTCACCGTCGAAGGCTTCAAATCCGCCAAGCCGGTGCTCACCGCCGCCGACTCCGGAGGAGTCCTCGAATTCGTCGAAGACGGCCGCAACGGCTTCGTCATCCCCCCCGACTCCCCACGCGACCTCGCCGCCCGCATCGACACCCTCTACCGCGACCGCGAGAGAGCGCGAGTCATGGGAGAGCGCGGGCGGGAGGGGGTGGCGAAGATCGGATGGGATGGGGTGGTGGAGCGGTTGTTGGGGGGGTAGCCCCGCGGATAGCGTCAGTTCGGCTCGTCGACGACCGCGGCGACCGAAGCAGCCACGGCGGCCTTCTCCAGCCAGCGCTCCAGCCGCTCCGGATCCTTCTGGGCCAGGATGCGCTCGCGGACGGCGTCCGGAACCGCAATGCCGCGCACCCGAAGAACGGTCAGCAGGGCGCGCGCCGCCTCCTCGGTGCGCCCCTCAGTGCGCCCCTCAATGCGTCCCTGTGCGACGTACTTTTTCGCGAAATCGCTCTGATATTCGTAACCCTTCATCATCGTCTCCAATGCGCGGCGAGCCGCCTCATTCAAGGAATTGTACACGAGGTCGTAGTACAGCCTGGCCCTGTCGTCGTCGAGTCCTCTGATCGCAGGCAGCACCGCGGCGGCGATCGTCGTTCCCTGCTCGGTCTCGCCGTGCGCCAGCGCGGAAAGCACCCCGAGTTCGGGCCGGCGGGCCGCTTCCTCAAGGTCCGTCACGACTGGAATGTCAGAGCGGCGCAGCACAGACGGGTGCAGGACGAAGCCGGGGCTGCCGATCTCGATGGGTTCCGCGCACCAGCCGGCGACGGCAGGGTCGGGCGCGACGACGAGGAGATCCGCCGGACAGCCGTGGATGGCGCGCGAGACGGTCACATAGGCGGGCCAACTGAAGCGCTTTCTGGGGGCGATCGCCAGTTGGACCTCGACGATGATGACCCTGACGGGAACGTCGTGGTCGAGAAGGACGACGACGACATCGGCGCGGTATTCAGCGGGCTGGATCTCGGTCAAGTCGATCGAGGCGAGCCGTGCTTCGGTGTAGAGCGGAAGCGAGATGTCCAGCGCCTCGACGAGGATCTCGGCGGCGAGCGACGGGCGACTCTTGAAGAGATCCAGCAGGATCTCGTGGGCCATCGAAGGCATGGCGGCGATGTTCCTCCGGGTTCCTGAATCCGCGAGAAGATATCATCTCTCTGCGTCAAGACAACTGGTGGAAGGAACCGAAGTAACCTATCCGGCGTCGAGGTCGACATGAGAATCGCCGTCTCAGGAGCACATCGAACTGGGAAGACGACGCTCGTCGAGGAACTGTGCCGTGCCCTCCCAACCCATACAGCGGTCGATGAGCCCTACCATCTCCTCGAGGAGGAAGGCCACGAATTCGCGGCGATGCCTTGCCTCGAGGATTTCGAGCTCCAGCTCGCGCGATCGATTGAATCCATTGTCGAGGACGAGGACGACGAGGACCGGATCTTCGACCGCTGCCCGGCAGACATCCTTGCCTACCTGATCACGCATCGCGACTCCGGCGGATTCGACGTCGAGCGTTGGTTGCCGCGCGTGCGGAGGGCCATGGAGCGGCTCGATCTCATCGTCTTCGTCCCCATCGAACAGCCGGACCGCGTGACGGTCTCTGAGGCCGACGATGCCACGCTCAGACGCGTCGTGGATGAGGAGCTGCGGGAGATCGTTCTTGAGGATCGATGGGAATTCGGTGTGGAGACACTGGAGGTCACCGGCACGCCGCGGGAGCGCGTTCGCCAGGTGTTGGCCCGAATCAGGTAAGCCGACCGGCCGCCGCGCCGAGCCTGTTGCTGCCGGAGTGGACGGCGGCGGCGGCGGGTGGCGGCACACCTCCTCCCCATTCGGTCAGGTCCGATCTGGCGGACCGGCGGGTGCCGGCGGCTGCGGAGTCGGGATAGCCTTGGCTCGGCATGGACGATATGGAGGGCATCGGCGCGACGCGGGTGTTGATCGTGGGCGAGGATCCCCTGGCCCGCGGCGGGCTTGCGGGGTTGCTGGCCGGAGAGCCGGGTCTGCTGGTGGTTGGGCAGACGGCGCCCGGCGGGCAGACGGCGGCGGCGGTGGATGGTCTTCAGCCCGAGGCGGTGCTGTGGGATCTCGGGGTGAGCCCGCACGAGGTGCCGGCGCTTCTGGGGTCCTTGCCCGCGGTGGTTGTTCTGGCAGCGGATGAAGATGTCGCCACCGAGGCGCTGGCGGCGGGGGCTCGCGGGGTGCTGCCGCGGGAGGCGGGGCCGGGACGGATCGCCGCCGCGTTGCGGGCCGTGGCGCGCGGCTTGGTGGTGCTCGACGACGAGCTGGCCGCCGCCCTGCTGCGGCCCCGGGCTCCTTCGGTCTCCGCGCTGGTCGAGCCTCTCACGTCGCGCGAGCTCGAAGTCCTCCAGCTTCTTTCCGAGGGACTGTCCAACAAAGAGATCGGCGTCCGGCTGGGGATCAGCGAATCGACCGCCAAGTTCCACGTCAACGCCATCGCCGGCAAGCTGGGCGCCAACGGCCGCACCGATTCGGTGGTGCGCGCCGCACGGCTCGGGCTTTTGTTGCTGTGACGGTTAACGGCCCGGCCGCACGCGGAAGGTGAAGTGGGCGGGGGCGGTGTTCTTCGCGTCGACCGTCACGCTGTAGTCCCCCGGCGAGAGCAGCGAGGCGGGGAGGCTCAAGACCAGCGAGCCCTGCGGATCGGGGTGGAGACCCCCGCCTTCCCAGATCGTGACCGGACCGCGGCGGAGAGTGGCGTGGAAGGTCCGGTTCGATGTTTCAGGAGCCCCCAGATCCAGCGAGAGGACGACCCAGCCGGTGGCGGGACCGGCGGCGATGCGGTTGGATGGCTCGCCGTCTCCCGGACCGGAGCGCTCGGGGCTGAGCGGGTAGATCGGGGTGTTGACCTGCGGCTGGCGGGCTTTTTCCAGCTCCGCGGAGAGCTGCTCGCTCTTCTGCTGGAGCGCGGTCCGTTCCTGTTCGGCACGGGCGCGTTCGGCGGCGAGGGCTTTGCGGGCGGCTTCGGCCTCCTGACGGCCCGGCTCGGCAGATGGCTGTTTCCGGGCCTCGATGAGCTCGCCGTCGAGCCGCCGGACCTCGCGGAGCAGGAGACCGGCGGGGAGGAGCAGGAGGACGGCGGCGGCGGCGAGCGCGAGGCCGAGCTGGCGGGAGCGGCCCAGCCGGGCGAGCCGGGCCAGGAGGCCCAGCCGTTGGACCACCGCCGCCTGCACCGCCTCTTCGGTCGCCACCTGGAGCAGCCCCTGGCGCAGGCGCCGGCTGAGCTCCAGGCGGTCGAGGCATTCCGCGCAGTCGACGTAGTGATCCTCGAACGTCTCGGCCTCCTGCGTGGACAGTTGCCCCAACAGGTAGCGTTCGACCACGTGGGTCTCGTCGATCGTCTGATGATCCATCAGCTCATTCCCGCCCTGATTCTAGAGTGCGACGATCCTCCATCTTCTTTCATGCCTGGTCGCATGCCCGCTCGTTCCACGAGGGAACGGAAGCGCAGGCGTGCGCGATGGATGACGAGATTGAACTGCACGCTGCTCAGCTCCAGCCGGGCGCAGATCTGCTCCTTGGTTTCGCTGGCCAGGTAGAAGCGGAAGAGCACCTCGCGGTCGCGCGGCGGCTCGAGCTCGCGCAGCAGCTCGCGGACCAGGCGGGCGTCTTCCGCCTGGAGCACCTGGTCGAGCTGGCTCGGCTCCGGATCGGCGGGCGCCGGGACGTCGTCCAGATCCTCGGTCGCGCGTTTCGTGGTCTTGCGGTAGTCGGCGATGAACAGGTTCTTCGCCAGTTGGCGGAGGAACGGCGCCAGCTTCTCCGGCTCGCGCAGCTCGCCGGCCCGCACCTTTTCGAGCGCCAGGCGGAAGGTCTCCTGGAACAGGTCGTCCGCGCGCGCGGCGTCGCGGGTCCTTTCGAGCAGGAGGAAGCGGATGCCGCGGCCGAACCGCTCCACCAATTCAGCCTCGGCCGCGGAGTCACCGGAGCGGATGCGGTGAACGAGTCGGGCTGCCGCTTCAGCCTTTGCCGCGAGATCGTCCACCGGGGAAGAGTACTCTGCCGCCTTGGTCCTGTCACCGTCACTGCCAATCGCCCCAATCTCCATAAACCACGAAGCCGGCCCAGTCGTAGGGGAGCGACCAGCGGCGGTCGCGAAGCATCGAGAGCTGGGCGCTGCGCAGGGCGGCCGACGGTGGCAGATGGTTGGTGAGGAGCGCGCGGTAGAAGCGGGTCATCAGCTCCGCCGTGGCGCGGTCCTGCACCCGCCAGAGGCTCGACATCACCCGGTCCGCGCCGGCATAGAGGAAGCCGCGGGTGAGGCCGACCAGCCCCTCGCCGCGGACCTGTTTGCCGAGCGCGGTCTGGCAGCCGCTCAAGACCACGAGGTCGGCGTCGAGGCTCAGGTTGTAGATGTCGCCGAGGCCGAGGAGGCCGGGCCGCGGTTTGCCCTGCCGGTCGACCAGCGAGAGCACCAGGCCGGAGAGGGCGGGGCGCTCGCTGTCGAGCACGCCGTGGGTGGCCAGGTGGACGATCCGGTAGCCGCGCAGCTTGCCGCCGGTCACCGCGTCCAGGTTGGCGTCGAAGCCGAGATCGACGAGAGCGGGCCGGGGCGCCGCGATGCGGGCGATCGCTTCGGCTTCGGTCCGGCTCCAGACCAGGCGGTCGAAGGCGGCGTCCTGGGTCGGATCTCTGGTCGTGGCCGGCAGGCGCGGATCGTCGGCGCGGAAGACCGGATCGGCGACCACGGCGATCCGGTCCGGAGGGGCGGGCCGGCCGGCGGCTTCCTGGCGCAGCAGCGCGAGGACCGAGGCCGAGGGGAGCGAGACGATTTCGTGGTGCACGACGAGCGGTCCGGTTCGCCCTGATATGGATGACAGGGGCAGGGCGGCGAACGGCAGGTACTCCAGCGCGCCGTCGGCCACCACGGCGAGGCGCTGCTCGCGCAACAGTCCGGCGGCCGGTCCCAAGATCATGGCGGAGAGGCGGGCGGCGGCGGCTTCGTCCTCCCATCGCGCCGCGAGGTCGCGCACCTTCCAGCGTCCATACACGGCGCGCGCGGCGTCCTCGATCTCCCGCTTCGGGGGCAGCTCGAAGCTGGTGACCGCGGACGGCGACACCGCCCAGAGATAGCTCTTCGGCTCGCCGAGCCGGTAGACCAGCAACAGCGTGGTGGGATCGAGAAGCTTCTGGATGCCGGCGGCGTCGAGCGGGTGAGGCTGGGTGAGCGCGGCGTAGCGCGGGCTCCGGGTGCGGATCTCGCCGTCCACCGTTTCGAGCCCGGCGAGGATCTCCTGCAACTCCTTCTCCGTGGCCGCCCGCTCGGGATCTCCCGGCGGACGGTCGAGCAGGTCGAGGTGGTGGCGCGACTTGGCGGTGAGGCGCTCTTCGAGGCGGGCACGGCGTTCGAGGAGCGCCGGATCGATGCCCTGGCGGACGTCGGTGCCGGCCTCGCGCAGCAGATCGAGCAGGCCGCGGGCGCGCGCCCGCTCCGCCATCGCAAGGGCCTGGCGGTCGAACCCCGCGGCCGGCTCCAGCCGGTGGCGCTGCATCAGAAGATCGATCGCGAGACCGTAGGCGTCCTGGAGCCGGGAGAGGAATGAGGCGCGGAGGTCCGGGCTGGCGATCCCGGCGCGCATCGACTCGACGGCGCCGAGCGCCTCCTCGGCATGCCCTTCCGCCTCGGGGAGATGGCCGAGCGCGCGTTCCGCTTTGGCCAGCGCGAGGAGAGCCTGCGCTTCGCCGGGCTGATCCTGCGTGGCGCGGCAGAAACCGAGGGCTTCGCGCGCCGCCGCGGCGCCGGGCTCGATGGCGGGCTCGGAGACGGCCCGTGCCGTCAGGATCTCGCTCTGCTGGCGGAGCGCGACGCACAGCGGGCGGCGGGCATCGAGCGCGCGGAGCGCTGCGACAGACCGCGCGATGAGATCCAGGGCCTGATCGGTCTGTCCAAGGCTCTGATCGACCTGGGCGAGAGTCTGGAGAGTGATGGCCTCCGCGCGGCGGTCTTCGAGGGAGCGCTGGATCGCCAACGCCTGCTCGAAGAGGGAGGCCGACGTTGTCAGGTCGCCGCGGTCCTCGACCGCGAGCGCCAGGTTGTGGAGCGTGATCGCCTCCCCCCGGCGGTCCGCCGTCTTGCGGCGCAGGGAGAGGGACGCCTGGAAGTCCTCGCCGGCTCGCGACGGATCGCCGAGCGCCCGGTAGACCAGGCCCCGTCCGCTCAGCATGCGGGCCTGTCCGGCCAGGTCGCCGAGACCGCGGAAGATCTCCAGCGCCTGCTCATACTGGCTGAGCGCCTGCTGGTACAGCCCGATTTCCGCCGCGACCGAGGCGAGATTGCCCAGGTCCCTGGCCTCTTCCAGCCGGTTTCCGGCCTTGCGTTGGAGGTCGAGGGCCCGGCGGTAGAAATCGATGGCGGCCGAGGGCTCGCCGAGGACCTGATAGATCCCGCCGATGTTGTTGACCACGACCGCGGCAGCCCGCAGGTCGGTCCGCTCGAACAGGGGCAGGGCTTCTTCATAGTTGCCGCGGGCGGCGCGCAGGTCGCCGCGCGCGTGATCGCTGAGCCCGAGGTCGTTGAGGGCCGCTGCTTTTCCGTAGGCGTCATCCGTCCCGGCGAAGCGAGCCAGGGCCTGCCGATAGAGGTCGCGCGCCGGCTCGACCTCTCCCAGGGTCCATCGATCGAAGCCCATCTCGATCAGGAGGACGGCCTCTGCCGCCGGATCTTTCCCCAGAGAGCGCTGGAGCTCGAGGGCGGGGCCGAGGACCTCGACGGCCTTGCGGGCATCGCCGGCCAATCGATAGAGGACCGCCGTGTTGACCAGATTGGCAATCTGCTCAGGCACCCGGCCGAGCGAACGCCAGGTCGGGAGGGCTTGCTGATAGAGGGCGAGAGCGGCCTGTCGCCCGCCGGGTGTCTCCTCCGCAGAGCGCTCTGCCGCTTCCGTGGTGAGCGCGGCCGCAGCGATCCGTTGGCGCGCCGCGGTCTCGGATTCGTTCAGCGTCTCCAGAGAAAGGGTGAACCGGACCGCCTGCAGCGGCCGGCCGGCCGCCCGGACGACGAGGTGGTAGACGGTGCCCTGCGGAACGGGTGGAAGGAGAAGCAGCTCGAGGCCATACCGGCTATCGGAGCCATGCACCTTGAGCAGCCCTTGTCGCGTGGCATCGGTCAGCTCCAGGAGCAGGTCCGTGCCGTGCTTCCCCAGCGTAATCAGCCGTCGGGTGCCGGAAGGTCCGCCGGCATCGAGATCGATCTCCCGGCTCTCCTCTCCCGCCGGCAGCAGGCCCTCGACCGTCGTGCCGGGCGCGAGCAGGATGCCCGCCTGGACGCTCCGGCCCAGGGCCGTCCAGGCGGCGAGCAGCAGCCAGGCGACGCGGCGGGCTCTCTGCATCAACCCTGCGGGTCCGAGACCCAGGCGCCTACGGGCTGCAGTGGAGTCGCCGCAGTGTCGTGAAGCACGGTGCAAAAGATGCAGCGCTTGGTGCCCTCGAAGGGCTCGGTGAGGCAGATCTCGAGGTGGTACGTTTCACCCGTGGCGCTGATGGTTGTCGTGCGGATCCGGAGGTCGGGCGTGATGTAACTCGATTGTCCGAGATGAGTTCCCGGGTCAGCAAAGTCCTTTTTCCCCATCAACATCAGCCCAACCGTCGAGTCGTTGTAGATCACCAGAGAACTGTACTGCACTCCAACGAAGTTGACAGCGTCCTTGAAAACCCACGTTCTTTCCATCTCTCCAGCCATGACGTTCTCCTTATGTGTCGGTTCTAGATCTCTGGTGAGAGATGTGGCGCAAGAATATCAGGCCGCGGCCCCATGCTATCCTGACCGAGAAAGGAGAATGCCATGGGCCAGCCAGCGACCGCGGCGCTCGCGCCTCTACCCTTCGAGCTCATCGACAGCGACGAGGAGCCCTTGGAAACCGATTGGCACGTCCGGCAGTTGCCTCTGCTCCGCGAAGCGATCCACCGCGCCATGGCGGAGCTGGGCCGGGCTGACTTCTTCGTCGGCACCAACATGTTCGTCTACTACTCTGTGGAGCAGGCGGCCGAAGTGGCGCGCGAGGTGGAGGAGAACCTGGAGCCGCGGGCCTTCCGCGGCCCAGATGTTTTCTGGACGGGTGGCGTCTCCGGCCACTTGCGCCGGTTGTGGGCCGCATGGGACGAAGGCGGGCGCCTGCCGGATATGATCATCGAGCTGTTGTCGCCGTCCACGGCGAAGGTCGACCGCACGGTGAAGAAGGATCTCTACGCGCAGGTGTTCCGGACGAAAGAGTATTTCATGGTGGACCCGGACGCTCTGACGGTGGAAGGTTTCGACCTGGTGGGCCGGGTCTATCAACCGAAGGCACCCGCCGCGCAGGGGCGGGTATGGTGCAGCCAGCTTCGGGCGTACCTCGGCTTCTGGCACGGCATCTGGACGGACGCCGAGGCCGATTGGGTTCGGCTGTTCCATCTCGACGGGAGCCTGCTGCCGACGAAGGCCGAAGCGGCGGAGCAGCGGGCCGAGGCGGCGGAGGCGGATGTGGCACGCCTGCGAGCTCTCCTCGAAGAGCGCGACCGGAGCTGATCACCCCTGCCCGCCCGTCCTCCC
>DATARD010000383.1:0-3125 GCA_036264355.1 Thermoanaerobaculia bacterium
CGCCGGCAATCCCCGGCGAGGAGTGGCTGCGCCTCGGCGATCTCGAGGCCGAGCTGCTGGACTGCCCGGGCCTGCTCCAGGCGGCGGTGGTGGAGCGGGAGGACGCCGGCGTGCGCCGGGCCGTGCTCTGCGCCGTGCCCGATGAGGCCGGCGGCGCTCCGGCCTCGGCGGATGTGGTGCGCCGCTTCCTCGTGTGCCGGCTGCCGCGCCGAGCCGTGCCGGACGAGGTCGTGCTCTTGCCGGAGCTCCCCGTGGCTCCCGACGGCCGGCTGGACCGCGGCGCCCTGGCTCGCATGGTCGCCGGGTCCGGCGGCCGGCAGGGCCGGCCGCGCAGTGCGACCGAGCTCCAGCTCGTGCAGATGTGGGAGGGCCTCTTTGGGATCCATCCGATCTCCATCACCGACAACTTCTTCAGCCTCGGCGGCCACTCCCTGCTGGCCATCCGGTTGGTCGCCGAGATCAAGGACCTTTTCGGACGGGACCTCCCTCTGGCCAGCCTGTTGCAGGCAGCGAGCATCGCCGAGCTGGCGGCTCTCCTCGACGCGGAAGCAGACCGCAGAGCGGCTTCCGCATCGGTCCCATCGGTCGCTTCGGCGCTCGTCCCAATCCAGCCTGCCGGCACGCGGGCTCCGCTCTTCTGGGTCCACCCGTCGGGCGGTAACGTCCTCTGCTACATCCCTGCCGTCTACGAGCTTGGGAAGGAGCGGCCGAGCTTCGGCCTGAAGGCGCGGGGTATGCAGGCCGGCGAGGAGGCGCCGCTCGAAGCGGTCGAGGAGATCGCCGGCCGCTACCTGGAAGAGGTGTTGCGGCAGCAGCCCGAGGGTCCCCGCGTCCTCGTCGGATGGTCGTTCGGAGGCCTGGTCGCGCTCGAAATGGCCCGGCGGCTTCTCGACCACGGCGAGAAGGTCGGCCTGCTCGCCATCCTCGACACCTGGGTCGGGGAACGGGAGCACCGCGAACTCGACGACGCGGACTTGCTGGCGGAGATGTTGAGCCAGGAGCTGCCCTGCACGGCCGAAGAGCTCCGCCGCCAGGGAGACCTCGAGCAGCAGATCGACTTTCTGCTGCATCTGGCACGCGACCGCGGGGTCGCCTCGTCGGCGTTTGTCGACTGTGCCACGGCCCTCCGCGTGTTCAAGCTGCACCGCACCGCCCGGAGAGCCGCAGACCGCTACGCGCCGAAGCCCTACGCCGGCCGGGTCGCCCTCCTCCGAGCGACGGAGCGCCCGGACCCGCGGGTCCGCGAGCTCGCCCTGCGCGATCCGTCGCTGGGCTGGGAAGGGCTGGGAGCCGGCCTGCGGGTCTACGACGTGCCGGGCAACCACGAGACCCTGTGCGAGGCCCGCCATGCGCGGGCGCTCGGAGAGCAGATCCGGAAGGCGTTGCAGGATGCCGGACTGTGAGGGTGAGGCGGAGCGGGAGGACCCGCTCCGCCGGCGCCGCGCCGATCAGTCATAGCGCAGTGAGGTCAACGGATCGACCTTGATGGCCCGGCGTGCCGGCAACCAGCAGGCGATCAGAGCCGTGAGCCCCAGGATCACCGGCATCCCGAGGAAGGTCAGGGCGTCCGTCTGGCTGACTCCGAAGAGGAACTTGGAGATCGACTGGCTCAGCGCAAAGGCGGCGGCGAGGCCGATCCCCAGCCCGGCGAGGGTCAGAATCAGGCCGCGGACCACCATCATCCTGAGGATGTCGCCCGACATGGCGCCGAGCGCCATGCGGACCGCGATCTCCCGCTTCTGCTGGCTGACCGTGTAGGAAATCAGGCCATAGATGCCGAGCACGGCGAGAATCAGCGCCAAGCCGGCGAAAACCCCCATCATTCCGGTGAAGAAACGGGTGTCGGAGGTGACGTTCGCCATCCGCGACCGAAGGGTGTCGACGTTGTACATCGAGACCCCGGGATCGATCTGCTGGATCGCTTGGCGCAGCGAGGAGGTCATGCGGGTCGGCTCCTTCTCCGTGCTGACCACCAGGTTGTAACCCCAGGTCGTGCTCCTCATCCCCGGCAGATACATCTGGATCGGCTGGTCCGGCGTTCCAGGCGCGATCTTGGTCCGGACGTTGCCGACCACACCGACGATGGTCAGATAGGAGCCTTTGTCCTCCGCCTTGCCGATCTGGATCCGTTTGCCGATCGGATCGTCCCCGGACCAGTAGCGGTCGGCGAACGCACGGTTGACGATCGCCACTGCCGCCGACTCGGTATTGTCCTGGGGCATGAAGCCGCGGCCGGCTTCGACGGGGATGCCCAAGGTCTGGAAATACCCCTGGCTGACGTAGTAAGTCTGGACGCGAGCCGGATCCTCGATCTGGTGGCCGTCCACCGTGACCTCCTGGGTCAGGTAGCCTCGGTCATAGAGAATGTGAGAGGTCAGCGCGGCCGAGCTGACCCCGGGCAACGCTGCGGCGCGGTCGAGCACCTGCTGCTTGATCTGGAGCCGCCTAGCGTCCGGCGTGCCGTCCGGCGGCTCGAAGGTAAGGGTCAAAAGGTTTTCGGGGCGGACTCCAGCGTCGAAGCCCCGGATCTGGGCGAGGCTGCGGATCATCAGCCCGGCGCCGATCAGCAGGATCAATGCGAGCGCCACGTCGGCGACGACGAGCGCGTTCCGAGTCTGGCGGCTCACCCGACTCTCGGTCGAGCCCCTGCCTCCGCCTTCCTTGAGGGTACCACTCAAGTTGGGCCGCGAGGAGTAGAGGGCGGGCACCAAGCCGACCAGAATACTGGTCACCAGGGCGACTAGCAGCACGAAGGCGAGCACCGGCCCGTCCACGCTGATCTCGATGAAGCCAGGGATCTTCAAAGGGATGAAAGCGAGCAGCAGCGTCAGGCTCCAGCGGACGAGCAGCAAGGCCAGGGCGCCGCCGAGGAGGGCCATCGTCAGGCTCTCGATCAGGAGCTGCCGGATGATCTTCAGTCGGCTCGCCCCCATGGCGGTCCGCACAGCGATCTCCTTGCCACGGTCGGCGGCGCGGGCGAGGAGCAGATTGGCCACGTTGGCGCAGGCGATCAGCAGGACGAAGAGCACGGCCCCGAGCAGGCGGAGCAGCTTCGGACGCAGCTCTCCCACGATGTTCTCCCGGGCGTCCTGGATCTCGATGCCCTGCCCGTTGTTGAACTGGGG
>DATARD010000206.1:0-56290 GCA_036264355.1 Thermoanaerobaculia bacterium
GTCCTTCAAGTCGGGACTCTCTCGCCCCTACCCTGCTGGGAGCACCTGTCACCGGAACAGAGCCGCAAGGAGGCGACCACACCGCGAGATTCCCGCTTGGAAGCTTTCCTCCTGCCCTACCCTTCGTCAGCGCCTTGGCTCCGCGAGCTTACACCGCCTCCGCGTGCAGCTTAACCCCAAGCGCTCTCGCGACCTTCAGGACAGTCGCGAAGCTCGGATTTCCATCCGCGCTGAGTGCCCGATAAAGACTTTCACGACTCAGACCTGCGTCTTTGGCAACTTGGGTCATTCCTTTGGCGCGTGCGATATCCCCAAGCGCTCTGGCGATACCTGCCGCGTCGTCTGGCGCCTCTTCGAACCAGGCATCGAGATAGGCGGCCATTTCTTCGGGCGTACGGAGGTGCTCCGCAACGTCATACGGCGTGGTCTTGGTCTTCGTCGGCTTTTTCGCTGGGGTTTTGGGCATAGCGGGTTACTCCTGAAAACTCTTGGCCAAGTGGATCGCCATCGCGATGTCTTTCTGCTGCGTCGACTTGTCTCCGCCCGCGAGGAGCAGCAGAAGGCTTGTTCCTCGTTGCGCGTAGTAGACGCGGTAGCCTGGACCGACATCGATCTTCAACTCAGACACGCCCTCAGTCAGGTCTCTGTGCTGGCCGGGGTTACCGTGGATCAAGCGATCAACACGAACCAGAATCCGTGCTCTCCCTGCTCGATCCTTCAGCGCGTCGATCCATTCTCGATAGACATCGGTTTGCTCGACGCGCATGTAGCCAGTGTAGCTCGGGGGCTACGTTTCGTCAACAGCGTGGCGCGGTGGCTACGGGGAGGCTGAGGCCGTAGGGTGCAGCCTCTCTTGGTGGGAACTGTGGTGTCCGAGAGCGCGACTCTCAGCGGGGCGAGAAGGCCACACGACGGGTCTTGCGCATGACAGCGATCTCGCTACGCGCATCCTCCACAGACACCGGCCCGAAAGGGAGAGGGATTCCCAAACGGTGAAACCGATCCGCCAGATCGAAGCGCGAGAGCCCAAGCTCTTCCGCCGCCTTCCCGAGGCTAATCTCATCAGCGAGATAGGCGCACTGTTCTGGTCATGGATGCCATCCGTAACGTCCTTACGATCTTACTCCGGCCCGACGGTTATGACAGGCTTGACGCCGGGAGTAGGAGGCAGCGGAACCATGGACGGCATGCCAAGAGCATGCTACTGTCATGCGATGGCAAACCTCCAGGTCAAGAACCTTCCAGACGCCCTGCACCAACGCCTGCGGGACTATGCGCAGAAGCACCACCGGACGATCAGCGATATTGCTCTGGCGGCCATCGAACATGAGATGGCCCGCGTCGACTGGCACGAAAAGCTCTTGCAGCGGCCCGCCACGGACCTTGGGGACTCAGCAGCTTCGCTGCTGGAGCAGGAGCGGGAGCAGCGCGCGAGAGAGCTTGCGTGATCCGCGTTGTAATCGACGCCTCGGCGGCCGTGGAGTATCTTCTGCGCACTCCCCTCGGCCAGAAGCTTGATGATCTCATTGAGGATGCTTTTTTGCTTGCCCCTGCGCTGCTGGATGTCGAGGTGCTGTCGGTGTTGCGGCGTGCCCTGCTGCAAAAGAAGATCGAGGAGCACCGTGCGCGGTTGGCGCTCGAGGATCTCGGTGCCTGGCCAGTCGAACGCGTTCCACACTCGGCACTTTTGCGAGAAGCCTGGAAGCACCGGCACAACGTGAGCGCCTTCGATGCCTTTTACGTGGCCGTGGCAAAGCTCTACGACGCCCAACTCCTCACCGCGGATGGGCCCTTGTCCAGAGCTCCCGGCCTGGGAATCGTTGTGCAGAACATCCGCTTGGGCTAGTCGCGTCTGTCGCGCCGGAGATGGCCGCGGTCTTCCCCGCTCAGGATTCAATCCGGCTGGCTCAGAATTGAATCTGCCCTCGTCCGGATTGAATCTGCCCCGGGGCGGATTGAACCTGCCCTGGGGCCGACCGAGCCGGACGGCGACCGATTTGGTTGGCCGCACCGGTAACCCGCACTGCTTCTTCGAGGAGATCAGGGCCGATCTCGATCGTCGTTCTCGTGCAAAGAGCGTCGCACGAATCCTATCCAGGGTCAACGGCGCCGAAGTCGCTGCCGCAAGGACTGTGGCGCCCCCGGATGGGCGCCAGCCAATCCACCTGAGTTGCCTGCCCCTACGCCTCGCCGCCGGAGTCCCGCCCGTCCAACTGGCGCACCTCGCACTCCAGGTCCCACTCATCGCCGTGGACCCTGAGGAAGCGCCGGGTTTGCTCGATCGCTTCCTCCTTCGACTTCGCTTCGAGGATCGCGTAGCCGCCGATGACCTCCTTGGTCTCGGTGAACGGTCCATCGATCGTGGACAGCTTGCCGCCTCGCAGGCGCACGCGTACGCCTTCGGAGGTGGGCCGCAGACCGGCGGTGTCGATCAGCTCGCCAGACTGGGTCATCTCTTCCATCAGCTTGCCCATGTCGGCCATCAGTCGCTCGGTGGGGGCCTTGGCAGTTTTTTCGTCGATCCGGATCATGGAAAGGAATCGCATGAGGCTTGTCTCCTTGATGTCGTTTGCGTGGAGCGGGTCCGCCAGAGTTTCCAGCGCTCGGAACCCGCTCCTAACCTTACGACGAACGAGGGTGAGCCCGATCGACAAACCGGAGGGACGGTGCACGTGAGCTCGAGGTCGGTGCACGTGAGACCGAGGACGGTGCATGTGAGGGGGAAGCTCAAAGAAGTCAGGCGGACGCTTGAAGAAACCAGGCGGACGCTCGAAGATTTGAGGCGGACCTTCGAAGAAATCAGGCGGACGCCCATTCAAGTCAGGCGGACGCCTTCTCAAGTCAGACGGACCCTCGAAGATTTGAGGCGAACCTTTGAAGAAGTCAGGCGGACGCCCGATCAAACGAGGCGGACGCTCGAAGAAGCGAGGGGGACCCTCCAAGAAGTCTGGCGGACCCGCGAAGAAATCTGGCGGCCGCCCTATCCAATGAGGCGGACGCTCGAAAAAGTCAGGCGGACACCCAATCAAGCGAGGCGGACGCTCCAAGAGGTCAGCCGGACGCCCGAACAAGCGAGGGGGACGCTCAGCCGAGCCAGAGGGCTGCCATCATGGCCAGGCCGATGATGGTGTAGAGCGCGCGATAGCGGGCTTGCAGGCGGCGGACGCTCGTGTAGGTGAGGCCCTCGGCCAGAGTCTTGAGCGACCAGCGGAGATGAACGGGGTAGAGGACGATGAGGGCTGCCAGGGGACGGGGGACGAGGCCCTGGAGGGCCAGGAGGAGAAGGAGGACGTAGGCGAGGGTGA
Source organism: Thermoanaerobaculia bacterium (assembly GCA_036264355.1). Classification (GTDB taxonomy): domain Bacteria; phylum Acidobacteriota; class Thermoanaerobaculia; order Multivoradales; family UBA5704; genus UBA5704. The sequence continues at coordinate 3,306 of DATARD010000206.1, forward strand.
AGAGGGCGAGGCTGGCGGCGAAGGTGCGGCGCTGGCCGAAGATCACCGCGTTCGTCCGGATGGCGTTGAGGACGTCGCCCTGGTGGTCGCGGACCTCCTGGGTCAGATGGCCGGCGGCGAAGGTCAGGGCGAAGAAGGTGGCCAGGGCGAGGCCGCGGCGGTCGATCGCGCTCCCCAGGGAGTAGCCGAGGAGGAAGTGGAGGGCGCCGCCGGCCAGGTGGGCCGCCGAGCTGAGGAGCGGTCTGCCCTTCCAGTTGAAGCGGGGCAGGGAGTAGAGGACGCTCAGGGTGGCGATCGCCAGGGCCAGCCAGAGGGTGCTCGGGCCGAGGCGGCTGAAGAGGAGGAGACTCAGCGCCAGCAGGCCGGCCGCCAAGCCGCCGATCTCCTTACGGTCGACACCTCTGACGGTGAAGACGCCGGCGGCCTTGTTGGGATCGGCGAGGTCGGTGGTCAGGCCGGACCAGTCGTTGAGCAGGAAGATGTGCGCCATCAGGCAGACGTTGGCGATGAGGAGCAGCGCCAGCCGCCCCACGGTCTCCGCCGCCGGGTGGCGGAGCGCGAAGGCGGCGCCGAGCAGAGGCGATCCCTGGAGAACGAGGATCTCCGGCAGGCGCAGGCAGGACAGATACCGCCGCAGGGGCTCGCCAAGGCGGCCTCCGGCCGAGGGGGCCGCCGGCATGGCAGGCGCGAAGAGCGGCGGCACTTTAGCCGTTGGGATGGGTGTGCCGGAGGTGCGCATAGTCGTCAGCAAGCCTTAGCCAGAGCGCGTAGCCGACGTCCTCGGACCAGTAGTAGCGAGGGGTCGTCGCGGTGAGATCGTTGTGGTAGAGGAGCGGCGGATTCTTTCGCAACAGGGCAAAGTCCTCTTGGGCAAGCTGGCGCAGCACCGGATCGAGCTCTGCCGCGTCGGGCGGTGGGCCTCCGGGCGTCTGCGCACGCTCCAGGAGCCGGACGGCGGACACCCAGATCTCCTGGCCCGGCACAGCCGTCCGCAGCCGTGGAGCCGGCAGCTCCAGCGCGCAGCCGGCGCGCCGGACGTCGCTCAGGCGCAAGATCGGGACCAGCGGTGCCATTCGATAATAGACCCAGATCCGGTCCTGGTCGACGACTTTGCGGAGATCTTCGCAGAGCGCACGGCCGGCCGGCGGCTGCACCTGGGCCAGCAGCAGCAGCACGTGCATCTGGATGCCGACGTCGGCGGGGTCCGGATCGCTGCCCGGGTCGAGGCACTGGTAGGCGGCACGGGGAGCGAGCCAGGTGCGGTAGAGGCCCTCGCGGGTGCGATAGCGGTCGAGGGTCGCCAGGGCGGCCGATAGTCGCTGACGGCGCCGCCGGTCGCGATCGGGAGCGAGCCTCCAGACGAGCGCCGTGTCGTCGGCATCCGGTGTGATCGCGCAGCCCAGGGTGCCGATGCCGGGAGCGTCCGGGAGCCCGTGGTAGCGCACCAACCCGTTGGCCTCGATCTGGCTGGTGAGGTGCCGGCGGGCGCGCTGCAAGCTGTCGCCGAGGCCGCCGGTGGCGGCCAGCGGATCGAGCAGGTCGAGCAGGAGAGCGGTGAGGTAGGTGTTCATCTCCTGGTGCGGCTCCTGGAAACGCGCCGCGGCCGTGTAGGCGGTGAGCCAGTAACCCGGCCCCTGCTGGTGCGCCCGCAGCCGCGCCGCTGCCGTCCTGAAGGCGTCGTCGAGATCCTCGCCAGCGCCCGCCGCCGACGCCGCCGATGCCGCCGACGCTGGCCGCACGGTCAGCTTGCGCTCCCCCAGGTAATATCCCTCTCCCTTCTCGGAGGCCGAGGCGAAGAGGGCCACGGCGTGCTCGCCGGGAGCGAGGCCGGCCGTGCCGAGCGGAATGCGCCAGCCGGCGGGGCTCGCCTCGTGCAGCGTAGCGCGGACGTCGGACCGATTGCTGAAGGTGCGGGAGGCGACGATCTGCCGGCCGTCGATGGCGATCGCCACCCGCCAGGGCGTGGCGTGGCCGGCCAGCGCCCAGCCGGCGGCGACGACCTCCTGGCCGGCGGTGACCACGGAGGTCGCATGGCCGCCGGCCTCGATGGCGTCGAGATGGCCGCGCATCTCGACCGTCAGCTCCGCCGGCGCGAGGCCATGCTGGAAGGAAGCGATGAACGGCGCGTTCCGCCAGTCCCACGCGGCCCGCATCTGATGGGGACCGCTGGCAATGGCGAAGATCGCGGTGTCGGTCACGCCGGTGTACCAGAAGGCGCCGACGGCTTCGATGGCGATCGCGGCGCCGACCGCGAGCAGGAAGCACACCCGGCCGAAGCCGCGCAGCGCGGCGACCACCGGCACCAGCATCCACAGGAGCAGCGGCAGGAGATCGGTCATATAGCGCGGCCCCCAGGAGATGCCGCCCCGCCAGTCGCCTTTGGCATAGAGCACAAGCTGGAGGGCGATACCGGCGCTCATCGCCAGGGTGAGACCGCGGTCGTTGCGGTCGTTGCGCTCGCTGCGGCCACCCGGCAGGTGCCGCCAGGCCAGAACAAGAAAGAGCAGGAAAGGGGAGAAGATCAACAGTCCCCGCGTCGGGCTGAACAGCAACCCGCCGAGACCGGACAGCAGGTCGTGCTGAAAGAATCTGGCCCTGCCCCTCAGCCCGTACCCGCCGGCGACGTTGCCGGCCATGCCGAGGTTGTAGAGCAGCACCAGACCCGCCGGCACCACGGCCGCCGCGGCGAGCAGCGCCGCCCGGCGGCCGGCCCAGAACAGTCCGTAAGCGCCCAGCGCCGCCGCGAGAACGACATCCGGAGGGCGGTTGCCGGCGATCAGCCCGCAGAGCAACCCCGCCGCCAGCGCCCGCGGCAAGGTGCACGGCGCGGTGAGGAGCAGCAGGAGGCCGATCACCAGGAGCTCAGCCATCCCGTGCTGCCACAGAGCCTGGCTGCTGATCACCCAGGTGGTGGTGCCGAAGGCGTACGCCAAGGTGAGCAGCAGTGCGGTCGGCGCCGCCGCCCGGCGCCGCAGCAGCAGGTAGAGCAACGACGCGGAAAGAGCAGCCAGGAGCGAGGCGGAGAGCTTCTCCATCACCCGCGCGATGTGGTCCAGCCGCCACTCCGTCCAACCCCGCAGATGCAGATAACCGGCCGCGGGCAGGTAGAGCGGCGCGATGAGCACCGGCAGCACCACGGGGTACACCGAGATGATGTGGCCGCCGGGCACATGCACCATCCAGAACGCCGTATCGCCTCGCCCTTGGGCGGTGAGCGGCGCGATCGGATCGAGAAGGATGCTGTGGTACCGCCAGATCGCGAACGGCAGGTAGCGCGCCGGGAAGGCGTCGCCGGCGCTGATCGCCCGTCCGTTGGCGTTGTAGATCAGCAGGCAAAAGAGCCCGATGAGCACGCTCGCCCGCCACTCGCGCCGGCCGCCGAGGACGGGGGTCATGGTTTCATGCTCACTTGCGCTGCTTAGAAGCGGGGAATTGAATTGGCTGGGAGGCAGGGATTCGAACCCCGATTCTGCGGGTCAGAGCCGCATGTCCTACCGTTGAACGACCTCCCAGCAGAGGACGGACGTGTAGGGTACAAAATCGGGCACCGCAGGTCAACTCATGGCCGCTCAACAAACTGAACACCCGGCCAAACCGGTTACGACGATCCGAAGTAGAAGTGGTTCGCCTGCGGATCGAGGGCGAAGCGGATGCTGTCGAGGAGGCCGGAGTAGCCGAGGAAGGACAGGCCGACGGGCCAGTCGCTGCAGATGAAGAAGACGCCTTCCGTGTCCAGGGAGTCGCCTTCGTCAGCAACCAGGGCGAATGGCAGGCGGACCAGATGTCCCTCTCGCATCCCAAAGGGCGTCAGGAGTCGCTTCTTTTCCTCGTCCACTCTGGTGAGAAGCCCAAGCTCGGCCGCCACATCCCTCTCCAGAACGGACCAGGCGGCGCCGGTGTCGAGCTGAGCCAACAGGGTGCGTCGAGTCTGAGCACGGCGATCTAAACGAGGTGATGGACGAGCGCCTGGTTGTCTCGATCGACTCGGCTCAGTTGAGCCAGGAGCTCATGGAGAGTCGCTGCATGGGCGAGCAGAGCATCGCCGAGCACGGCGACCCACTCGCCCATGTGCTCCCCTCCGTGCTCCTCGATCCAACGGAATTCGGCGCTTCGGTCACGATCCTTGATCGGGCTCGCTCTCTGCCTGGGAGGCGCCAGGAGCCGGGAGAGGTCCTCGAGCCCCGGCTCGCGGTCGTTCTCACCAAGAGCTTCGGCAAGGAGGTCACGCGCGGCTTTCAGCCGCGCTTCCTCCAAGAGTCGCCAGATCCGGGGCACGTAGGGCTCGGCTTCTTGGCGATGCGCGACTTGAGCTGCTCTGGCCATGTCGATGTTCTCTCTCGCGTAGCGGTCTCAGGATACCAGAGGTCGCTCTTCGCTGGAAGCTGAGAGCCGCCGTGCCGCTTCGCCCCGAGTCGGGGGCGGCGTCCACCAACTCGTTCCGGCCGCCAGGGCGAGCGCGGCGAGCAGGCAGCCCCAGACGAACGCCGCCGGGCGGTAGAGGAGGTCCATCTCCGCGGCTCCCGCCGGGAGCCGTGCCGCGATGCAGGGACCGTCGGCCGTCGCGGTGGGCCGAGCGGTGCCGTTCCAGAGGAGGCGCCAGCCGCCGTCCTGGTAGACGCTGGTGAGGAGGGCTCCCGGGCGCGGCAGCTCGATGTGCGCCTGGAGGTGGTCCGGCTCCAGGGTCTGGATGCGCAGGGTCCCCTCGGCCGGCAGGAGGAAGAGACGGGGGAAGGGGCCGGGAAGCTCCCACACGGCGCCGCTTTCGTCGGCGAAGACGCGGTGGAGCGGCTCCGGCAGGCGCGCGTCCGGCTCGGTGAGCAGGTAGCGCACGCTCAGGCGCTGGTAGAGCGGATCGAGCGGCGCACCGAGCTCCGGCACCTCTCCCCACCAGCCGGCGAGGATGGGGGCGATCCAGTCCAGATAGGCCCGCGGCGCCATCGGGTTGTAGACCCGGACGTCGCTGAGACCATAGAGGCTGGCGAGATTGGGCGGCAGGGCGCGGCCGAGCGCGGCGACGCGGGTGCGCCGGGCGTTCTCTTGCAGGAAGCGGATCGGCCCGGTGACCGGGAAGGCGAGCCGCCGCGGCATGGGTGGATTGGCCGGCCGATGGAGGAGCAGAAGCTCCGCCGCGATCAGGCAGGCCACGGCCGGCGGCACCCATGACCGGAAGGCCCGGAACGACCGGATGCGGCGGACGAAGAGAGCCGCTCCCAGCAGCACGGCGGAGACTCCCAGGAAACGCATCTGCCAGCGCACCCATCCGAAGCGGAGGATCGCCAGCCGCCCAGGGTCCACCGGGTCCGGGTGCGCGAGCGTGCCCCAGACGACCACCACCGCCAGGAAAGCGACGGCCGCCAGGAGCGTCCACAACGTCCAGCGGTCCGTCTCGCCGCGGCGGAAGCGCTCCAGCGTGCAGGCGGCAAGAAAAGCCACCGCGAGCGAGACGATCAGCAGGATGCGGCGGCTTTCGAGGAGCGACGCTGGAAGAACATGATCGATCCCGGGTGGATGCGCCAGGATCAGCAGGCCGAGGAGCGCTCCTCCCAGGGCCAGACGCTCCAGGGGGAAACGCCGGCGCGCCCGGAGCGCCAGAAGAGCGGCGAGGAGCGCCGCCGTTCCCACGAAGCCGGAGGCGTCCTCGTTCGTGTTGCTCAGCCCCCAATAGTCCACGAAGCGGCTGTTGCCGTAGGCGTTGGGCACCGCGACAGGGAGCAGCCGGCGGGCCAGGTCCTCCCCCCGGCTCGCCGCCGGAGCCGGTGCGGCGACCGCTCCCTCCCGCACCCGCGCGGCCCGCAGGCTCTGCGGCAGGTAGACCGCCGCCGGCAGGAGAGCCGGGGCCGCCGCGAGCGCCGCCAGCAGCAGAGCCAGGAGCGCCTGGCCGAGCCGGCGGCGCGGCAGAGACGAGGCGATCAGAACGGCCACCACGGCAGCCAGCGCATAGAGCACCGTCTCCGGATGGCCGCCGAGCAGCAGCGCCCAGACGGTCAGCGCCAGCAGCAGCAGATCGCGCCGGCCACCGTGGTCGCGGACTCGGGCGAGAGCGTACAGGACCGCCGGCAGGAGCGCCGCCGCGTTGGCGATCGGCCAGCCGACCCAGAGGAGGACGAAGCCGCCGAGCCCGAAGGCGAGCGCTCCGGCGAGCGCCGGCCCGTCCGCCAAGCCCTGGGCGCGCATCCAGAGAAAGGCGAAGACCAGCGCACAGAGCACCCGCAGCGCGGCGGTTACCGCCGCCGCCCTTTCCCAGGGCACGGCGGCGGAGAGCAGCACCAGCGGTTGCAGCGCCTGCGCCTGCGGATCGGCCAGCAGCGGCAGGCCGGCGCCGGCGCGCGCGTTCCACAACGGCCAGCGACCGCCGTTCCACAGCGCCCGGCCCTCGGCGATCGAAGGGCCGACCAGCTCGATCAGATCCCCCTGCAGGATGTTGCCGTGCGGCTCGGTGGGCGCCAGCTTCTGGAACGGCACCTGCCCGCGCAGATTGTCCAGCGGCAGGAGGAGCTTGCCGCCGAAGAGCACCGGCCCGAAGAGGATCAGGAGGGCGAGCCCGAAGACGGCGGCCACGGGCCGGGGCACCGGGTCGTACCATCGCCGCAAGGCGCGGAGCAGGAGCAGAGCGAGCGCTCCGACCCACAAGCCGGGCACCAGATCCACCGCGCTCATCATGGTCACAGGGTCCTTCCCCTCGCCGCCCTACCGGACCTCCACCCACTCCAACGGCACGTGCGGATCCTGGAGGATCAGTCCCGCCAGCCGGTGGAAGCTCTCGCCGTTGTCGGTGACGCAGAAGTGGTTGGCCGGCGGGTGCTCGCCGGCTTCGAGCCCCATCTCGGCCAGGCCCGCGGCCACCACCTCCGCCACCGCCTCGGCGGAGTCGACCAGGGTCACCGCCGGGCCGGCCACCCGCGCCAGGACCGGAGCGAGCAGCGGGTAGTGGGTGCAGCCGAGCACGAGGGTGTCGATGCCGGCATCGAGGAGCGGGCGTAGATAGCGCTCCGCGACCTCTTCGGTGATCGGATCGTCATGCCAGCCTTCTTCCACCAGCGGCACGAAGAGCGGGCAGGCCTGGCTGCGGATTTCGAGCTCCGGACGGAGCGCGCGGAGCGCCCGCGGATAGGCGTCGGAGCGCACGGTGGCCTCGGTCGCGATCACGCCCACCCGGCCGCGGCTCAGGGCGGCGGCCTTGCGCGCTCCCGGCTCGATGACTCCCCAAGTCGGCACCTCCGGATGGAGGTTCGGCAGGGCGAGCGCCGAGGCGGTGTTGCAGGCGACGACCACCGCCTTGACGCCGCGGCCGAGCAGGAAGGCGATGTTGTTCTCCGTGTAGCGCGTCACCGTGCCGGGCGATTTGCTGCCATAGGGCAGCCGCGCCGTGTCGCCCAGATAGAGGATCGACTCGCGCGGCAGCCGGCGGCGCAGGGCCGAGACGACGGTGAGGCCGCCGACGCCTGAATCGAAAACTCCGATCGAATCCAGCAATTTTTTGGTCTTTATCCCGTCAGGGAGTCACGATGGTGCGGTTCGGCAGCAGCGGATGGCTGGTGTCGAGGTGGCCGGAGAAGGTCTCGCGCTGCACGCCGTTCCACAGCAGCACGACCTGCTTCACTTCCGCGATGTTGGCGGTGAGCGAGTTCACCACGCTGTAGACGCGCTGCATCTCCTCGGTGGAGCCGGAGGCGGGCGGGTCGGCATGGCCTTCCCAGTGGATGTCGAGATAGGCAGTGCCGTCCTCGCTGAGCTGGACGCCGCCCAGCATCACGCCTTCCGGAAAGGGGCGCGCGGCGCCGCCGGAGACCGGGCCGGCGAGGAGCGCGGCGACGATCTTGCGGATGCGGTCTTTGCGCGAGGCGGTGACCTCGAGGTCGCGCTTCTCGGTGCGCAACCCTTCGTCGGCGGGGAAGTAGAGGTCGACGGTGACCTTCTCGGTGGGGCCGGCGCTCTCGGCGGGGCCCGGCCCGGTATGCACCCGGCCGCCTTTGCCTTGCCACCACCACCAGAACGCGCCCCCGGCGATGAGGGCGAGGGCCAGCCCCAGGACGAACGCCGCGGCTTTCCGGCTCATGGCCTGGTTCCCGGGCTGGGCTTCGGTGTTTGAGCGGGCGGAGCCGGCTTCGGCGTCGGAGCCGTCGGAGCCGGAGCCGGCTGGTGCGGCACGGCACCCACCGGCGCCGCAGTCCCGGCGGGAGCCGGAGACGCCGGCGCCGGCCGCGCCTCCACCTGCTCCTTGTAGCGCGCCACCGCCTTGGTGAGCGAATCGACCAGGGCGCCGCGGTAGGACGCGTCCTGGAGCTTCTTCTCCTCGTCCGGGTTGCTGATGAAGCCGAGCTCGACCAGCACGGCCGGCATCTCGGCGCCGTTGAGCACGCGGAAGGGCGCCTGCTTGACGCCGCGGTCGCGGAGCTGGAGCGCCTCGTTGAGCTCGGTCTGGATGAGCGTCGCGAAGCGCTGGCTCTCGGACAGGTGGCGGCTCTGCGCAAGATCCCAGAGGATCAGCTCCAGGTCTTTCACCTCTTCCTTGGTGTCGCCCTGGGGCGGCGGCACCGCGGCCGGGCTGTTCTCGGCGGCGGCGGCCTTGGCAGCCTTGGCGTCCGACGCCTCGGCGCTCAGGAAGTAGGTCTCGGCGCCGTGCGCTCCCGAGCCCAGCGACGAGTTGAGGTGGATGGAGATGAAGAGGTCGGCCTTGTTCTGGTTGGCGATCGCCGCCCGGTCGTCGAGCGGCAGGGTGGCGTCCTCGCTACGGGTGAGCACGACGCGCACCCCGAGACGGGACGAGAGCCGCGATTCCAGCTCGCGCGCCAGGAGGAGCGTCAGATCCTTCTCCATCACGCCGCTCGGCCCGATCGCGCCGGTCTCCGTGCCGCCGTGGCCGGGATCGACCACGATGGTGTGGATGCCCGGCGGGCCGCCGCCGGGCACGCCGCCCGGAGCCAGCGGCGCCGCCGGGGTCTCCACCGCCGTGGGCTGGTGGACGTCGAAGACGATGCGGAAGGGGTTGTTGAGCACGTAGCTCGCCACGTCGAGGCCTGGACCGACCTGGATGTGCACCTGCTCGGGGGTGATCGTCACGTCCTGGACGAACGGGTCCTGCACCGGGTGGCGCGGCGGCGGCGCCAGGCGGTCGCCCATCATCTGGACGTCCACGATGCCGGGCCGGCGTTTGATCTGGTAGCGCGGCTCTTCGGGGAACTGCAGCACGACGGTCGTCATCCCCTGCAAGTGCACCACGTCGAGGAGCACCGGCAACTCGCGCGCCGCGCGGCGGCCGATCACCAGCCGCTGCGTCTCCGGCCGCCAGTCGAAGGAGTAGCCGAGCAGGTCGCCGTACGTCTTGCGCAGGAAGTCGACGGGGACCATCAGGGTTCCCATCTCGCCGCGCACCACCGGCTGGGAGAGCGGGACGACGGCGTCGCCGACGGTGATGATGGCGCTGCCGATGCCGATCACCACCTCCTTGCCTTCGAGGGTGAGCGACGAGCTCTCCGCCGTCGCGCCGGGCGCCAGGGTGCCGCCCAGGTTGTTGACCAGCGCCGAGAGACCGAACTCCGGACCGGCGGGATTGATCGCCACCGGCAGCGGCAGCTCGCGGCCGTCGAGCAGAGCGGCGGGCTCGCGCCCGGCCGCCGGAGCCTCCGGCCGGGGGAGCTGGGCCGCCTGGAGGAGAGGGAGAACGAGGAGGGTCAGAGCGAGAAAACCCGGGAAGCGCCTGTCTTTCACGACGGAGAGGATACCATCGCTTTGAAACCGGCGGCCGGAGTGTGGTAATGCTGTGCCGTGGCGCTGTTTTGATCCGAAGGAGAGGAACGCAATGGAGATCCGCCAGTTTCGGGTGGTGGTCCGGGCCAAGAGCTTCGAGCGCACCAGCCGCTTTTATGAGGAGTCGCTCGCTTTCCCGCGGCTCCAGAGCTGGGACCGCGAGGACGAGCGGGGAGCGCTGTTCCAGGCCGGCGGCGCCGTCGTCCAGGTGGTCGGGCGTCCGGCCGCGGCCGAGGCGCCGCGCTCGTACGACGAGAGCTACGACTACCAGGGGCCGCATCACAAGATGACCATCGCCCTCCTCGTCCCGTCCGCCGAAGCCGCCTACCAGGAAGCCCAGTTCCGCGACAAGAACATCCCCGGCGGCCTGCGCCGTGACAGCGACGGCGGCCTGATCTTCGAGACCCACGACCCCGACGGGGTGAAAATCGTCTTCAAACAGGCCGAGGGATAGTCCCGCTCAGCGGGCACGTCCGCCGCGCAGCCGCAGCACGGCTCCCGCGGCGAGGAGCAGGGTGAGGATCGCCATTCCCACCTGCGCCAGCGCCGGGATCTGGTGGACCGTCAACACCCGGAAGCAACAGGGGTCCGCCGGAGGACCCGGCGCCGTGACGAGATCGGACAGGAAGGCCGTGTCGTTCACCCCGTCGCCGTCGGTGTCGAGGAAAGCGGTCGCCTGGTTGCAGATCGTCATCCCGGCGGTCCCGATGTTGACCTTCGCCATGAAGGTGACGTTCACCCGGCCGCCGACGGGGATCGCGCCGTTCCAGGTCACGGTGTTGGAGGACGTCGAGACGACGCCGCTGTCGGCGCTCGCCGAGAGCAGCGTGAGGCCCGCGGGCAGGGTGTCGGTGAGCTCGTCCCCCGGGTTGTCCGCCTGGGCGAACGGCCCGCCGTTCAACAGCACGAGGGTGCAGGTGACGACGTCCCCCTCCGCGAACGGACCTTCGAGGCCGGTGCAGAAGAGCCGGAACCCGGGCGGCCACGTGACCTCGGTCACGACCGTGGCCTGATTGTTCCCGGGATGGTCGTCGGCGAGGCCGACGGGGGCGATCCGGGCCGTATTGATCAGCGTTTCCTGGAACAGCGGGGAGATCGTTCCCGCGACGTGAAACTCCTGGCTGGCGCCGGGAGCCAGGTGCAGCGTCTGGTCGAGAGGGCCGGGCAGCGAGGGCGTGCAGCCCGGGCCCGCGCACCATGCCGCCTGGAGCAGGTCGGCGGGGAAGGTGTCGCTCACCCGCGCCCCCTGGACGTCATGGCAGCCCGGGTTGGAGACGCCGATCGTGTAGAGCAGCGGGTCACCCGCCAGGGCCGTCGCGGGGCCTGCCTTGGTGATCGCGAGGTCCACCTCGTCGACCGTGACCCGTGCCGTTTTTGAGTTGTTTCCGGAAACAGGATCGATGCTGCCGTGGGTCGAGACGGTCGCGGTGTTGGCAAGGAACGCCGGGCAGGCGGCGATTGGACCGACCGTGAAAGTGGCTTCAAGAACGCTCATCGCGCCCATTGGCAGCTTGCCGAGGGCGCACTGGCCGCCGAGGAGGCAGGGGGCCGTGACCGAAGCGCTGGCGGCGAGCCCGCCGGGGAAGGGATCGCTCAGCGTGACGCCGCACGCCGTGTCAGGCCCGAGATTGTCGACGGTGACCTGGTAAGTGAGCCGGTCGCCGGGCGCCACCCTGGCGTCCGGGGCCAGCAGGGCTCCGCCGGCGTCGCGGATCTCCTGCGTCACGGCGACGTCGGCGGTGCCGTCGAGGACGGGGACGGTCACCTGGGCGCTGTTGTTGGCGAGGTTGCAGTCCGGCTCCTGCATCGTCACCGCAGCTTGGTGCTCGATCGGGTTCGGCCCTCCGTAGCACGCCGGGACCGGGAAGGAGACCACAATCTCCCGGGTCTCGTGCGGCCCCAGGTCTCCGATCTCGTGGGTCGTGGCATCGGCGACGAGCTGGACTCCGCTCGCCGGGGAGTCGCCCAGATTTTTCACCAGCCAGTGGACGGTCAGAAGGCGCCCCTTGACGATCGGGGACGGGGTCGCGGTTCCGGTCACCTGCAGATCGGCGCAGAGCGGATTGCGGACCTGCGAGCAGCTCTGCCCCAGAGCGGGCTGGTCCGGCAGGGAGACGCAGGCCTGGTTGACCAATGCCGCGGTCGAGCCGGAGGCGAGACGGGCATCCACCCGGTAGGTCACCGTGCCGCCCGCGGACAGCGGCACGGCTTCGTCGATGTCGCGCCCGGCCTGGGGCACGGGCGTGCAGGCGCCGTCGCCATCGGCCCGGCACCACTGCACTGCGTCCAGCCGCGGGTCGAAGAGATCGCGGACTTGCGCGGCGGGAAGAGCGGAGGCGCAGCGGTTGGTCACCACCACGGTGTAGGCGATCTCCTGTCCCGGCAACACGACTCCCGGCGGGCCGCTCTTGGTGATCGACGGGAGCTGACCGCAGGACGGCACCGGAGGAGGGAAGTCGCAGAACGCCACCGCGCCGGCCCCTCCGGCATGGAGGTAGCCGCCGATCAGAGCGGTGCTCCCGAGGACGGCGACGGACTGGCCGAAGGCATCGCCCGCGGCGGCCCCGATGCCGGTGCGAGGAGGATCGAGCCATTTCACGGCTCCGCGGTCGAACACCTGGGCCACCCCTCCCGGCGGATGGCCGAGGGCCCCCGCCAGAAGCAGGCCGGCGCTCGCCGCCACGGACCAGCCGAGCTGGTCTCCCGCCAGGAGATCGGCCGGCAGCGGCAGCGCCAGACGCTCCCCGCTCCGCGTGAAGGCCTGGACCGAGCCGCCGTTCAAGGCTTGCAGGTCGTCGCCGCGGGCGCCGACCAGAACCGTGTCTCCGGAGATCGCGACGGCCGCGCCGAACTGGAGGTCGTCCGCGCGATAGTCGCCCGCCGTCAGCCGGGTGCGCAAGGCCCAGCCCTCCGGCCGCCGCTCGAAGAGATAGACCGTGCCGAAGTTGCGGCGGCTCGGCGCGTCCATGAACGGCGCTCCGACCGCCAGGAGGTCGCCGTCGACCGCGACCGCAAAGCCGAATTCGGCCGCCGCCTGCGCGTCCGGCGCCACCAGCTTTTGCGGCGCTCCCCACCCCCCTCCGGCGCGCGGGTAGACATAGACCGCCCCGGCGAGGCTGCCGGCTGCGCTATCCGTCGGTGCGCCGGCGACCAGGATGTCGGTCCCGAGGGCGACCGCGGCACCGAATTGGCCGCCCGGGTTTCCCGGCGGCGCCGCGATCCTGGCCGGGCTCTCCCGGCTCCACGCATTGTTGCTGCCGGAGAACAGATAGACGGCACCGGCGCCGTCGGCGGCGGACGCGCCGACCGCCAAGTGGTCACCGGAGAGCGCCACCGAGGTACCGAACCGATCTCCCGGAGTCCCACTGCTCACTGGGGGCCTATCCTCCTGGATCCAGTCCAATCCGTTCCGGTGGAACACGTAGACGGCGCCGGACTCCGTCCCCGCCGGATCGCCGGGCGCGCTGACCGCCAGCCGGACGCCGTCCGCGGCCAGGGCGTAGCCGAACCATTCCTGCTGCCGCTGCGGCGGCGGCTGGTGCGGGATCAGATCGCAGGACATCGCATGCGCGAGCAGCGGCAACGGCGTGGCGAGCAGAGCCAGGATGCCGGCGAGGAGGCACCGTACCGGGACCTGCACGGTCTGGCTCCGGGTCGTCATGGAATCTGAGATCCGGTCCGGAAGTCGCAGCAGTCGAGGAGCGGAGGATCTTCCAGGCTGTCCGGCAGGTGGTCGTTCGCACCGCGCTGGATGGTCCCTTTCGGCGGCACCAGGAGCCAGTGGCCCGCGGTCACGCGGAACGATTCGCCGGTGGGAAGATCGGCCCGCACCTCCCCCTCGTCCGTGGCCAGGAAGGTTCCGACGGCCGGATCGACCAGCATCCGGAAGAAGGTCGTCCCGGAGATGGCTTTCAGTTGCGGCGTCTGGACCGAGACTTTATGGGGAACGTCCTTGTCGAGCGCCATCCACAGCCTCCCCTGCTTCGGAACGAGCAGGTCGAGGAGAATCTTGTCCGTCGTGGGCTTGGACTCGGACTCGGGCGCGGGCACCTCCGCTTTCTCGATGGTGAATTCGCCGATTCCTTTGAAGGTGAGAGACCCCCAATTCAGGATCCTCGCTCCGCCCGTCTTCGCGAACACCGGCGTCTTGAGGGAGGAAATGATGAATGATCGGGTCGCCCCCAGCGTCACGGTGATCCCCAACGGGAGGCTCTCCGTCACCTCGATCGAATGGGATTCGCCGTCACGGAATGATCCCAGCGCGCCGCGCACTCTGACCACCTCTCCGATCGGGTCGACACTCTCCGCAGCGGCCAGGCTGAGCAGCGCGGAGAGGAGCACGGTGGACAGCCGCGCCCATCGGATCGGTGATCGGATTAGGTTTTCCATCAGAAGAGCCAGCTCAATCCGAGAGCGGCGGTCGCCCTCCGATATCCGAGGTCAGCGAGGTCAGCGAGGGAAGGTCCGAAAGCGACGTTCGATTGCTGCCGCGCGGCTCCGGCGCGGGCGGTGGCGCGGAGGTGCTCGGACACCTCCCAGGTCAGGACCGCCGCGGCGTGCAGCGTCTCGTCCTGGCGCGGCTTGCCGGTCGCGGGCTGAAAAAGGTTCGAGCGCTGGTCGTCGAAGTCGTCGCTGCGCCGTCCTCCGGACAGCCGGACGCTCCATTGCCGGGAGACCGGGAGGAGGATCTCGATCCCGGTGTCGAGGAACCGTTCGGAGAACTCCACGCCGGCGTTGCGGTCGCCTCCGAGCACCGCGAGCCGGATCTCGATACCGGAGCGCAGCAGCCGCACGATCTCGGCGATCTCGCCCGCCACCTGCCCGCCGGACCGCTGCTCGTGCTCATGGAAGAAACTGCGGTCCTGGACATGGAGGGTGAGCCGCGTCGCCGTCAGGACCGAAGGCGCCACGGATTCCGCGGGCTCCGGGCGCCAGGGCCGGACCGTCAAGGAGCCGGCGGCGTCCAGGGACTGGAAGAAGGATTTGCCGTCCAGCGTGGAGTAGCTCCCTCCGGCCTGGAGCAGGACCGCCACGCGGCTGCTCCCGAAGGGGACCCGCGCGCTGCCGAGAGGGCCGGAGAGCGTGCCGAGCGGATCCTCGCCGTGCGCGAGGTGCACCGCGGCGGACGCCTCACCGTAGTCGAGGAAGCCCATCGACGCATGGGCCGACCGGTACGCGGCGGCGCTCACCTGGGTGTTCCAGCCACTTTCGAGCGCCGGGGCGTGCCAGGCGCCGTGCAGGTCGAGGCCCGCCACCGCGTCGGAGTCCTTGCCGGAGACCGGCTTCTTGCCGGGCGCGGGCGGCAGGCTCAGCTCTTCGGAAAGGAGGTTGGGATTGGAATCGTAGCCGGCCGACAGGGTGAGCGCGCCGTCCACCGCCGGGCGCCGGTCGATCGGAAGGAAACCCGGAACGAAGCCGGCCTCCTCGCCGGGCTGGATCTTGCCGGAGGCCCTCGCCGCGGCCAGGGCCGCCCTGACCTCCGGCCGCAGCTCCGCCGGCACCGCCTGCGGTCCGGCGAGGCTCGCTTCGAGCTCGCGGACCGCCTCTTCAACCCGGCCGAGCCGGAGAAGAGCCAGCCCCAGCCAGTACCGCGTCACCCCCCGGTCCGCCCGCGCGAGCGATTCCCGGAGCTTCACGACCGCCTCCTCGTCGCGGCCGTGATTGAACGCCTCGATTCCCTCGGTGAGGGCGATCTCGGCCGCCGCGAGCCTGCCATCCTCTGCAGCGGCGGCGCAGATCTCCGCTCCACCGGCCAGAAGCAGGAGAAGGATCACCATCATAGGGCCAGACCGGCGCATTGGTGTGACGACCGACCTCCGGACTGTACGAGAGAATGGGGTCCTTCTTATCGTATAATGGTTTTAAGCAATCCGCCAGAGACATGCTCAATTCTTCGAGCCGCACCCCGCAACCATGAGCGGCATTGGCCTCTTCCTCAGCTACCACAGCACAGACCGCAATTCCGTCCGGGAGCTCCAGCGGCTCTTGAAGGCGCGCGGCGTCTCGACGTTTCTGGACAAGAGGAACCTGACACCCGGAATGCCCTGGCCCCAGGAGTTGGAGCAGGCTCTCGAACGCTCGTGCGCCGTGGCTGTCCTGATCGGCCACGAGATCGGGTACTGGCAGCAGCGGGAAATCAACTATGCCCTCGATAAACAGGGCCGGGAGACGTCGCAACAGCACGTTTTCCCCGTCATTCCGGTCCTGCTTCCGGGAGCCGACAGCCTGCCGACGGGCTTTCTGTCCCAGAACACCTGGATGGACCTGCGGACCGGCGTCGAGGATGAAGAGGCGATCGATGACATGGTGAGGGCCGTCCGCGGGCTGGCTGCCGAGCGGACGGAGGCCGAGACCGCGGCCCCAGCCCGGGTGGTCTGTCCCTTCAAAGGCCTTAAGTTCTTCCAGGAAGAGGACGCGCCGCTCTATTTCGGGCGCGAAAAGGCTGCCGAGGATCTGTTGGAAGCGGTGCTGCGCAACCCGGTGGTGACACTCGCAGGGGTCTCCGGGAGCGGCAAGTCCTCTCTTGCTCGGGCTGGCCTGCTCCCGGGGCTCCGGCGCCGCAAGGCTCCTGATCTACTCTGGGATGCTGTCTGCTTTTCGCCCGGGAACGAGCCGTTCTATCGCTTGGCGAAGACCCTGGCCCCGCTGCTCATGGGAGAAATCGGGGAGTTGGAGAGCCTCAGAGAGATCGGGGAGCTGGCGGAGAGACTCGCGGCGGGAAAGGAGAAGCTCGAGCGCCTCGTCGAGCGTTGCCTGGAGAAGTCGGGTGGCAGCGATCGGCTGTTGATCGTCGTGGATCAGCTCGAAGAGGTTTTCACCCAGACCGGCGGGAGCGACCCGGGCGCTCTCCTGAACGAGCTTCTCCGGGCGCAATCCCGCTCTCCTCTCCACCTGCTGCTCACCTTGCGTGCCGACTTCTACGACCGGGTCTTGCAGCTCAGCGGCTCCGGGCAGCAGCTCCTGGCGAGGGTGGTCAACCTGCAAGCAATGCAGCGGGATGAGCTCGCGCGATCCATCGGAGAGCCGGCCGGAAAAGTGGGGCTCGGGTTGGAGCCAGGCCTGCTGGAGCGTCTCCTCGACGATGTGGGAGAGGAACCCGGCAATCTACCGCTCCTGGAGTTCGCTCTCACCGCCCTATGGAGCGAGTGGAGCCAGGGGAACGACCGGGAGCTCACGCACAAGGCGTATGAGAAGGTCGGGAAGGTCGCGAAGGCAATCTCCCGCAAAGCCGACGAGCTGTATGGGGGCCTCTCTCCCGAGCAACAGAAGGCGGCCCACCGTCTCTTCGCCCGCCTCGTGCGCATCTCCTCGCCTGAGGAAGGAGCACGGCCTTCACGGCAGCGAGTGACGATGAAAGAGATCGCGGCTGATCCGGACGTCCGGGAGCTGGCCGAGACACTGGCGAGTCAGCAGTACCGCCTGTTGGTGCTGGGAGCCGAAGGCGCCGCCGAGACGGTCACCCTGGCCCATGAGGCGCTCATCCAACACTGGAAACGCCTTCAGGGCTGGCTGAAGGAAGATCAGGAGCTCCTCCTCTGGAGCCAGCGGCTGCGAGGCAGCCTGGAGCAGTGGGAGAAGGCCGGACGGGAGGACGACGCCCTTCTCCACGGGGCTCTGCTGAGCGAGGCCGAGCGCTGGCTGGCGGAGCGCCCGGGCGACCTCGGCGCGGAGCGGGGCTTCATCGAGGCGAGCGCGGCTCACCAGAGGCGCCTCCAGGAGCGGGAGGAGAGCCGCCGGCAGAAGGAGGTGGAGCAGGCGCAGGCCCTCGCCGACGAGCAGAGGCGGCGGGCCGAAGAACGAGCGCGCACCAACTGGCGACTCAAGCTCGCTCTCGGGGTTCTCACTACCCTGCTGTGCGTGCTGGTCGTTGCCGGAGTGTACATCGCACGGGCGCGGGCTGCTGCGGTCCGGCAGAACTGGAGGGCAACCGCCCGCTACCTGAGCCTGGAGGTTTCCAAGATTCGCGAGGGCCGTCCTCAGACGGCTCTCCTGCTGGCCAGCGAGGCGTTTCGGCTCTGCAAGTTGGCGGACGATGAAGGCCTGATTCCCCTCGTCCAGGAGGTGTTTCGGCAGACTCTCGGCGGCTTTGGCGGCAGAGTGATCGGAGCCGGACCGGGCGGCCTCGCCGCTGTCAGCTCCGACCGGAGCCGGCTGTTGACCCTCGACGGTGGCGGCCGGGCGACGCTCTGGCACCTGACCGGCGAGGAGCCTGCCGTGGAGAAGGAGCTCTCCGGGATCTCCGACCAGGTCTCCCGCTTTTCGCTCGGCCGGGACGGCTCATGGCTCGTTGCGTCTGGCGAGCACGAGGTCTCTGTGTGGCACCTCGCGAAGAGCGCGGCGGGTTACCCGGTCAACGGGAGCGCTCCGGTCCGGATCGCCGACCTCAGCCCGGACGACCGCTGGCTCATCACGCGGACTTCGGGCGGCCCCCTCGAGCTGCGGAGCCTGGGTGACCTGGAGACGCCACCCCGGATTTTCGACAGCGGCGCCGTTGTCGCCAACGTCTATGCGTTCTCGCCGGATGGAGAGCGGCTGTTCACCGGCGGCAGCGACGGCAAGGTCCGGCGCTGGTCCCTCCGCGGCAACGCGGAGGAACCCGGCTTTTCGGCCGGAACGGCCCAGATCGTGGCGCTGCGGTTCGCCGGTCCTGACCGTCTGGTGACCGCGGATGCCGACCGGTTCGTCCGCGCATGGTCCTGGCAGGCCGCCGATCCGGCCGCGACCCGCATCGAGCTGGGTCGCCTCGACGGCGCCGTCTCACCGGACGGGCTGGCCGTCAGCCCTCACGCACAATGGCTCGCGGCCTGGAGCCCCTTCAGCCCGGGCGTGGCTCTCTGGAACTTGTCCGCGCGGAACCCGGTGCCGCGGCCGCTCAGGTCGGTCCACAGCGGACCGGTCACTGCCGTCCGCTTCGCGGCGGACGACGGGTGGCTCGCCGCCGCCAGCGTCGACGGGACGGCGATCCTGTGGCGGCTCAATTCCACCGCGGGCATCGGAGCCGTCCTGAGCGGCCACGCCGGCCCGGTGCGCTTCGTCGAGTTTGCGCCGGGCGGCGACCGGGTGGCCACCGCGGGCGACGACCTGAAGGTCCGGCTCTGGCGGCTGGGAAGCGATGGTGTCCTCGGCGACCCCTCCGTCCTTGGCGGGCATGATTCTCCGCCCACGACCCTCGTTTTCGCCCCGCGCGGCCAGTCGCTCCTCACCGGCAGCCCGAGCGACCGGCCGCGCCTCTGGGACCTGCGGCAAAACGCGGTCGGCCCCAGCGAGCCCGCCGGGATCGCCGGCCTGCCGAGAGCCGCTCCGGCAGGGGCGGACGCAGAAGGCGGCTCCCTCCGCGCCACCGACTCCGGCGGACACTGGCTCGCGGTGGGGCTCGCGGCCGACGCCAACGGCAATGCAATGATCGACCTCCAGAGGCTCGGAGACCCAGGTCAGAGCGCCATCCGGCTCGCCAGCCACCGCAAAGGGGTTCATGCGCTGGCCTTCAGCCCGGACGGTCGCTGGCTGGCGACTGGCGGAGGGGACGACACCGCCTACCTCTACGACCTCGCGCACTTCGACCCGCTGAAACCGCAGCACGATCTCGGAAACAACGGCGGAGCGGTAACGGCTCTGGCTTTTGGGAGGGATTTCGGGACCAGGGGACTCGATCTGGCAGTGGCAGGAGGAGACCAGCGGGTGCGTCTCTGGCGCGCGGTCGACCGCGAAAAGCCGGCCAGCCTTGTCTTGAACGGGCTCGCGGACAGCCTGATCCGGACCCTTGCCATCTCTCCGGACGGGAAACGGCTCGCAGCCGGAGACGACCGCGGAAAGGTCTACCTGTGGGACCTCAAGAGCTCCTCCAACGCGCCGGTGACCCTGTCCGGGCATCACTCCCCGGTGGTCTCGATCCTGTTCAGCCCCGACGGCCCCGCGCTCGCCACAGCGGACAGCACGGGGACTACCCTCCGCTGGAGGATGAACGAAGACGACCTCGTGCGCTTCGCCTGCCGGACCGTCGGCCGCAACCTGAGCCAAGAGGAATGGAACACCTACCTCCCTGGCGAGCCGTACCACAAGACCTGCCCCTACCCGTAGCCTCGCGGTGAATCCGCCGGTCAGCCGCGCTCCTCCCCCTTGCCCGCCAGGTGCTGCTGGACGCGCGCCAGGGTCTCGGCGACGCTGCTGACGTCGATGGTGTCGGAGGCGGCGGGCGTTTTCGGCCAGGTGTCGCTCGGTGAGCGCCGCCAGTCCACCCGGTAGATCTGCACGGCCTGGGTCTTCCCCTTGAGCGGCAGGGGCTGCAAGGCGGTGACCGGGGGTGGAGTCGTCAAGTCGAGGAACAGCTCGTCGGAGATCAGGATCTCGCGGGGGCTGGCCTCGGCGCAGAGGCGCGAGGCGATGTTGACCGCGTCGCCGATCACCGTGTATTCCAGCCGCCGCTCGCTGCCGATGTTGCCGGCGAAGACCTCGCCGACGTTGATGCCGATCCCCACCTCGAGGGTCGGCCGCCCGTCCTGCCGCCAGCCATCGTTGAGCCGTTCCAGGGCGCGCTGCATGGCCACTGCGGCGTGGATGGCGCGATCCGCGTCGTTCTTGTGAGCGAGCGGCGCCCCCCAGAGCGACATCAGCGCGTCGCCCATGAACTTGTCGAGCGTGCCGCCGTGCTCGAAGACGATCTCCACCATCTCGGTGAAGTAGTCGGTGAGAAGGTGGGCGATGTCGTCCGGGCTCATCGACTCGGACAGCGCGGTGAAGCCGCGGATGTCGGAGAACAGCACCACGACCCGCCGCTTGGCTCCGCCGAGCTGGATCGCCCCCTCCTCGCCGCCGATCTGGCGCGCCAGATCGGGAGCGAAGTAGCGCTGGAAATTCGACAGCACCACCGCTTCGCGGCGCGCCTTCTCCACCAGGTGGCTGTTCTGGATGGCGACCGAGATCATGCTGGCGAAGGCGGTGAGGAAGTCGAGGTCCTCCGCGGTGAAGGAGTGGGTGGCGCCCAGGTTGTCGAGGTAGATGAGGCCGAGCACCGGTTCCTGGCTGCCGAGGAGCGGCGCGCAGAGAGCGCTCTGCACCCGGTGGCGGAGCACGGTGCCTTCGCTGAACCGGAGGTCCGCCGGCACGTTTTCGATCAGCACGGCGACCCGCTCGGCCACCGTCTTCCGGGCGATGGCGTGCGGCACGTGCCACTCGCCCGCGGGTCCGGGGGCGTGGCTGCGGGAGATGCGCGGCGCGAGCTCCCCCTCTTCGCCGCCGAGCAGGATGGCGACGCGGTCGACGCTCATCACCTGGAACGTGACGTCCACCACCTTTTCGAGCAGGCGGTCGATCTCCACCTGCTGCGACAGCTCTTTGGCGATGTCGAGCAGCAGGTCGAGCTTCCGCGTCTGGCGCTCGGCGGCCGACTCGCCGGCGATCTTGAGCAGCGAGGAGCCCTGGGGGACGGCGGCCAGGCGGGAGGCGATGTCGGCGCCGCCGCGCACCGGCACCTGGCGCAGGATGGTGGCGTCCTGCGAGCTGTCGTCGCCGGAATCCTCCGCCGCCACGATCGCCTCGGACTCGTGGACCGCGAAGTCCACCTTGCCGAAGGAGATGTGGGAGCCCGGCGGCGCCAGGGCCTCCCGCGCCACCCGCTGGCCGTTGACGTAGGTGCCGTTGGTCGATTGCAGATCGTGGACGACGACGCCGGCGGAGGAGCTCTCAAGCTCGGCGTGCTGGCGCGACACCGTGGGATCGGAGATCAGCAGATCACACGCCATCGCACGGCCGACCAGGAAGGCGCGTCCGCTGGTCAGCGCCAACGCTCGATCTCCGGTGACTGCGACCAATTTCAAAGGCAACGGGCAAACCTCGCTTTCCTATTATAGGGAATCACAGCGCTCCTGTTGCGGGTTGAACACCCGGGGTGACTGTGTTATCTTTCGCCCCGTCCGCAGCAGACGGGTGGACATGTGGCGCATTCGTCTAGGGGTCCAGGACGCCGGCCTCTCACGCCGGTAACACGGGTTCGAATCCCGTATGCGCTACCAAACGTTCCTGCCGCCTTCCGGTGTCCCGGATATCCCCTGGTCGATTGATGACAGGGTCCCCCAAGCTCTTCGCCGATGCCATGCTGGGCGCCCTCGCCCGCTGGTTGCGTCTGCTCGATCTCGACGTCGCCTACGATCCTTCCCTGGACGATCCGGCTCTGGTGGAATTCGCCCTGGCCGAAGATCGGGTGATCCTCACCCGGGACCGCCGGCTGACCGAGCGCCGGCGAGCCCGCAAGCATCTGCTGATCCGCTCGACCGTGGTCGACGAGCAGGTGCGCCAGGTGCTGACCGATCTCGACGTGCATCCCGACCCCGACCGCCTCCTCTGCCGCTGCCCGCGATGCAACGGCGTGCTTCACTCCATCCCCCCGGATGAGGCGCGCGCGCGCATCCCGCCCTGGGTCGCCCGCACGCAGACCGAAATCCGCGCCTGCCCGGGCTGTGGCCGGCTCTACTGGCGAGGAACCCATGTGACCCGGATGCATGAGCGGCTGGCACAGATGCTGCGATCAGGAATCGGGTGATGTCCCGCCGCCGCCTTGTCATCCTCCTCGCCGGCACGCTCGCCGTCCTGGTCCTCCTGGTGCTGGCCTTCTGGCGCGCCCGGCGCCGGATCCCCACGGACCATCTGGTCCTGAAGCCCGCCGCCTTCACCGACCTGCCGGGCTGGCGCGACGATCCTGTTGCCCAAGCCATCCCCGCCCTGCATCTTTCGTGCCGGCGGATGGCTTCCTTGCCCGACAGCGAGCCTCTGGGGCAAGACGGTCGCGCCGACATCGCCGGTACCGCGGGCGACTGGCGCTCCGCCTGTGCCGGGGCGGCCCGGGTTCCGGCGGGGGACGACCGGGCGGCGCGCGCCTTCTTCGAGACGCATTTCCGCCCCTTCGCAGCGGCCGACGGCAGTGAACGGAGCGGTCTCTTCACCGGCTACTACGAGGCCCTCCTCCAGGGGAGCCGCAAGCGGAGCGCCCGCTACCACGTGCCGCTCTATGGCCGGCCGCCGGAGCTGGTGACCGTCGACCTCGGAAAATTCAGGGAGGATTGGCACGGCAAGCGGATCTCCGGCCGGGTGGAGGGCGGCGCTCTCGTCCCCCTGCCGGACCGCGCGGCGATCGAGAAAGGCGCGCTCGCCCGCCGCGGCCTGGAGCTGGTGTGGGTCGATTCGCCGGTGGACGCCTTCTTCCTGGAGATCCAGGGCTCCGGGCGCATCCGCTTGGCGGAGGGGGGCGAGATGCGGGTCGGCTATGCGGCCGACAACGGCCGCACCTACACCGCCATCGGCCGCGAGCTGGTCCGCCGCGGCGTCTACAAGCCGGAGGAGGTCTCCATGCAGTCCATCCGCCGCTGGCTGGACTCCCACCCCGGCGAGGCGGAAGGATTGATGGACACCAACGCGTCGTATGTCTTCTTCGCGGAAGCTCACGGAGAGGGGGGAGCCGGTCCGCTCGGCGCAGAGGGCGTTCCGCTCACGCCGGGCCGCTCGCTCGCCGTCGACCGCCGGCACTGGCCGCTCGGCGTCCCTCTCTGGCTGGACGCCACGGCGCCAGCGCCCCAGGAGAATCAGCCGGACCGGCCGCTGCGCCGCCTGCTGATCGCCCAGGACACCGGCGGCGCCATCCGCGGTCCGATCCGCGGCGACGTCTTCTGGGGCGCCGGACCGGAGCCGGAATCGATCGCCGGCAGGATGAAAAACCCCGGCCGCCTGTGGGTGCTGCTCCCGGTCAGTGCGGTCAATGCACCCAGGGCCCCTTCTTCACCTCTCCTCCCCGCTTCCCCTCCCCCTCCCCGGAGATGACGCGGAAGCCGCGCTTCTTCTTCATCCGGTCGAGCTTGCGGCCGATCCACCAGCGCTCCACCCGGAGCCGGATCTCGCGCATCTCGCGTTTGGCCCAGCGGCCCCAGTTGCCGCCGCCGGACTGCCGGTAGGCATAGACGACCGCCGTCGCCGCGCAGAGGCCCGCAAAGCCGCCGGTGTCGTGCGACTGCAAGAAGAGGATGACGGCGATGACGAATTCGAGCGGCAGGAACCATCGCGCCTTGATCGGCAGCACGAAGAAGAAGAGGAACTCCGCATCCGGATTGGCGAAGGAGAGCGCCGCGATCAGCATCATCAGAAGCACCCGCTGCCCCTGGATGAGGAAGAACGGATCGGATCCGGTCCAACCGCCGATCTGCGCCATCAGGAAGTAGACGAGAACGGCCACCGCGCCGGCCACGATCGCGCCGCCGAGCATCATCCGCCAGAAGTGTTTGCGCCCCAGGCCGTAGTAGACCTGCGGCGCGATCAGCAGCACGCCGAGCAGCTCCAGGACGATCCAGATCCCCGAGCTGTAGCCGACGAACATGTAGGTCGCGAGCTGCCAGACGAACCCGCGGAGCACCAGCGGGGTCAGCTCGAGGAGGAGCGGCACGAGGCTCGTCGTCGCCACCAAGCGGAGCAGGAAGGTGACGAATTGAACGCCGACGAGGATCTTGATGTCGCGCGGAATCGAGCCGAACGGGCTGAAGCCGCCCATTCCGCCGCCGCCATGGCTGCGCACGCCGCGCGGGCTCACCCCCGCCTCCCCGGACCAGACATCAGGTCGAGTAGCGCATCCACTTCCACAGCTCCTGGAACGTCGGCTTCTTGCCGTACATGAGAATACCCACCCGGTAGATGCGGGCGCAGGCCGAGACCGCGATCCAGAGGAAGCCGAGGGTCAGGGCGTAGGCCAGCAGGAGCTGCCACAGCGGCGGCATCTCGAGAGCGATGCGCAGCGTCATCAGCAACGGGGTGAAAATCGGGATCAGCGACATGACCACGGCGAACGTCGAGCCCGGGTCGTTGATGATGCGGAGCATCAGGAAGACCGGGATGACCAGGAAGAACACCGCGACCCCGGCCACCTGCTGCGCCTCCTGCACGTTGTTGAACGCCGCCCCGATCGCCGCATAGAAGGTGGAGAAGACGAAGAACCCGAGGACGAAGAGAAACGCGAAGTTGAGCACCATGAACGGCGTCACCGTCGGCAGCGTCACCCCCTTCGGCAAGGTGGCGATGGTGGCCAGGATGCCGGGCAGAGTGAGAACGGAGAAGGTGAGCAGCCAGATGCAGAACTGGGTGAGCCCGACCGCGCAGATGCCGGTGAGCTTGCCCATCATCAGCTCGAACGGCTTGACCGCCGAGACGATCACCTCGATCACCCGCGAGCTTTTCTCTTCCAGCACTCCCTGCATCACCTGCTGCCCCCAGATCGCCAGGGTGACGTAGAGCATGAAGAAGAGGATGTAGCCGAACGCCGCGCCGGAGAGAGCGCCCGCCTTGCGGCTCCCGGCGGCGGACACCCTCTGCGTCTCGAGCTCCACCGGCTGCGACAGCTCGCCCACCCGCTCGGCGTCGTAGCCCGCGGCGCGCAGGCGCACCCGGCGGACCGCGCCGGAGATGGTGTCGCGCAGGACCGGTTGGCTCAGGATGTTCGACACGTTCTTCGCGTGGTACTCGACCACGCTGGTGGTGAGCACGTCGCGGCCGATCCACAGCCAGGCGTCGATCTCGCCGGAGAGCACCCGGCGGTCGAGAGCGGCTCGCTGCGCCTTGAGATCGCTGCCCGGCGGCTCGGTCTTGAAGACGAACTCAGCCTCCGGCTTACCGTCCTTCGCCGCCGCCGGCTTCGCGGTCAGCTCGGGAGCCACCTTGCCGGTCTCGTCCACCACCGCGACGGACTGCTTGGTGCGCGCCTTCGAGGCGAGGAGGGAGGGCAGCACGGTCACCGAGCCGATGAAGAGCGGCAGGATCAGGGTCGCGATCCAGAACCCCTTGCTCTGGATGCGCTGCATGTATTCGCGCTTCGCAATGACGAAAATCGTATCAAGCCGCATCGCGCACCGCCTTGAGGAAAATCTGCTCCAGCTCCGGCTCTTCGGAGCGGAACTCGCGCACCCGCACCAGGTCGACGATCTTGCGCAGGGTGTCGGCGCCGTCAGCGTCCGGATGCAGGAGGAGCTTGGCGACGCCGCCGTCCTGGATCACCGCCTGCTCCACCTCGGGCAGGGTGCGCAGGGCCTCGAGGTCGCCGTCGGCCGAGAGGCGGAAGCTGTTGCCGCCCAGGCGCTTCTTGATCGCGCGCAGCTCGCCGGTGAGAATGGCGCGCCCCTGCGAGATCAGGCAGATCTGGTCGCACAGCCGCTCGGCGAGCTCCATGCCGTGGGTCGACAGGACGACGCTCTTGCCCTGCTGCCGGTATTCGAGGAGCAGCGCGCGGAACAGCTCCTGGTTGAGCGGATCGAGGCCGGAAAACGGCTCGTCGAGGATGAGCAGGTCCGGTTTGTGGAGAATGGTGCCGATGAGCTGCACCTTCTGCTGGTTGCCCTTCGACAGCTCCTCGATCTTGGAAGCGCCGCGGCCGCCCAGCTCCACCCGCTCCAGCCAGCGCACGATGTCCGGCACGATCTCGCGCCGCTTGAGGCCGCGGATCTCGCCGAGGAAGACGAGCTGGTCGATGACCGTCATCTTGCGGTAGAGGCCGCGCTCCTCCGGCAGGTAGCCGACCCGTGCCAGGTCCTCGGAGCGCCGTGGATGGCCGAACAGGAGGATCTCTCCTCCGTCGGGAGCGGTGATGTCCATGATCATGCGGATGGTGCTCGTCTTGCCGGAGCCGTTGGGTCCGAGGAGCCCGAAGATGGTCCCCCCCTCCACGGCCAGCGAGACGCCGTCCACGGCCACCAGCCCGCCGTAGCTCTTGCGCACCTCGCGCAGCTCGAGATTGGTCGTCGTCATGACGCTTCATCCTATCCGAGGTTTCAGGGCGCCGGCGGTCCTTCCAGCAGGAGGACCGAAGGCACGCGCTCGGGGACGGCCAGGCGGAGCAGGCCGTAGCCGACTCCGGCGAGGCCGATCATCAGGCCCGGCGGCTCCGCGCCCCGCGGCATGCCGAAGCGCCAGCCGCCGCTCGCGTGGCTTTCCAGGATCCCGCCGGCGATGCGGTAGGCCTTCTCCTCCAGGGACGGATCGCCGAGGCGCCGGGCGGCGAGGAGGAAGAGCTCGACGTTGCCCAGGTCGCCGTGGCAGAGGGAGTGGTTCTTGCCGAAACCGCGGGCCAGCGTGGTCTCCAGGGCGGCGGCGACCTCATCGCGCACGGCCGCGTCGTCCAGGAGGTCCAGGGTGCCCAGCCGGGCGAGACCCACACCGGCGGCGCCGTGGCACCAGGCGGACATGAACGGATCGAGGTCGTGCAGCACGCCCACCGGGCTGCCGTCCTCGCGGAAGTCCGGCCAGTTTTTCTGCACCGGATCGTAGAGGCTTCGCTCGTACTCGATGGCGGCCAGACCGAGATCCCGGAAGCGCGGCTCGCCGGCTGCCGCGGCGAGGCGCAGCAGGGACCAGGCGATGCCCGCCGCGCCGTGGGAGAAGCCGGCGAGAGGGCGATACCCCGCGATCGCCGGCGGCCAGGCGGCGCCGCGCGGGATCTGCTCGCCGCCGAGCGCTCCGGCGGCGAGCCGCTCGCCGCAGCGGACGGCGAGGTCCAGGGCGCCGCTCTCCGGCCGCAACCGGTGGAGCACCAGGAGGGCCGCGGCGCAGCCGGCGGAGCCGTCGATCAGGTCGTACCGCGCGTCCGCCGCGAGCAGCTCCGGCAGGCGCGGCAGGAGCGCTTCCGCCTGGACGAAAAGCTCCTCGTCGTTCCACAGGACGGCCAGATGGGACAGCGCATAGATCATCCCCCCGATCCCGTTCCACGCTCCCGGGATGCGCTGCGCCACGGCGCCGCGCTCCAGGAGCGCGCCGAGGGTCACCACGCCGCGCCGGGCGAGCGCGCGGTAGCGCTCCTCCCCCGTCACCTCGGCAAGCCAGGCGAGGAAGAGCGCGATGCCCGGCACGCCTTGATAAAGGTCCGCCTGCGCCGAGGCGAACGACCAGCGCTCCCCGGTCAGCGCCGCCAGGGTCAGCCACCAGGCGTCCCGCGCGCCGCGGAAGGCGATCGTCTCCAGCCGGTCGCCGATCGAGCGGGCGGCGGCGAGAAGCGGCGCGCGCTCGGCCGGCTCGCGGGTGGGGCGCAGGTGATAGGGGATGCGCAGGGTGATCTGCCGCGACAGGTCGAGCGCCGTGAGGCAGCCGGTGATGGCGAAGCGCTGGCGCTCCAGATCGGTCTCGTCCAGCCGCTCGACGTTCCGCCGCACCCTGTCCAGCCCGGTCTCGTCGAAGAAGCCGGCCAGGCGGTCCCCCTGGGCGGTCCACAGGTCGGCCGCGTCGGGCCGGGCGGTGAAGAGCGGGATGTCGCCGCGCAGCAGGTCGGCGCGCTCGGCCGCGGTCAGCGCCGCGAGATAGGGGCGCCGCGCCACCGCCACCCAGAGGCTGTCGAGGAGCCGGTCACGGAACAGGGCGTTGCCGAGGACGTCCGGATGGAGGCTCTCGGTGAGCAGCTCGCCATAGGTGACCGTCGGCCGGAACACCACCCGCACCTCGGCGCCGCGGAACGCGGAGAGCGGGCCCGCCAGGAACGCCTCCCGGTGCTCCAGCACCAGCCGGATCATGCGGGTGAAGCCGGCGATCAGCTCGTCTCCGTAATCCGGCAGCTCCGCCTCCCGGCCATCGAGGGTCGGCCGGTTCTTCGCGCCCGGCATCGGCGCAGTGCGGCGGTCGAAGCGCATCTCGTCGGTGCCCTCGGCGTCGAGGTGGAGCAGCGGACCGGGGCTCTCCTGGCCGGCGATCGAGCCCAGGCCACTGTGCTCCAGGCGCGCTCCACCGCTGCGCCCGGCGCTCCATTTCGGCAGGAACCCCACGCGCAGGATCGACTGGAAGAAGCCATGACCGGGGATCTCTTCCTGGCGCTGCACCTCGCTGCCGTCCACCCGCGGATGGAAAAGGGCCTCCAGATCGACGGGATAGGGGTCCTCTCCGGCCGCGATCAGGTTCTCCTCGTGCAGATCGCTGGCGTCCAGAAGGTAGAAGAGAGCCAGATAGCCCCCCTGCCGCTCATAGAAGCGGCGGACCTGGCCGACGTCGGTGCACGGGGCCGCCGCGATGAACTGGACCCAGCCGTGGCTGCCGCCGTCGAGGAGCTTGAGGATCGGCAGGCGGGGGGTGAAGCCGCGCTCGTCCGCCCAGGCGAGAAGATCCTGGAACGCGCTCTCCACCGCCAGCGGCTTGGGCTTGTACACCAGCCGGAACCCGGAGCTGAAATGAAGCAGGGTGACCGCCCGGCCGCCGCGGTGGAGATCGCCCGCCTCCCCCTTCACCGCGTCGAGAAGCCCCGGATCGCTCTCCGGGCTGAAGGTGGCGACGATCGCCCGCCAGTCCGCGCGCAGACGGCCGAGCAGCTCCAGGCTGGCCGCGAGCCAGTCCCGGGTCGCCGACACCAGCAGGCGGGCGAGGACCGGATGACGCTCCAGGATCTCGAGCGCCACCCGCGGATCGCGCAGGCGCCCGGCGAACGCCGCGAAGCGCTCGGCCGATGTCTCCCCCGGCAGATCGCCTTCGAGGCGGGCGGCCTGCAATTCCAGGACGAGGGTGCGGGGGATCAGGGCGAGATGGCGGGCGACGAGGAGATCGAAGAACAGCGGAGCTGCGGTCCGGGGATCGAAACCGGCCGGCTCCCCGGCTTTCTGATCAGATGGGCTCAACTCGGCCAGCCCGCGCTGGAGGCGGTCCCAGCCGGCGCGGAGCAGCGGCAGCCCGAGACCCAGGAAACCGACTCCGGTGGGATTCGCCATCCGCTCGAACGCCGGCAACGGCAGGGCGGCTCCAGGGCCTTCACCGTAGCCGTCGAACGCCGCGGCAAGCTCCGCCAGCCAGTCCGGAGGCGGGAGGCGCCCGGCCAGCGACTCGTCGCTCTCTCCCAGGATGGCGAGCAGGTCGTCCGCCGCGAGCCCCTCGGCGGCGAGGCGGCGGGCAAAGAGATCCGGATCGGCCGCGAAGGCCGGCTCGTTCCGCCAGCGCTCCAGGCGCCGCTGTCCCAGCGCGAGGTCTCCCGCCGGGCGCGGCGAGCCGGGCCGCGGACGGCGTTCGGCGAGGAAAAAAGCGCGGACCCAGGCGGTGGAGGGCAGGATGGACATGCGCGAAGAGAGCGAGGCGCGGGGAACCGGCCCGGAGAGCGGGCGCCCTCCGGGCTTGCCAAAGAGAACTTACCCGAAGAGCACCTGGCCATCGCTCGCGACGGCGCAGCAGAGGCAGCAGGTCTTGCCCGTCCCCGGCGTGTTGCTCGTACCGATGGTGTCGCTCACGTCGATCGGCGAGACGCTGGCCAGGCCGCCGACCGCCACGGTGAGCTGCTCGTCCCGCAGCTCGATGGCGGACGCCGGATGCTCCGGCAGGAGAGCCAGCTCCTCCGCGCTCAAGCTCTCACGGAACTCGGGATCTCTCCAGGCACGCAGAATCTTCTCTTTCTTCATCATGACCTCCTTTGGGTCTGTCCTCATTTCTATAGGTGCGCTGAAGCGGAGGAAGGGGACAGAATCGCACCTGGCTTTCGCTGGCATGAGCCTAGCCTACACCAGGCGGAGCTGCTCCGGTCCGCGCGGCCGGACCTCGCGCTCCTCCCGCACGTCGAGGAGCGCTGCCGCGAGATCGGCCAGGAAGGGCGAGGGGGCGCGCCGGGCGGTATGAAAGAGGAAGAGGCGCGACTTGGCGCGGGTGATGCCGACGAAGAAGAGGCGCCGCTCCTCCGCGGTGTCTCCCTCCTCGGAGCCCCAGGAGAGGGGCAGCAGACCATCCTCACAGCCGATCAGGAAGACGACCGGGAACTCCAGCCCCTTGGACGCGTGGAGGGTGAGGAGCGAGACGCGCTCCGCCCGCGGGTCCCAGGTGTCGATCTCGCCGCCCACCGCGACCGCGGCGAGGAAACCGTCGAGGTCGTCTCCGGAGCGCACCGCCAGCGGACGTAGCAGCTCGGCGGCGGCCAGGAGATTTGTTCGCTCTGCCGAGCCTTCGGCGTCGCCCGCGAGAGCGAGGACCGTCCGGTCCATCAGCGCCTCGACGCTCACCGGTCCGCCCTCGGGACTTTTCTGGAGGATCGAAAGCACGGCGCGAACCCCGGCCTGCTCGGTGAGCGGGCGGTGCGACCGCTTCTGGAAAGGAATGCCCGACCGGCCGAGCGCCTCGATCAGCGACGCCGCCTGCGCGTCGGTCCGGTAGAGGATCGCCACGTCGTTGAACGACAGCCCCTCGCCATCCTCTCCGGCGCCCACCCGGCCGCTGTCGAAGGAGAACGACGAGGTGCCGCCGAGGAGCTGCTCCAGGGTGTGAACCACCATTTCGGCCTCGGCCCGTTCGCTCGCCGCCTTTTGCATGACGATCCGCTCGGAGATCCCCCCGCGCACCGCCACCAGCCGCCGGTCCGGCACCAGGCTCGCCGGCCGGATCGCCTGGCAGGCAGCCTCGACCAGGGTCCGCGTCGAGCGGTAGTTGCGGGTCAGGTGGATCACCCACGCCGCCGGCCAGTCCTGGCGGAAGCGCAGGAAGAACCCGACGTCCGCGCCGCGGAAGCCGTAGATCGACTGATCCGGATCTCCGATCGCGCAGAGGTTGCCGTCCGGCGGAGCGAGCAGCCGGATGAGGGCATACTGGAGGGCGTCGATGTCCTGATACTCATCGACCGAGATCCAGCGGAACCGCTCGCGGTAGCGGGTCACCAGATCGGGCCGTTCGCGGAGCAGGGACAGAGGACGGAGGAGCAGATCGTCGAAGTCGACCAGCCGGCGCGCCTGCATGGCCTCTTCATAGAGGGCGATGCGGTCATCGCTCTCACCGTGGCGGCGCGCCTTCCCGATCTCTTCCAGCGCGCGCTCGGCCTTGGCGGGAGTCAGGGCAAAGATCTCGCGGGCGATCTCGATCCGCTCTTCGGAGTCTGCCACCCCCAGATCCGCCGCGCCGTCCTGCTCGCGGAGGATCGACAGGCCCAGGCTGTGGAAGGTCGCGACCGGGATCTTTCCGGCGCCCGGCAACAGAGCCGCCAGCCGCTCCTCCATCTCCGCCGCCGCCCGCCGGCTGAACGTCACCGCGAGGCACTGCTCCGGGGCCACGCCACGATCCAGGACCAGATGGGCGAGCCGGTGGGTGAGCGTGCGCGTCTTGCCGGTGCCCGGACCGGCGACGATGAGCAACGGGCCGTCCACGATGTCGGCGGCGGCACGCTGCTCGGGATCGAGGGGGCCCTCACCCCCTAACCCCCTCTCCCATCCCCCTCCCGCCCCCCGGGAGAGGGGGGAAATGGCATCTTCCGCTGCTGATTTTGTCGCTTTTTTAGCTGTTGCCTGGTTCCCCCTCTCCCGGGCGGGTGGGAGCGGGATGGGAGAGGGGGTTAGGGGGTGAGGGAACAGCGGCGCCACCACCGACCGCTGGCGGATCTCGTCCGGATCGAACAGCCGGATCACCCCGTACTCGCCGTCATAGCCCGCGTCGCGGCGGACGTCTCCGGCGCGCAGACGGGTCAGCGCTTCCAGGAGGAGACTGTCGCCGGTCCGCGCGACCTCTTCCAAAGGAAGGCGCTCGAGGATGTCGAGCTCCGGACCGAGCCGCGCGACGAGCTGGGCGACGGCCTGCTCGACCGTCTTCGACTTCGGACCGGTGCCGTGGATCTCCGCCAGCACCTCCGGCAGCGGCACGAGGCAACGGAACGGATCGATCCGTCTTCTCTCTCCGGCTCCTTCCTCCGGACGGTCCGCCAGCTCCTCCACCCGGTGCATCACGCCCACCGTCAGCGGCTTGCCGCAGGCCGGGCAGAGACCGTCGATCTTCCGCGTCTCGGCCGGCTCCAGGCGGACGCCGCAGGCGCGGTGGCCGTCCATGTGGTACTTCCCCTCCTCGGGGAAAAATTCCACCGTGCCGCCGTAGCCGATCCCCGTCTCCAGCGCCCGCCGCATGGCGAAGTAGTCGAGATCGGTCGCGAACGAGCAGGCCTCGCGGCCCAGCATCGGCGGCGAATGGGCGTCCGAGTTGCTGACCAGGGTGAAGCGGTCGAGACAGGAGACCCGCCAGTTCATCGGCGGATCGGACGACAGACCGGTCTCCACCGCGAAGATGTGCGGCGTCAGATCGCCGTAGCACTCCTCGACCGAATCGAAGCCCGATTTCGAGCCGAGCACGGCAAACCAGGGCGTCCACACATGGGCGGGGATCAGATAGGCGTCCGGCCCGCTTTCGAGCGTGATCTCCAGCAGATGCCGCGAATCGAGCCCGAGGATCGGCCGCCCGTCCGACGCCAGGTTGCCGATCGCGCCGAGCTTCTCGCGCATCCGCGCCGCCGTCTCCAGATTCGCGGCGTAGAGCAGATGGTGGATCTTGCGGGTGCGATCCCCCTTCTTATAGATGGTGGAGATCTCCACCTCCAGCAGGAAACGGGTCGGCCCATGGCAGGACGGCGGGAGCTGCCTCTCGACCTCGCGCTCGATCTCGGGCCGCAGCCGGAACAGCCCCGGCTCGGCTGGCACCAGCTTGGTGCGGATCTCCTCGAACCACGCCGGATGGGTGAAATCGCCCGTCCCGACGACGGTGATCCCCTTCCGGCGCGCCCACAGCGCCAGATGCTCGAGATCCGCATCCCGGCTCGTCGCCCGGGAGTATTTGGAGTGGATGTGGAGATCAGCGTAGAACACCGGCGGCACGGGAAGAAGAGACCGGGGTAACGATACCGCGCCACCGCCTTTCTGTCCAGCCGTCTTTTGTGGGCTTGAGGCGTGCTCTTTGCTGGCGGGCGATGACGCACTTCCGCCACCCATTCCTTTTGCGTCCAATTCGCGGCAATTTGCGGCAAGTCACTGAATGGCGCGATTCATGCTGCTCCTTCCCGGGCTAAACCGGCTTCCGGCGCCGCGAGCCTGAGAAATTCACTGTGCGAACCCGGTCTAGTTGCGGCAAAACCAGAATCTGCGGTCACCTGGTTGCGGAAATTTGCGGCGCACGCGGCGGAATTCGCACTGCCCGCCGGCTCCGCGGACGGTGATGCCGGGGTCGCCGCGGCGCACGCCGCCGGTTTCGCGGCAAATCTCCATTGATTTGCGTCGTTTTCGCGCTCTGCGAGGGATCACTGCTTGGGGTACGCCGCAAACTGCGCGGGTTTCGCGGCGAATTTCCCTTCCGGTCTAGCTCACCAGCGTCGTGAAGCGCTCCAGGATACGGCCGGCGTCTGGGATGTCGACCTCTAGAAGCCGGCCTCTAGAAGCCGATGACCACGGCCATTCCAGGCTCGCCGTGCGGACCGGAGACTGGAGCGAAGGCGAGCTTGCCGCGTTCGGTGCGGTTGATGCGGACGACCGTCCGGCCGACCGCGGTGCCCAGGATCGCTCCGGCGGTGACGTCGGAGGCGAAGTGGGCGCGGTGATGAACGCGCGCGAAGCCGACGATCGCGGCACCGCCGTAGGACACGCCCTTGATCCACATCGAGTCGTATTCGCTGGCGATGACGGAAGCGAGGGTGAAGGCTTCGGTCGAGTGGCCCGACGGGAACGACTGGCCGCCGCCGAAGAGCTTGAAGTCGTAGGTGCGCGTCGCGTCGCGCGGACGCCGGCGGCCGGCGATGACCTTGATCGCCGGATCGAGAATCACTCCCGCGATGATGCTCGCCGCGACGCCGTCTTCCGCCACCCAGCGCGACCGCTGATCCCCGGTGGCGAGGCTCGCGAGATAGAAGACCCCGAGGACTCCCACCGCGCCGCCGTTCCCCATCTGCTCCGCGTAATGGGTGACCTGGTCCACCACGTGGTTGTGGTCCCGCGCCTCCGCGTCACGGATGCGGCCGTCCAACAGGCCCACGGCGCCGATCCCCGCCACCGACAGACCGAAGAGCTCCCACTGCCGGCTCTGCCAGGAGAGCGGAGATTCCAGAACGTCCCGCAGATCGATCAGCACCAGGTGAGGGTAGCTCGGTCCGCCGGGCGGGTGATTCGGCGGTTCCTGTCCGAAGGCAGATCCGGCACCGGCCAGGAGAGAGCAGGAAAGGATCAAGGCAAAGCGGGAGAGATGCATGGCGGGACCTCCATCCGTTCGCATTCTACAGGAACCCGCCTCCGTATAATCGTTTGATGCCCCCACGTCTACTCGCGCTCCTCGTCCTGGCTCTCCTCCTGTCCGCGTGCTTCGAGCCGCCGGTCGACGAGACGGTGTCCCTGCGCTTCCTCCCCGACGGCGGCGTCGTGGTCACCACCAAGGTGGAGCTGTCGGGAGGCGACAACACCGCCACCCCGGCGCTCAACCGGAGGCTCGCGGAGGTCCGCCAAGCGCTGCTCGAAGGCTCCGACCCGTGGAGCCGGCGCTTCGCGGAGATCCATCCGCCCCTGGAGAGGTCCACCTGGGAAAAACAGCTCGGCGAGATCCAGAAGCAGACCCACTCCGGAGTGCTCGCCCAGCCGCGCGACCTCGCCGCCTTCTTCGGCGACACCTCTCTCAACCTCTCCTACGAGATCAAGGAAGGAACCGCGGAGCTGCTGATCACCCCGGGAGCGCCCTCCCGGGCCACTCGCCGGCAAAGGGAGCTGACGAAAAAGACCCTCGCCACCTGGACGCAAGCGCTCGCGCGGTACTTCAGCGCCGGCGAAGCCCTCTACCGCGACCTCGACGAGCATCCGGAGAGAGCGAAAGCCGTTCTGGGAGCCCTCTACGCCGACCTGCTCTCCGACACCGACAAGGCCGCGCTGCCGGCCCTCACCAAGGAAGAGAAGGAGCGCGTCGAGCAAGTCCAGGCAGCCATGCACGAAGTCTGGAGCGTCCTCGACGTCCCCGAGGGAGAAGACCACACGCCGGACGAGCTCTCGCACCTCGTCTACGACCCCTTCCCCGGCCGCCTCACCGTGCGCCTCCCCGGCCCGCCGCTCGAATCGCCCGAAGGCTTCGCCCCCGCCGCCGACGGCACCCTCACCGCCGCCGGCCCCGGCCTCTGGCAAGCCCTGCGCACCCTGCAAGGCCGCTGGCTGGCGCCCGACCCTATCCTTATCTATATAGACCACCAACGCCGAACCCCAAACGACCCCCTCGATCTCGCCCCCCTCCTCCGCCAGACACGCCACGCCGAGCCGGCGCCCGACGCGACGGAAGTGAGACTGGCGATCGAGCAGAGACTGCTCCCAGTGCCGGTCTATAGAGTCGCCTGGCGGGTCGATCCGAAAAGCGAGATGCCGTTTCGGTGGGAGCCGGGGGAGGGGGCTACGGCGCCTTGACTCGAAGCGCTCTTCTCTCGCCAGACGACCCGGCCTTTGTTAGAATGTCTGGTGTGGACGAAAAACGCGCAGTCTTCGACCTCAAAGCGCCGGGTGCTTCGGGCGCCTCTGCTCTGCACCTGCCGGGCCGAGCCGACTTCCCGCGGCTCGACGAGCATCTGGTCGTGCCCGAGGTGACGCGCGACGAGATCATCAAGGGCCGCCGGGTGGTGGCCATGCCGGCCGACGCACCCCATGGCGACCAGCACTTCCGGCTCGATTATGTCGTGGGGGCTCACGTGGCGCCCGGGTACGAGGGTTCGACGGAGCTCCTGACGCGGGTGGGCAAACATTCGGACTTTGCCAGTGACGCCTGCATCCGCAAGGCAGGGAACGACCCGGCAACGGGCTCGCGGTACCTGGAGGAGGTCGCCTTCGAGGTGGTGTCCACGCAGAGCGAAGGGGACGTGACGGAGAAAGCCGAGGAGATGCACGAGCGCGGAGTGCGCCGGATCTTCGCGATCTTCGTCAAGGGGCCGCGGCGAGTCTGCGAGTGGTCCCCCAAGAGCCGGCGATGGACGCCCCTCGATGCCGGCGCCCGGATCGAGGATCCCTGCCTGGTGACGCCGCTGGCCGCGTCGGCTCTGCTCGATGCCGCGCTGGCCGACAATGCGGTGGTGGAAGCCTTGATCGCCAAAAACAATCCCGTGTACCTGGAGCGGGTGGCGGCGGCGAAGGCGGACGGCAAGGCGGAAGGCCGGGCTGAGGGAGAGGTGAAAGGCACGGCCGAGGCCATTCTGAGGGTCTTGGAGGCGCGCGGGGTCGCCGTGAGCCAGGCTCAGAGGGAGGAGATCTTGCGCTGTTCCGATCTGGCTCGATTGAGCCGATGGGTGGTTCGGGCCTCCTTGGCGACCTCCTCAGAAGAGGTTACGGCGGAGAACTAGGGGGCTCACGCGAACCGAGCGTCAACCTGCTAGACTCGCGGCATGCACTTGGAGACGACAGTCCGCATCTGGAAAGAGGGAGATCAGTACGTGGCCCATGCCATACCTCTGGACGTCATGAGCAGCGGCTCCGCTCCGGACGCTGCACGCCACGCACTCGATGAGGCCGTGCGCGCGTTCCTCCTCACCGCCGCCGATGCCGGCACCCTTGAACAGGTTCTCGAGGATTGTGGCTATGAACGTCACGGCGGTCACTGGCAGTCTCCCGACTTCGTAGCTCTCGAGCGGCATGAGCTGGCTCTGAGCGTCTAAGTCCGTGCCGCGCCTGACGCCTCTTCCCTGGAAGCTCTGGAGAAGATCTTCCTCGCCGCGGGCTTTTACCTTCGCTCGTCAAGTCGGCTCCCACAGAACCTATAGAGAGCGCCCTAAATCTAATCTAGTCGCAGGCCAGCTCGCTAGCTTCGGAAGAATAGGTGTCTATGAGCCTTGATGAGTGACAAAAGTTGCTGAAAGATCTGGATAAACAGATGGTCAGCAAGACTCTGCGGAAGGGCAGATTCAGGGTCTTTACCTTCGCTAATGAGCTTTTCTTTCTCTTTTGCGTCGCGCTCGCGAACTACTTTTAGGCCGCTAGCGCGAATTGCTTTAAATTGTTCCAGGGTGGCTCCCACAGATGCCAACTCACTTCGAGCCTCCTTCCCACTGTTCTTTTTTTCCAATCGGTTATCTAATGCGCCGATAGCCTTCTCCAGATAAAAGATCGTTTTCTCATCAACAACATTCTGAGACATTTCATGGGCGGTCGTGACATAAGATATGTACTCGTTCTCGTTGCCCTTATCGATCTTCTCATCTTCGGAAAGCGTATCCTCGATCGCGTGGAATAGATGGTTCAGAGAAGAGGCAATAAGATGATTTGCGACATTGAGGTCACGTCGCTCTCCCAATTGTTCCAAGCCATGCTCAACCATTGTTATGTGGTAAGTAAATAAAGCGATCTGCTCCGACTTGTCAAGCGTGAAAAACTCGGTTTGCTGTGTCTCCTCGCGCGTCAAAAGACCGTGCTTCTGATAGTAATTCAGCGATGCCCGAGAAAATCTCAACATCGTTGTGTCCAAGCCTATCTTAAGGCCATCGACGTTATCGTATAGGATGCTCGCGACGTAGAGACCTATGTAGATGAGACCCAACACAAATGCCACAGGCCAAGGAGAGAGGTAGCAGAGCAGCGCCATCAGGAGTGTCATGCTCAGAGAGAATGCAAGGAACATCCAACGCGTCAACCTCATTGCTGTACCGAGAAATTTTTCAGATATGCCGCCAAACGTCAAGTTGTACCAAGCTCCGCCCGTGATCACCGCTGGTGCGAGGAGTCCGGTAATAACAAGCTCAGATTTACCCATCTTGAATATCGCCGCTAGCCCAAATAGGATCATGTAAACAGCCAAAATAATATTCAACCATAAAATGAAGCGGTGCTTCAGAAGGTTCTCAACAAGAAAGTCCGCGTCAGCATAATCTAGCTCCTCATATTCGCCTGGAACGTTCTTCTTGGATGGACGAAAAAGAGATTCAAATATCCAGCGATCGAGAATCCAAAACAGTGGATCAATCTTGTTCAGCAACCTCTTCCTGGCGCTGTCTCGTGGATTGGTAATCTCTGTGCCATTCATCTCAGTTACCCCCGGGTTGACGCTGCCAACGGTTGGGTGGTGTCAAGGTGTCAAAGCTATCATCATCAAGTATGTTGATATCCAAGCCGATGATTGACCGATACGACTCTCGTGCAGGATCATTGGGATAGATGGGAGTGACATCATGCCAATAACCCCAGAGCTTGTCGGCTTGGAAAATTCCCTCCCCCGGCTGCAGCTCACGTGGCGCCATCGCAAGGTGACGACCTGCGTCATAGTACACTCTGCTCGTCCCGCCCGTGACATTGCACCGTTCGACGACTAGGGCAGATACGATAAACCCAGCGCCATCCTGGTGTAAGCCTTCGGGCGCCGGCCGGCTTCCAGATCGCGCCTTCGCAAGGGTGAGCATTTGGTGCATAGTCACCTGAAGTGCCTGCCGAGGCGTGCCGGCAACTTGTATTGCCCACTGGCAGGCAAAGCCAATCAATTGATGTATACTTGCGTCCCGATATACGGCAGGAGGGGGGAGCGCAAATCTCCGCGGTCGAGATCGCGAATCGCTAACAGACTGGCAAAAAGCGGGGGCTCCCTTTTCGAGGAGGTTCCAGCCCACAGCAGCGGGAAGCTGCCTAGCGACAAATTGAAAGCAGCTTCTGCGGCGGTGAGGGGCCAGATTTTCTAGCGCAGCTATCAACTCCAAATCATCAACACGTTCAGCCCAAAATCGAGGCCCTTCTTTCGCATCACTGGACGTGACACCGAACTCTTTCCAGAAACTAAGCCACTCGATTTCCGCAGCATCATACACTGCTGGAACGTGTTTTTTGATCAGCGCTTCAGCGGCCAAGGCAGGATCATACGGATCAAACGGAAGCGCTTTGAACGTCGGTGCCATCCGTGAGATAAAGCCCTCTTGATCGATGCCAACTTCTGCCAAAGTCATAACCTTCAGAGGAGATGCGACTGCACTGCGCAATGAAAAACTGCGCGCCCGTGGAAGCAACACTTTATGAACGATAGGTGGGCGCATCGCTCTTATCTCCCTGCCACAAAGGCGCGAAAGCTTGCGCTTGACAATTCACTGCGATGAGAGTAAGAGACTTCGAATCGCACCCGATCTCCCTCCTTGACCCACAACTCTTCGCTGAGAGGCACAATGGTAGAAGGCATCAAAGTGTCGGTACTAAAGAAAGTGATGTCGGGAAAAAATTCCACTACAGAAGAAAGACGTGCACAGTTGACACAGCCACTAACAAGCGCCTGAAACTCACAGGCTGCATTAACTTCATCAAGTAGACTGCGCTCGTCATTCAAAACGACTTCATGAACCACTCGAGATTCCGTCATGACGCGCGGAGGTCGAATGCCCGAGAACTGTGGCAAATCAGCCTTGATTTCAAGATCATCAAAATGATAATCTACTTGGCCAAGTTCGGCGATATTGATAACTCGTTGTGGTATCACGTAAGTTATTGGTCCCTTGGAACCCCGAAGCCATCGCTGTATCACTTTCACTTGTGGTTCCGTAACGAGCCATATCGACATCATCTCACAGAACAACACATCGATACGATCTTCCGGGATCGGGACATCTAACGCATCGCCGCGAATCAATTCGAGCTTCTGGGACAAGCCTAGCTTTTGGATGTGCCTTTCTGCCACACTAAAAACAACCGGATCATTCTCAACCGCGTAGACCTTCCTGCAATAATGAGCCGCAAAAATCGAAAAGATGCCCGTGCCACAGCCGAGTTCACAGAATACTGCATCTGGGCCGACCGCTTGCAAAGCTGACTTGATAGCATGCTTGCAGCGGTCGACCCTCTCGATGTCAGAGAGCATTTCGAGATGATACGACAGGCCAAAAGAACCAGAGGCATAACGAGGATTATGGTGTAATGATCGCGTCATAAAACACCTACTACACAGTGACGACCGAGGAAACGCTGGCGCTGACACGCGCATATTTTAGAATCATTAAGGCCTCTCCACGCGATAAGGGGAAGAGATGCGACCTATGGCTGCGAAGTCTGCTCATATAGTTGCAGGCTTCACGATTCGGGGCGAGGCTCGGGATAAGCGAGGTGCCTGAGTGAGCTAACAATGGAAATGGAGTGTGGAGTAGATAGCTTCAGGAAGAGGTTGTCATCATCCTGTCCGGTGACGGGGTAGTTCATCTGGGCATACCCCCAAATCCGCCCTACCTCTAATGGGTCGTACAGGACGAGCTCGTCGAATGGCATCACAAGACCATTCGGGAGAGCGATGAACTTATACATTGTCGAGAACTTCGCAAATCGTGCTTCGTAATCCGGCAGGCGCTGCATGATAAGAGGGCTTCTCTTATCAACAAAATATTTGTATCGTATTCCTCGGCCGAAATTGCTATCTATTGCGGCCTGGAACTCTGGATCTTTCGTATCATTATAGAGATGGGTCGTAATCACCCAGATCTCTGATACCGCTGTCGTCTCCTTGACAGAAATCGACCTAGGCGTCATAAGATATTGTTGCTTTTGGAAAACGTCAAAAAGGCCACGTAGTTGACCTTTGAAATCGTCGACCGCCATGCTAACCGATTTTTGGATCATCTCCTCCATGCGGCGCAATTCGGCCGAAGCCTTAGGCCCCCCGCCAATGAGCGGTGGGACACGAGGAGATAGGGTAGGCTCGTACATGGCGCGAAGGTCTTTAGCGAGATTACGCAATTTCTCTGGATATCGATCAGGCACTCGGAAGTCTGCGACTTGGTAGCGCGCGAGGTGTGCAGGTAGAGTGGAATCATCCAACAGGACAGGAATCACATGGAGGTCCGGATTTTCCTTCTCTCGAGCAAGAAAGGTCGCACATTCGAACTGTACCCACTCAGATGCAAGGGAGTGGCGAGACACAACGAGCAGGAGTAACTGGGCATCGTTCACCAAACTACTAATTGCATGCTCTACCAGAGTACCCGGAGGGATGTTTTCATCGATTAGGACATTAAATCCCTCGGCCTCAAAAGCCTCGCGACTGAGATCGGCGAACTCCTTGTTTTCTGATGAATGGCTAACAAATATACGCATTGATCACCCGTCGTCATGGCTGAGTAAAGCCCGGTTTATGTGGAAATCAACGGTAAAAAACAGATACCGAGAGCCTTGCCTGCAACTTCCCCGAGCTCGCGTAAGAATCCCCCATTCCGATACCTCCCTTGAGGGGAGAGTTCAGACTGCCGAGGCGATCTTCGGCGCAAGCCCTGCCCTTAGCCAATAAGACACATGGCGGGAGTTTTTGTTTAGCGCCTCTAGCCCGAAGGGTTCACCCACCGGGAGAGCCTCCGAGTGATGATCAGATTGCCTCAGTAACGGTATCAGCCCACCCCGCGGCTTGTCAAGAAGTTCGCACTAGCTAAAAAATATCGACGCATGGCGATAGGCAACATCTCAGAAAAGGTGCCACAGGCGGAAAACTCCCCGCCGGGAAGATCACGGCGCGGTCCCCAACCCGCAGCTTCTCCGCCGCCTCCCGATAGGCGGCGACGAAGGCGCGGTATCCTTCATAGAGGTCGCGCCGAACCTTCCGCGAGATGGCATGGACGAGCGGAGCGTAGGATTTCTTCGGGCGGTTGGGCCACTCGTGGGGATGCTGCTTGAGGATCGCCGCGCGGCCGAGGACGGATTTTCCCGTCGCCGACCCCTGCGCGGCGGCTTCCTCTTCGATCTCGCGGACGAGCTCGGCGACCTTCTCCTTCTGCTCCTCGGGCGAGAGGTGCTCCCAGCACGGCAGCGGCGAGAGGGTCACCGTCTCGGGCGTCGCGAAGCGATCTCTCTCGTGCTCCTCTCCCCGCCGCCGCGCGGCGACCGGCCGTTCGACTTCCACAACGGGCCGTTGAACCTCCACAATGGGCCGTTCGACCTCCGCCGAACCGGCGCCCGACGTGGCGGAAGTGGGAGCCGGGGGAGGGGTGAGGAGACACAGGCCTATTTGGGCGCGATCCACCAGATCCGGCCGTCGACTTCGGCAGCCAGCTTGTTGGTCTTGAGGATCACTTCCAGCGCTTGGGCCCAAGGCACGGCTTTGAGCTCGGCCGTCACGGTGTCTTACACGCTGGGAGCGAGGACCAGATTGAAGCCGACGAGTTGGGCGAAGGTGCCGAGAACTTCCGGCAGCGGCGCGTCGCGCAGGCTGAGGCTGATGGGGAACCCCTTCCAGCGGCCCGTTCCGGCTCTTCCCTGGCGACGGCCGATTGGGCGCCTGGCACCTCGCCGCCGCCGACAAGGGACTTGGCGCCTGACATGGGCCCTACTCGTATCCCTGCCCTCGTTTGAAGACGCGCAGGATGATGAGGACACCGGCGGCTTGATCCCACGCGAAGCGAACACGCCAGCCGCCGACGCGCAGCCGATATTCGGGAGGCTGCTTGCCGGCGAGCTTGACCACGTCGCCTTGACTGGATTCCGCAAGCTTGAGAACGGCGGCGACAATCCGCGCGCGGGTCGGTCGATCGAGCCGGCCGAGGTCCCGCTGAGCTCCCGGAGTCCAGTCGATGCGCAGACTCACGAGAGCTCGAGTTCCCGCCTCAGTTCCTCCGTAGTGAGGCTCTTCCCGGCTCTGTGATCTCGCCAGGCTTCAGCCACCGCCGCAGCCTCTTCCGGCGTCTCGGCCTCATCGTCTTCGGGGGCGCTCTCCAACGTATAGAGTGACGGCGCAGCCGTCTCTTTCAGAACCTCGAGCATGCGCTCGGCGCGAACGAACTCGGTCTCGGGAAGGGCGTCTACCAGACGGTGAAGGCTGTCTCGCGAGGGCATAGGCGTCTCCTCCTCTACATTCTAGCGCGGTACAGCGCCGAAGGAGCAGGCCCCCGGACGGGGAAGGTGCCAGCGAAGAAGACAGAGAGACGCTGACAGCGAGCCGTTGCACCGGTACATCGAGCGGATGTACCAGTACGGCGAGCCGTTGTACCGGGACATCGGGCGGATGTACCAGTACGTCGAGCCGTTGCTCCGGTCGAGCGGACCTTGGAGGGAAACCTCCGCCCGCTCTAGCTGGCTTGCTGAAGCTTTTCCTGAACCCACAAGTTGAGTAGCGTTTCCGCCGTCACGCCGCGACGCCGTGCGGCGTCGTCTATCTTGCGGCTAAGGTCTCGATCGAGCGGAAAGTAACGGAGCCGGGACTCAATGCCGACTTCGAATTCAACCTGCCTGGAGGGATCCCAGGCGTCCTCCGGATCGTGCTCGTCCCAGAATTCGCCGAGCTCCCGATACGAGCTGGCCTTGGAAACGGATGACTTACCGGCGCTCATATCGCCTCCTGTCCTTGGGCGCCATGTCTCGTGCAGAGCCGATCAAGGCGCTCGTGTCCCATTGACCTGTAATATTAGCACGCTCGAGGCGAGCGAGACTGGCGCGGCGTTCTGAGCTCCCCTTCAGCCCTTCCCCCTATAATCCCCCCCATGACCTCACCCGTTCACATCGTCGGCGGTGGCCTCTCGGGCACCGAGTGCGCCTGGCAGCTCGCGGAACGGGGGGTGCCGGTCGTCCTCCATGAGATGCGGCCGGTCAGGCCGACTCCGGCGCACAAGACGGGGGATCTGGCGGAGCTGGTGTGCAGCAATTCGCTGCGCAGCGACGATCCTCTCCATGCCGCCGGGTTGCTCAAGCGGGAGATGGAGGCTTTCGGGTCGCTGATCATCGGCGCGGCTCGCGGTGCGGCGGTGCCGGCGGGGAGCGCTTTGGCGGTGGACCGCGAACGGTTCGCGGCGCGGATCAATGCGGCGATCGGGGCTCACCCGCGGATCGAGCTGCGGCGCGAGGAGGTGACCGAGATTCCGGAGGGCGAGGTGCTGCTCGGCACCGGACCTCTCACGTCCGCGGCGATGGCCGGCCGGCTGCAGGAGCTTCTTGGGAGCGAGTACCTCTATTTCTATGATGCGATCGCTCCGATCGTGGAGGCGGACAGTCTCGATCTCTCGAAGCTGTTCTGGCAGTCTCGGTATGGCAAGGGAGACGGCGCCGACTATCTGAATGCTCCGATGACGAAGGAGGAGTATCTGGCGTTCCACCAGGCGGTGCTCGATGCC
Source organism: Thermoanaerobaculia bacterium (assembly GCA_036264355.1). GTDB lineage: Bacteria > Acidobacteriota > Thermoanaerobaculia > Multivoradales > UBA5704 > UBA5704. The sequence goes on from DATARD010000206.1 coordinate 47,806, forward strand.
GAGGTGGTGGCTCCTCACGAGTTCGAGAAGGCGGTGTTTTTCGAGGGGTGCCTGCCGATCGAGGAGCTGGCGCGCCGCGGGCTGGACACGTTGCGTTATGGTCCCATGAAGCCGGTGGGGTTGCAGGCTCCGGACGGACGGCGGCCTTGGGCGGTGGTGCAGCTTCGCCAGGAGGATCTGGCGAAGAGCCATCTCAATATGGTGGGGTTCCAGTCGCGGATGAAGTGGGGGGATCAGCAGCGGGTGCTGACGATGATTCCGGGGCTCGAAAACGCCCGCTTCGTGCGTTTCGGCCAGATCCACCGCAACACGTTCATCAATTCTCCGATTCACCTGGATGCTTTCTACCGGCTGAAGGCGACGCCGCGGGTGCGCCTGATCGGGCAGATCACCGGCGTCGAGGGGTATCTGGAGTCGGCGGCCACCGGGCTCGCTGCGGCTTTGTATCTCTCTTTGGAGCGCGCAGGGAAGACCCCCAAGCCGTTCCCTCCCACCACGGCGTTGGGCGCGCTGGCCCGGCATCTGACGGAGTCGGATCCGAAGCACTTCCAGCCGGCGAACGTCAACTATGGGCTGTTCACCGAGATCGAGGGGCGGATGCGGAAGGACAACCGGCGGGCGGCGTTTGCGGAGCGGGCACGGAGTGAGCTGGCGGCCTGGGCGGAACGGAATGGAATCGCGGTGATTGGAAGTATGGGAGTGGAGGCCGGGTGCGCCGCCTGATCCAGCGCTATCTGGAGCATCTCCAGGGAGAACGGGACCTCTCGCCGCATACGTTGCGCGCCTATGAGGGGGATCTTCTGCGCTTCCTCTCCTTCCTGTCCCAGGATTTCCTCGGCAAGGACGCGGCGGCGATCCGCCCCGAGGAGGTCGATCCTCTCGCGGTGCGCTCGTTCCTCGCCGCTCTCACCCGGCAGGGGTTGGGCAAACGGAGCCAGGGGCGGGCTTTGTCGGCGGTGCGCAGCCTGTTCCGCTTCGCGTGCCGGGAGGGGACTCTCGACGCCAATCCGGCGCAGACGGTGCGCACGCCGAAGTATCCGAAGAAGCTGCCGCGCCATCTGCGCCCGGGCGAGGTGGAGACTCTCATCGAGGCGCCGGCGGCCGGCGAGGGGCCGCTCGCGTTGCGCGACCGCGCGATCCTGGAGCTGCTGTATGCGACCGGCCTCCGCGTCGGCGAGCTGGTGAGCCTGGACTGGGGCATGGTCGACCTCGCGGCGCGGGTGCTGCGGGTGATGGGCAAGGGGCGGAAGGAACGCATGGTGCCGTTCGGACGTCCGGCAGCGGAGGCGCTGCGGATCTGGCTCAAGGTGTGGGACCAAGTACGGGATCAATTGCGTGCCCCCCAAGCCTTGGAAGACGACGAGCCCGTTTTCCTGAGCACCAAGGGCGGCCGGCTCTCCGACCGTTCGGTGCGCCATATGATCGACAAGTGGGTGGCCGGCGCCGCGCTGCCCGCCGGCGTCCATCCGCACACATTGCGCCACACCTTCGCCACCCATCTGCTGGAGAACGGGGCCGACCTGCGGGCGATCCAGGAGCTGCTCGGCCACAGCTCGCTGTCGACGACGCAGAAATACACCCATCTGGAAGTGGAACGGCTGCTCGCGGTCTACCGCGACGCCCATCCGCGCGCCCGCCGCGAGCCCGGCCGAGAGTCCGAATGACCGTGCCGCTCGGCACCCAACATTTTGAATGCTCGCCGGGCGGGGTGATCCTGCGCGGCCGGCGCCGGCTGCGGACGCTGCTGGTGGGGCTCACCTTATTGATGGTGGCGGTCGCGGTGGCGACCTGGATCGCGGGGCGGTTCTGGCCCGGCCTCCTCGCCTTGCTGGTGGCGGCCATTCCGTGGACCGCCTGGCGGATGAGCGGCGATCTCGACCCGCTCTGGCTGGAGCTCGGCGACGGTTGGCTGACTGTGCAGATGCGGCGGCGGCGCGAGCGCTTCCCGGTGTCCGGCGCCGCGGCGCGGCGGCTGACCCCCGAGGAGACGGCTCATCTCGAAGGGCTCGCCAGCGCCGGCGGGGTCGCGGCAGGCAGCGGCGGCTTCGAATCGCACCTCCTGGGCGAGATCGACCTGCATGCCAGCGATTTTTCTCACGCGGTGCTCGTCGACCTCGGGGAGAGCCGGCTGATCGTCACTCCGGACGCGCCGGACGAGCTGCTTGCCGCGTTGCGGAACCCCGCGACCTGAACGCTCCCCGCGCAGGCGGCAAACCCCTGCTACAATCCCGACCCCATGGACACCTTTGCGTCGACCACCGTCCTCCTCGTCCGCAGGAACGGCAAAGTCTGCATGGCGAGCGACGGCCAGGTCACCATGAACCAGAACACGATCGTCAAGACCGGCGCCAAGAAGGTGCGGCGGGCTGCCAAGGGCAAGGTCCTCGTGGGCTTTGCCGGCGGCGGCGCCGACGCCCTGGCGCTGTTCACCCGGCTAGAAGCGAAGCTCGAAGAGTTCAACAACAACGTGGAACGCGCCGTCGTCGAGCTCGCCAAGGACTGGCGGACCGAGCGCGCGTTGCGCCAACTCCAGGCGGTGATGCTGGTCACCGATGTCGAGAAGAGCTTCTTCGTCTCCGGCGGCGGCGAGCTGTTGCAGCCCGATGACGAGGATGGCGTGCTCGCCATCGGCTCCGGCGCCAACTATGCTCTCTCCGCCGCGCGCGCCCTGATGCGGCACACCGACATGCCCGCCGCCGACATCGTCCGGGAGTCGATGAAGATCGCGTCCGAGATCTGCATCTTCACCAACGACCGCCTGACTCTCGAGGAGCTCTGAGCCGCATATGGCCGCCAAGAAGCCTTCCCCTCGCGCCACCAGCGAGGCCGTCGTCGCGAACCCCGCCAATCCGCCGGGCATCGTGATCGAGAACATGACTCCGCGCCAGATCGTCGCGGAGCTGGACAAATACGTCGTCGGCCAGAACCAGGCCAAGCGGGCGGTGGCGATCGCTCTGCGCAACCGCTGGCGCCGCCAGCAGCTCACCCCCGAGCTCGCCGAGGACATCGCACCCAAGAACATCCTGATGATCGGCTCGACCGGCGTCGGCAAGACCGAGATCGCCCGCCGCCTGGCGCGTCTCGCCAAGGCGCCGTTCCTCAAGGTCGAGGCGAGCAAGTTCACCGAGGTGGGCTACGTCGGCCGCGACGTCGAGTCGATGGTGCGCGACCTGGTGGAGATCGCCGTCACCATGGTCAAGGAGGAGAAGCGCGAATCGGTGCGCGAGGCCGCCATGCTGCGCGCCGAGGACCGCCTGCTCCAGCTCCTGGTGCCGCCGAAGCCGATCAGCAGCTATCTGCGGCAGCCGGATCCCGACGACGAGGACGACGATCTCGCCGCCACGCGCGAGAAGTTCCGCGCCAAGCTGAAGACCGGCGCGCTCGACAACCGCCGGGTGGAGATCGAGGTCGACGAGTCGGCCTATCCCAGTCTCGAGATGTTCACCCCGCAGGGCGTCGAAGAGGTCGGCCTCAACATCAAGGACATGCTGCCCGGGCTGTTCGGCAAGAAGAAGAAGCAGCAGGTCTCGGTCGCCGAGGCGCGCGAGATCCTGCAGCAGCAGGAGGCCGAGAAGCTGATCGACCGCGCCCTGGTCTCCCGCGAGGCGCGCTCGCGCGTCGAGCAGGGCGGCATCATCTTCCTCGACGAGATCGACAAGATCGCCGGCCGCGAAGGCAATCGCGGCCCCGACATCTCGCGCGAAGGCGTGCAGCGCGATCTGCTGCCGATCGTCGAGGGGACGAACGTGTCGTCGAAGTACGGCATGGTGAAGACGGATCACATCCTGTTCATCGCCGCCGGCGCGTTCCACGTCAGCAAGCCGTCGGATCTGATCCCCGAGCTGCAGGGCCGTTTTCCGATCCGCGTCGAGCTCGACACGCTCACCGAGCAGGACTTCGTGCGCATCCTCACCGAGCCGGAGACCGCGCTCACCAAGCAGTACTCGGCGCTGCTCTCCACCGAGGGCGTGCACCTCGAATTCAACGCCGAAGCGGTGGCGGAGCTGGCCCGCCTCGCGGTCGAGGTGAATTCGGTCACCGAGAACATCGGCGCGCGCCGGCTCTCGACGCTCATGGAGCGGCTGCTCGACGAGGTCTCCTACGAGGCGCCCGACATGGCGGGTGTCGAAGTGAAGGTGGACGGCGAGTACGTGCGCCGCGCCCTCTCAGAAATCGTCAAGAACCAGGATCTCTCGCGCTATGTCCTCTGATCCCCGCCGGCTCACGCAGGGCTTCCTCGCCGCGGGCCTGCTCGCCGCGGCTCTCGCGACTCTGGCGTCTCTCGGATGCGGCAAGCAGGGTCCTCCCCTCCCGCCGTTGCGCTCCGTGCCGGCGCCGACGCGGGACCTCGTCCTCCGGCAGCAGGGGACGAACGTGCTCTTCGAGCTCACGTACCCCAAGACCTCCGCCAGCGGCCAGGCGCTGGACGGCATCAAGGCCGTCGAGGTCTATGAAGCCGTGCAGCCGGCGCCGGCGACAGGCAAGCCGCAGCCGCTCGAGGTGAAGGTGTTCTCGCCCATCGCCAAGAAGGTCTTCCAGGTGACCGACGCGGACGTCGGTGCGTCGACGTTCGGAGACCGCCTGATCTTCTCGATGCCGCTGCCGGCAGGAGCGATGACTCCCGTCGCGCCCCCCGCACCCAAGACACCGCCCAAACCGCCAGCCAAACCGCCGGCGCCAGGAACGATGCCTCCGACCCCGGCAACCCCTCCGGCGGCGCCGGCCCCTCCCCCCGAGCCGCGGCCGGCGGCCCGCTTCTACGCGGTGCGCACGATCAGCAAGAACGGCGAGAAGTCGGACTTTTCGAACCAGGTGAGCCTCATCCCGAAGAATCCGCCGCCGGGCCCCGACCAGGTGTCCACCACGGCGCGTCCGGACGGTGTCCTCGTCGAGTGGTCGCCGGTGCCCGGCGCCCTGGGATATGCCGTCTATCGCCGCAACGCCCAGGAGAAGGGGCACGGCCAGCCGGTCCATCCCGCCGGGGCCAGCGAGAAGAGCTGGCTCGACAACACCGCCCACTTCGGCCAGAGCTACATCTATTCGGTGACCTCGTTCAACGACCGCGATCCGTTCATCGAGAGCGCTTTCGCCAGCGAGCGGGAGATCCATTACCTCGACCGCTTCCCGCCGCCGCCGCCCACCGAGCTGGTAGGGCTCGGCGAGACCGGCCGCATCCGCCTGGTGTGGAGGGCGAGCGAGGCCGACGATCTCGCGGGGTACATCGTCTACCGGCGTGGACCGCAGGGTGAATTCAAACGCATTACAGCCCAGGCGCTCACCGCGGCCGAGTACGTGGACACGGACGTGAAGGCGGGGGAGACCTACAGCTACCGCGTGACCGCCATCGACCAGACCGGGAACGAAAGCGCGCCCGGCGGCGAGGTCCGCGTCACGCTGCCATGACGCGCTTCTTCAAGCTCTCCGGCGGGGGCAACGACTTCCTTGCCCTCGCCGAGCCGCACGCCTCGAACACCGCGGGCACCGCGCCGCCGCCGGAGCGCATCCGCGCCTGGTGCCGGCGCGGCGTTTCGCTGGGCGCCGACGGTCTCTTCATTCTCCGCCGGGCCCCCGCGGGCGTAACGATGGACTACTTCAACGCCGACGGCTACCCTGCCGATCTCTGCCTGAATGGCACGCGCTGCGCGGCTCAATTGGCCTTTCATCTCGGCTGGGAGACCGGCCGGGTCGACGTGCAGACCGGCGCCGGCCCCGTATCGGCCCAGCGGATCGACGCGGAGCGCGTCCGCCTCGCCCTGCCGGCGCCCGCGGTACCCACAGAAATATCGATAACGATCGACGGCACCACTTGTGCAGGACACAGCGTTTTGGTGGGAGTGCCCCACGTCGTCATGCAGTGGGAAGATCTGGAACGGGCTCCGGTGCAGGTTTTGGGTGCTGCGCTCCGCCATCACGCCGTATTCGCACCGGGGGGGACCAACGTCAATTTTGTACGCTATCCCAACAAACATCGCATGGAGATCAGGACCTTCGAGCGGGGCGTCGAGAACGAGACCCTGGCCTGTGGCAGCGGCGTGCTGGCCAGTACGGCGGTCGGCCTCGCCCTGGGCGCTCTGGAGATGCCCGTCCGCGTGCTCACCAAAGGCGGCTTCGAGCTCGAGGTGGACAGCGATCCGGAGACTGGCCGCTGGCTTCTCGCGGGCGACGCCCGCGTGGTCGCCGAGGGGACGCTCCTGCCGTCCGCCGCTGTCGAGCCTGCGCCGCCTGCCTGGAGGTGAGGCCGCATGAGCCGGCAAGTCACCGCCATCGTGCCGGCCTACAACGAAGAGGAGACCCTCGCCGAGGTTCTCTCTGTGCTCAAATCCACGCCGGTGATCCAGGAGATCCTGGTGGTCTCCGACGGCTCGACGGACGGCACCGTCGAAATCGCCCGCTCCATGAAGCTGCGCGCCATCCACCTGCGGGAAAACCGCGGCAAGGGGACCGCCATGGCGGTGGGAGTGGCCCATACGGACGCCGACGTCCTGCTGTTCGTGGACGGCGACATCCTGAACCTCTCCGGCTCTCTCCTGGAGCAATTGATGGAGCCGGTCCTCGCCGGCACCTCGGACATGAACGTCGGCATCCGCAACCGCGGCGCCTTCCTCAACGCCTGGCAGCGGCACAACGGCCCGCTCCTCTCCGGCATCCGCTGCCTGCGCCGGGAGATCTTCGAGGCGGTCCCCGAGAGCCACCGCGAAGGGTTCGCCATCGAGACCGGCATCAACTGGGCCTGCCACAAGCTCGGGCTGCGCACCACGACGACCGTGATGCACAACCTGAAGCACCTGGTGAAAGAGAAGAAGCGGGGCCTCTGGCGCGGCGTCAAAGCCCGCGTCCGGATGTTCGCCGCCGTCTTCGGCGCCTACCTCGTGCTGCGCTTCAAACGGCCCGGGCTGCGGCCCGCCCGTCCCGAGGCCCATGCCTCCGATAAACAGCCGGCCCTCTATCCGCCGGAGCTCGACTACATCAACTTCTGACGCACTCCGCGATCATCACGGCTATGATCGCAGCATGCTGCCCCTGGTCCTGCTCCTCCTCACCACCGGCGCTGCCACTCCAGCGCCGCTGCCTCTGACCCGCCCCGTCCGTGTCTCCTCCACCGCGTTCCATCGTCCGGTCGAGATCGAAATCCGCGACATGATGCCGGACACCGCCCGGCAGGCGATCGACGCGGCGCTGGCCGAAATCGCCGAGATCGACCGGCTCACCGATCCGGACGGCAACCCCCAGACCGCCAAAAGCCTTGCCGCGCTCAACGCGGCGGCCGGCAAAGGGCCGCAGATCGTGGACACCCGCCTCTTCCCGGCCCTCTCGCGGGCGTACGACTTCTGCCTCTGGTCGGAAAGAGCCTACGGACCGCTCGGACGCGAGATCAACCGGCTCTGGGGAGTGCGGTCGCCGGTCGCCAAGAAGCCCGAGCTCCTCGATCAGGCCGTGGATTCCGCCGCCTGCGACCGGATCATCGTCGATGTGGAGAAAAAGACCGTCACCCTGGCCGCCGGCAGCGCGGTCGATCTCTGGGGATTCTCCGAAGGTCTGGCCGTCGACCGCGCCGTGGACGTCTTACAGAAGCGGGGAGTCCACAACGGCTACGTGCACATCGGAGGCATCCACCGCGGCTTCGGTCTGGGCACCGACGGCCGCGGCTGGAGCGTCTCGCCGCCGCTCTTTCCGGGCACCGTCATCCCCCTGACCAAGCTGTACCTGCGCGACAAATCGCTGGCCGTCGTCTCTTTCGCGGATCCGGCGCTGAAGATCGGCGACGAGACGTTCTCCCCCTGGATCAGCCAGCGCAACGGCCAGCCGGTCCAGGGCACCGTAGCCACGCTCGCCTTCACCGATCTCGCCCTCGACGCCGAAGGGCTCGCGGTGACCCTGACCGTCACCGGTCCGACCGATGGACAGCTCCGGCTCGGCTCCCTGAAGCCGTCCCCCGCCATCCTCTGGCTGCAGGGCTCGGGAGCCGGCGAGCCGTTGCAGATTACGTATCACTGGGGAGACGTGCCGAAACGATAGCAGGCGGAGCCGGCGACACCTAGCGCCTGTTCACGGCGAGCCAGGGCATGCTGCGGTACGAATCCGCCACGACCCAGGCGCCAGCCGTCAGCGTCCAACTGACGACGAGCTCAGACCAATTTTGGGCGCTGATGTGGCCGGCCGCCAGAAAGGGTACCCACACCAGCAGCGTAAACAGGCCGATCTGCAAGGCCGAGAGCACGGCTGCCAGGCGTGCACAGACACCAATGAGCATTGCCGCGCCCGCAGCGAGGAAGGTACAGCCGGTGAAATACGCCCAGAAAACATGAGCTGGCAGCCAGCCAGGCACCAACGGTGTGGTCAAATTGAGATAGGCGAAATGCGACAGGCCGAAAGCGATCAGAGCCAAGCCGTAAAGCACTCTCGCGAGCCGCACACCCTTGTCGCCGATGGCGAATCCGAGCCACCGCCGGTCCCAATCACTGGCGAACCAGGCATACAGGACCCA